>NZ_JBMDIW010000020.1:0-101273 GCF_057808875.1 Caulobacter sp. FG7
CCGACACCGTCGCCGGCGAGATCCGCGCCGCCGTCGGGGCAGGGGGCGCAGCGCCCGTCGTCGTGGCGACCGCGCCGGCAAAGGCGGCTGATCCGAAGATGGCCAAGGCCCTGCTGCCCGGCCTCGGCGGCAAGGCCAACATCCTCGCCGTCAGCGCCTGCTCCAGCCGCCTGCGCCTGGAACTGGCCGACCCCGCCAAGCTCGACGAACCCGCGCTGAAGGCCGCCGGCGTCCGCGCTCTGGTCCGTCTCGACGGACCCGTCGTGCACCTGGTGATCGGGCCGAACGCCGAGGCCGTCTGTGTGGCGCTTTCCAGGGGCGGCGCCCGCTAGTCACGGCGCCGCGACTCGGGGCATCGACGCCCGCGTTCCGATCAGGTCGGAGCGCGGGCGTCTTGCTTTTTGGGGCTTGGCTGCAAGCTGGGCGAGCGCCGGTCGGCCAATTGCGCGCCACGGCTGCGCGGGGCGCGCTCGCTATGCGCGAATGGTCGCAAAAAAGGCATTAAATTGGTATTATGCCTCATGTGCGAATGCGCGTGAGGTGTTCATTCATCACATTGATAATGCTGATCTTTATTGGCTTTGTAGTGGTTGCCGGGTGGTTGAGCCCGAAACCACCGGCGCCTATCCGGCGGTCGGCTGTTAAATTCAAGCATTAGAGCGGGTTGCAAGCTTTGACCGCCTTCCGGGCGGCGCCTACGGTTCCAGTGGGCAGCGAAAAAAGGTCTTCAAATGGTCTGCCCGAAACGGCGCCGCGGGGGAGCGGCGCTCACTGGGCGCGCGCGCCGCGTCCGCTTGAGGGGATAGCATCATGATCGGTCACAAGCTTACGACTTCCCGGCCCGACGCGCTGCGCAAGGCCTTCGTGCTGGCCCTGCTGGCCGGCGCCAGCTTCGCGGGTTCGGCGCTCGCCCAGACCACGCCCGAGCCGGCGCCCAGCGAGGCCGTCGACGAGGTGGTGGTCACCGCCTTCCGCCGCAGCCTGGCCACGGCGCTCGACACCAAGCGCAACGACGTGCGCGTGTCGGACGGCATCTCGGCCGAGGACATCGGCAAGTTCCCGTCGGAGAACATCGCCGAGGCCATCCAGCGCATTCCGGGCGTGCAGATCTCCAACATCAACGGCCGCGGCTCGACGATCAGCATCCGGGGTCTCGGGCCCCAGTACGCCCTGACCACGGTGAACGGCCAGACCTTCAAGAGCTCGAACTTCACCGACGGCTTCCGCTACGACGTCATCCAGACCGAGCTGGCCTCGGGCATCCAGGTCTACAAGTCGCCGACCGCCGACATGGACGCCGGCGGCCTGGCCGGCACGGTCAACATCGACACCGTCCATCCGTTCAACGTGAAGGGCCGCCAGCTGATCTTCGCCGGCAAGCTGCAGCAGCAGGAGCTGATCGGCGGCAGCCCGACGGGCAAGTACGGCGCGACCTATGTCGACCACTTCCTCGACGACAAGATCGGGGTGTTCCTTGGCGCCGGCTATCAGGAGCTGAAGGACCGCGGCGACTATCTCTGGATGGACCGCTGGACGGTGAACAGCGGCGTCTACACGCCCGCCCGCCTGCGCTATCGCCGGATCGACCGCGAGACCAAGCGCAGCATGATCAACGGCGCGATCCAGTTCAAG
Organism: Caulobacter sp. FG7; assembly: GCF_057808875.1. NCBI lineage: Bacteria > Pseudomonadati > Pseudomonadota > Alphaproteobacteria > Caulobacterales > Caulobacteraceae > Caulobacter > Caulobacter sp. FG7. The sequence goes on from NZ_JBMDIW010000020.1 coordinate 1,633, forward strand.
CCGATCGACGGCCTGCAGATCGACGCCATCGCCACCTACGCCAAGGACGAGACGACGCAGGAGCTGCACCAGCAGGTCTTCCTGTTCACGACGCCGTCGGCCTCGAACGTCACCACCCTGGCGACCGCAAACAACACCGCCACCCAGGTGCGGGTCAGCAATTTCCGCTTGGAGAACAACCACCAGCACGAGACCCGCCCGCAGTCGACCGGCGCCTTCACCACCAGCGCCCGCTGGACCGGCTTCGAGGACTGGGACCTGAAGGCCGTCGCCCACTATTCGCGCGGCCACGCCATCTTCAACGAAGAGGCGGCGATCCTCGGGATCAACATCCCGAGCGCGACGGTCGACATCAGCAATCCGAAGAACATCGTCTTCACGACCTCGACGGCGCTGAGCGATACGGCCCAATACAATCCGGCGAGCCTGGTGCGGAACACCTATCCGAACGGCGCCTACCGCACGATCGACTCCTATGAGGACGCCGGCCAGTTCGACGCCAAGCGGTTCCTGAACTTCGGCATCCTGGAGTCGGTGCAGGCCGGGGCCAAGATCCGCCACGAGGTGCTCAAGCGCTACGTCGTGCGCAGGGATGGTTCGGACAGCATCCCGGCCTCGTGGTCGCCGACCATGGCCGCCACCGGCATCACCGTCAGCAACTTCCTGGACGGCGAGATGACCCTGCCGTCGACCTGGGTGTCGCCGAACCTCGACGCCTATCGCGACGCGCTGAAGGCGCAGGGGATCAGCGTCTACGAGGCCTTCGATCCGGCCGGCACCTATCGCGTCGAGCGCGACCTGACCTCGTTCTACGCCATGGCCAACCTGAAGGGCGAGATCTTCTCGCGCACCTTCCGCGGCAACTTCGGCGTCCGCAGCGAGAGCACCGACCAGACGGTGGAAGGCTACATCGGCGGCGCGGCCAACCCGCGCAACACCGAGGTCAAGCTGGTCGCCGGGACCTACACGACCAAGAAGTCGTACGACAACGTGCTGCCGTCGGCGAACATCAGTGTCGACCTGACCGACAACCTGCTGCTGCGCTTCGCCGCCGCCAAGGTGCTGGTGCGCCCGATCATCGACTCCAGCAACCAGCTGGCCACCACCGTGACCAGCGCCGTCGACACCACCGGTCACCGCGTCTACTCGATCGCCATCGGCCAGGGCGACCTGAACCCGATGACGGCCAACCAGATCGACGTGACGCTGGAGTGGTACTACGGGGCGGGCAACGGCCTGTCGGCCGGCTTCTTCTCCAAGAAGGTCAAGAACGGCGTCTACACCTCGCTGACCTGCCCGACCTCTTACGAGGGCACGGTCCTGACCAAGGACAGCGGCGGCGTGTGCCTGTCGAGCGCCGGCGACACCTACAACATCACCCAGAGCTTCAATGACGGCCGCACGGTCGACATCCACGGCTACGAGGTGAACTGGCAGCAGTCGCTCGACGCCTGGCTGCCGATCGAGGGCTTCGGCCTGATCGCCAACTACACCCACGTCAATCCGGCGACCTCGGTGACGGGCTTCAAGCTGGCCAACCTGTCGGAACACACCGCCAACGGCACGGTCTACTGGGAGAACCAGACCTTCAGCGCACGCCTGTCGGCCAACTACCGCAGCGCCTACGACCAGACCTCGGTGGAGAGCTTCTTCTCCGGTCCGTTGGGCCACACGGTCGCCTCGCGCACCCAGTTCGACCTGAACCTCGGCTACAACATCAACGAACGCCTCAGCCTGTCCTTCGCGGCGATGAACATCAACAACGCCCAGGAGAAGGCCTACCTGCTCGACAAGAGCCGCTGGCAAATGACCTCGGTCACCGGCCCCAGCTACTACCTGTCGTTCCAATACAAGATGTAGCCCTCCGATCTCCCTCCCCGGAGACGCCGTCCGTGCGGCGCAACTGCTGGTCGCCGCCTGACTCCTGGGCGGCGACCAGATTTTCGTTTCAGAAGAAGAGTTGTCTCGATGTCGTTTCGACCCTCGCGCCGCCAGACCCTGAAGCAGGCCTTCGCCGCCGTCGCCTTGACCGCCATGCCTTCGCTGGCGAGCGCGGCGGTGCGCGGCGGCGGCGGGCTGGAGGCGGCACGGGCGGTCCTGAAGCGGCGGTTTGGCCCGCGCGCCGACAAGATCGATCTGGCGCTGGCGTCGACCTCGAGCGAGAAGCCCTGGTACGCCGTACGGGCCACGGGCGGCGAGCTGGCGATCAGCGGCGACACGCCGGTGGCGCTGGTGCGCGGCGCCTACGCCTATCTCAAGGAGGCCGGCGCGGCGCAGGTCAGCTGGGAAGGCGACCGCGTCGCCCTGCCGGCTCGCCTGCCCGACGCGGATACGGGCCGGGTCGAGAGCCCGTTCGCCCATCGCGCCTACCTGAACACCTGCACCTACGGCTACACCACGCCCTGGTGGGGTTGGGACCGCTGGAGCCGCGAGATCGACTGGATGGCGGTGCACGGCGTCGACATGCCGCTGGCCATGGAAGGCCAGGAATATGTCTGGCGCGCCCTGTGGCGCGAGTTCGGGTTGAGCGAGACCGAACTGGCCGACTACTTCTCGGGCGCGGCCTTCACGCCCTGGCACCGGATGGGCAACATCGAGGGTTATGCGGCCCCATTGCCGACCGCCTGGATCGACAAGAAGAAGGACCTGCAGATCAGGATCCTGGGGCGGATGCGGGGCCTGGGCATGACGCCGATCCTGCCGGCCTTCGGCGGCTATGTGCCGAAGGCCTTCGCGGCCAGGCATCCGAAAGCGAAGATCTATCGCATGCGGCCGTGGGAAGGCTTCCACGAGACCTACTGGCTGGACCCGGCCGATCCGTTGTTTGCGAAGATCGCCGGCCGGTTCCTGTCGCTCTATACGAACACCTACGGCGCGGGGACCTACTACCTCGCCGACTCCTTCAACGAGATGCTGCCGCCGATCAGCGCCGACGGCGCCGATGCGCGCGACGCGGCCTATGGCGACGGCGCGGCCAACACGGCGGCGACCAAGACCAAGATCGAGGTCGATCCGGCGCTGAAGGCCGAGCGCCTGGCCGCCTACGGCAAGGCGATCTACGACTCCATCCGCCAGACCCGTCCGGACGCGGTGTGGGTGATGCAGGGCTGGCTGTTCGGCGCCGACAGCCATTTCTGGGATCCGGCGGCGATCAGCGCCTATCTCAGCCGCGTGCCCGACGACAGGCTGATGATCCTCGACATCGGCAACGACCGCTATCCGGCCGTCTGGAAGAACGCCAAGGCCTTCGGCGGCAAGCCGTGGATCTACGGCTACGTCCATAACTACGGCGGCAGCAACCCGGTCTACGGCGACCTCGACTACTACCGGACGGATATCGCGGCCCTGGTCGCCAACCCCGACACCGGCAAGCTGTCGGGTTTCGGCATGTTCCCCGAGGGGCTGCACAACAATTCGATCGTCTACGAGGCGACCTACGACCTGGCTTGGAACGGGGGCGGGGCCTCCACCGCCGCCTGGCTGTCTGGCCGCTCGAAGGCGCGCTACGGCAAGACCAGTCCTCAGCTCGACGCGGCGATGGCGCTGCTGGTCCAGGGCGCCTATTCGACCCGCTACTGGAGCTCGCGCTGGTGGAAGAGCAAGGCCGGCGCCTATCTCTTCTTCAAGCGCCCGACGGCGACCATCGGCGAGTTTCCGGGCCATCCGGGCGACCGCGTCAAGCTCGACGCCGCCGTCCGCGCCCTGGCGGTGCTGGCGCCGGCCTATGCGAACGAGCAGCTGTTCGTGCTCGACCTGGTCGATGCGGCGAGGCAACTGGCCAGCCTGGAGATCGACGTACAGCTGCAGGCCGCCGTGGCCGCCTATCGCAAGGGTGATACCGCTGCCGGTGACGTCGCCCGCCGCAAGGTCGAGGACCTGGCCCTGGCCTTAGACGCCCTGCTGGGCGTACAGCCCGAGACCCTGGCGACCTGGATCGACGACGCCCGCGCCTATGGCGACACCCCGGCCGACAAGGCCGCCTATGTGAGCAACGCCAAGGCCCAGGTCACGATCTGGGGCGGGGAGGGCAACCTCAACGACTACGCCTCCAAGGCTTGGCAGGGGCTCTATCGCGACTTCTACCTGCCACGCTGGGGCCGGTTCCTCGACGCCCTGAAGGCGGCTGGGAGCGGTCCGTTCGACGAGGCGGCCGTGGTCAAGGCCGGCGTCGCCTGGGAGAAGGCCTGGGTCGCCGCCGATGTCGCCTACCGCCGGACCCCGCCGGCCGATCCCGTCGCCGGGGTCGCCACGCTGATCGCTCGCATCGACCGGGCTTAGGAGAGGGTCATGACCAAGCCGGCTCCTCGCTTCCTGTCGCTGGACGTCTTCCGCGGCCTGACCGTCTGCCTGATGATCGTGGTCAATACGGCCGGGCCGGGCGCGCGTCCGTTCGAACAGCTGGTCCACGCCAAGTGGTTCGGTTTCACGGCGGCGGACGCGGTGTTTCCGTCGTTCTTGTTCGCCGTCGGCTGCTCGATGGCCTTCGCCTTCTCGCGGCCGATCCCGTTGTCGGCCTTCAGCGCAAAGGTGTTGAAGCGCGCCGCGCTGATCTTCCTGCTCGGCTTCCTGATGTATTGGTATCCGTTCGTGCATCACGTGGACGGGCACTGGGCGCTGGCGCCGTTCTCCCAGACACGGGTGATGGGCGTGATGCAGCGGATCGCCCTGTGCTACGCCATCGCCGCCTTCGCGGTGCGGTTCCTGTCGCCGCGCTGGATCCTGGCGCTCTGCGGCGGGCTGCTGCTGGGCTATTGGGCGATCCTTCTGGGTTTCGGCGACGGCGATCCCTATTCCAAGCTCGGCAATGCGGGCACCAGGCTCGACCTGCTGGTCGTCGGCCGCGACCACCTCTATCGCAAGGACGGCGGCTTCGATCCCGAGGGCCTGCTGGGCACGCTGCCGGCGACGGTGAACGTGCTGGCCGGCTATCTGGCCGCCCGCGCCCTGCGCCAGGCGGGCGACACCCGCAAGACCCTGGTCCGGATGGCGGGCGTCGGCGGCGTGCTGGTCCTGGCGGCGCTGGCCTGGAGTCCGTGGTTTCCGATCGCCAAGAAGCTCTGGACCGGCAGCTTCGTGCTGCTGACCGTGGGGCTGGACCTGATCCTGCTGGCCGCCCTGGCGGCTCTGCTGGAAGGCCGCGAGCCGAACGCCGCCACCCGTTTCTTCCAGGTGTTCGGCCTCAATCCGCTGGTGATCTACCTGTTCTCGGAACTGTTCGTGATCACCCTGCGCCAGTTCGACGTCGCCCCGGGCCTGGATCCCTACGAGTGGGTGGGCGTGCATGTCTTCCAGGCGATCGCGCCGGGCGGGCTGGGCTCGCTGCTGTGCGCGCTCGCCTACATGCTGGTCTGCTGGCTGCTGGGATGGGTGATGTACCGCCGGGGCGTGGTGGTGAAGCTGTAGGCGAGGGCGGCCTCAGGGGCGCGCCAGGAAGAACTCCACCGGCACCACCAGCTCGACCTCGTCGGGACGGTCGGCCGGGATCGAGGGCAGGGGTTGGGCGCGCTTGGGCGCGTCCACCGCGGCGCGGTCGAGTTCGCCGAAGCCGGACGAGCGTTCGAGGCGCGACCACAGCACCTTGCCGGCGCGGTTTATCCGGAAGCGCACGTGGGCGACGCCCTGCTGGCGGCGGGCCTGGGCGGCCGGTGGATAGCGACGCGTCTTTTCCAGCGCGGCCAGCACCTGGCCCTCCCAGGTGGCGACGGCGTTGCTGGCCGCCCGGACCGCCACCGGCGCGGGCTGCACCGGCGGGGCGGTCGTCTGCGGAGCGGCAGGCCCCGGATCGACCGGCGCGCTTGGGCGGGGCGGCGTGAAGAACACCGGATCCGGTGCGGCCTGGGCGGTCTTGACGGGCGGCGGCTTGGGCGGCGTCTGCCGCGCGGCCTGACGTTCCTGCTGCTGCGGCCCTGGCGGGACCTCCAGCTGCGGAACGGGCGGCGAAGTCGTCTCCAGCGCCACGATCATCGGGGCGGCGGGCGGTGGGGCGATCAGGACGGGGGCGAAGCCGCCGAACAGGATCGCGCCGGCCAGCGCGCCATGCAGGGCGATCGACAGCGCCACGCCGGTCGCGGTCCGCGACCCACGTCGGGACGAGGCGCGGTCCAGCGCGAGCGGCGCGGAGATCGGCGCGCCTTGGAACGACGCCGGCTCCTGCCTGGCCAGGGCGATCGGCTTCACCCCTGCGCGCGCCGCGACGGACGCGAGACCACATAGGCCGCGCACGCTGCGATGATCGTCGCAACGACCAGCAGCAGCGGCCACTTGGGATGGGCGCCCCACCAGAAGATCGCGAGCCCGAAGGCCATGCCGCCGCAGGCCATCAGCTTGGCGGCCGGCGGGATGGCGCGGTCCCGACGCCAGGCGCGCAAGGTCGGCCCGAAGCGCGGATGGTCCAGAAGCCAGGTCTCGAGCCTGGGCGACGACTTGGCGAAGCAGCCGGCGGCCATGATCAGGAACACCGTCGTCGGCATCAGCGGCACGACGGCGCCGATGAAGCCGAGGGCGACGCAGGCCAGGCCCAGGACCAGCCAGATCCAGCTGGCCAGGCGCGGCCGGGCGGAGGCGTCCTCAGGCGAAGGCGACATCGACCAGTCCCCGCACCCGGCGGAAGGCGGCGGCCGCGCCGTCGACGGCGCGCGTCTCCTCGACATCGCCGAAGGGCAGGCCGTCGAGCGCCGCGACGAAGCCGCGCCAGTGACGACCGCGACCTTCCGGATGCGGGGCGAGGTGGCGGGCGCCGAAGGTCTCGTCGAGGTCCAGGGCGGCGGCGGCCTTGAGCAGGAAGGCCGCGCCGAGGTTCGAGCCCTCGGCCACGTACAGCCAGCCGAAGGCTTCAGCGGCGTCGACGGGCCCCTGGCCGAAGATCGGAGGCGCGCCGGCGCTGGGCGCGGGCTGGCCCAGGTCCTGGATGTCCTGAGCGATCAGGTCCAGCCGTCGACGTTCTGGCAGGTCCGGCACGAGGGCCACGAGGTCCGGGTGCGTGTAGAGCGCGTCGATCTCGTGGTGGAAGCCCCACTGCGCCTTCAGGAACCGGCCATAGCGATCGCGGTCGCGGAACGGCTCCAGCGACATGATGCGGCTGTCGAGCGCTTCGTGGGTGGTGTTGGTGCGGGCCTTGAGCCGCTTGGCGCGGGACGGGTCGTGGATCGAGACGTGTGCGTTCATGGGGCCTTCCGGAGCGTCGGGAGCTTCGGGGCGCGTCGGCGATCGCATCGCATTCGCGCCTCACGAGGGAATGACGGTTCAGGCCCGCCGCTTTCCGAAAGAAAATCGCACGAGCGCTCCGATCTTTTCGTTTTCGTCGGCTTCGCGGGCCTGCGTGCCAGGGATCGGATCGCAAGACAAGTCTTGTTGCGACTTATTCTCAAGTGTTATGGGCCGCGCTCCGGCGTCGGCCGCCGGTGGCGCGCCCGCGACCCGGGCGTTTTCGTCTGTCTGGCGGGCGCGTGACGCAGAAGAAGATGATCCGCTCACACTACCTGGCCCATCGCGACGGGCTGGTCCGCTACGTCCAGACCATCACCGGCGACCGCGACCAGGCCGAAGACGTGGTGCAGGAGGCCTATCTGCGCCTGGGCCAGGCCTTGACGAGGCGATTGCCCGAAGATCCCGGCCGCTATCTCTTCCGCATCGTCCGCAACCTGGCGCTCGACGGCCGCAGGCGGGGGCGGCGCGACGGTCGCCGTTACGTCGAAGATCCGGAACCACTGATCGAAGGGACGCGTGACGAGCAGCCATCGCCCGAGGCCGCCGTCCTGGCGCGCGACGACTACGAGCGCCTGCTGGCGGCCATGGCCGAGCTGCCCGAACGGACGCGGATCGCCGTCGAGATGCACCGGCTGGGCGGCGCCAAGCTGCGCGAGATCGCCGCCGAGCTGGGGATCTCGACCTCGGCGGCGCATCAGCTGGTGGTCGACGGCGTGGCCCATTGCCGCGACCGGCTTCGGCGGCGCTGAACCGGATTTCGGAAAAACCCGATGCTCGAACGTCTATTGCAGCGAACGGCCGCGCGGGCCGGAGGAACCTGACCGAATGGCCAAGCTGGATGTCGCGCGCGCGGACGCCGAAGCCCTGGAGTGGCTGCTGGCCCTGCACGAGGAGCCGGAGAACGCCGAGCTGGTCGCGCGGTTCGAGGCCTGGCGCGCCGGCCATCCAGGAAGGGCGCGGGCCTGGGACGAGGCCTCCGGTGTCTATGCCGCCATCGGTGAGGTTCCGCCGGTCCATGCCGAGCGGTGGGAGCAGCTGTCTGGTGGGGAGGGGCCGGTGGTCGCCGGCGCGCGCCGCGAGCGACGGGCTGTGAGCCGAGATCCCGGCCGGCGCCGGCTGGTCGCGACCCTGGCGGCTTCGGCCGCGGCGCTGGTCGTCGCCGTGCTGGCCCCCGGAGCGCTGGTTCGGCTGCAGTCGGACTACGTCACCGGCGTTGGCGAAGTGCGGCAGGTGCGCCTGGAGGACGGCAGCCTGGTCAGCCTGGCGCCGGAGTCGGCCCTGGCGGTGGACTATTCGGCCGGCCGGCGCGACCTGAAGCTGGTCAAGGGACGGGCCTGGTTCGACGTTCGCCACGATCCCTCGCGACCGTTCACGGTGGCCTCGCGCGACGTGGCCGCCGAGGTGCTGGGCACGGCCTTCGAGGTCGACGCCGAGGCGCCGGGCGTCGTGGTGCAGCGGGGGCTGGTGGGCGTGACCTCGCGGCGGGCCCGGGGGATAGAGCGCGTGCCGGCCGGTCGCGGCGTCGCCGTGGGCAAGGATGGGCGATTCCTGCGCGCGTCGGCCGATCCGAACGCCGTGGCGGCATGGCGCGACGGCCAGATGGTGGTCGAGAACGGCGCCATCGGCGACGTGCTGCGGGCCCTGCGGCCCTGGACCCGCGACATCGTCATCGTGCGGGGCAGGGCGCTTTCCGAGCGGCGGGTGACAGGCGTCTACAATCTGCGTGATCCCGAGGCGGTGACCAGCGCCCTGGCCCAGGCCTACGACCTGGAGGTCACACGGGTGACGCCCTGGGTGCTGGTGATCTCCGAGCGCTGAGGGGCGCAAGGGGTTGTTTCGGCTGGCGAAATCTCCCGACGTCGAATGCCGTGAACTTTTTTCGGAAAAAGCCGGGCCTGGGTCGTCGATTGGGAAGAACAGATTGCACATGCGTCGCAATCTTCAGTTTTTCGCAAGTTTCGGAGACGGTCGTGGGGTTTTCCAATCGAGTGCGTACGGGCGGCCGGCAGGCGGCGCTGGCGGCGGCGCTGATGCTGACGACGGCGCTGGCCGGGACGGGCGCGGCCATGCCCGCCTTCGCCGAGGAAAGCGTCCAGCGCGCCTATGACATCCCCGCTCAGCCGCTGTCTTCGGCCCTGACCGCCTTCGGCCGCCAATCGGGCCTGCAGGTCAGCGTACCGGCCGCCCTGGCCCGGGGGCGCACCTCTGGCGCGGTCTCGGGCCGACTGTCGGCGAGCGAAGCCGTCAGCCGGCTGCTGGCAGGCACCGGCCTGACCTACCGCATCCAGGGCGACGTCCTGACGCTGTCGCCGGCGCCGACCGCCGAGGGCGCGACGCAACTGGGCGCGCTGCGGGTGCAGGGCGACGTGGCCGGCGCGGGGCAGGGCGGTTCGTCCGGCGCGCCGTTCGCCGACGAGGAAAGCGACCAGGCGCGGGCTGACGCCGTCTATTCCAAGGCTCGCTCCTCGGCCTACATCGCCCGCGAGACGCTGGAGCGATTTCGCGGCGCGTCGGTGGCCGACATGGTCAAGGGCGTGGCCGGGGTGACGGCCGGCGATCCGCGCTCGGCCAACGCGCTGGATCTCAACATCCGCGGCGTGCAGGGGCAGGGCCGCATCCCCGTCGTCATCGACGGCGGCCAGTCGACCATCGACACCTATCGCGGCTACGCCGGCCAGTCGCAGCGCAACTATCTCGATCCCGATCTCATCAGCAGCGTCAGCATCACCAAGGGCCCCAGCCTGGAGGCCAACGCCTCGGGCGGCATCGGCGGCGTGGTGGTCATGGACACCCTGAAGGCGGCCGACATCCTGCGCGCCGGCAAGGACTTCGGCGTGCGCGTGCGGGCCGGGATCTCGGACGCCAGCACCAAGGACCTGCCGGCCTGGAGCGCCTTCCAGAACCCCAGCCGCAACGACATCACCCGCCCGGGCAGCCACTTCTACAACCTCGCCGTGGCCAAGAGCTGGGACCGGTTCGACCTGGTGGCCGCCTATGCCAAGCGCGAGAACGGCAACTACTTCTCCGGTTCCGAGGGCTATGGCGATTTCCCGACGGGCCGTGGCCTGCTGGCGACGCTGAACCCGGCCAAGACCGAGGTCTTCAACACCTCCAACAGCTCGGAATCCTTCCTGCTGAAGGGAACCTGGAAGATCAGCGACGACCAGATGCTGGAAGCCGGCTACCGCCACTTCGACGGTCGCCAGGGCGAGATCATGGCCTCGCAGATCATCCGCGTGAACCGCGAGCGCGTGCCGCAGTGGGCGCTCGGCCACATGGATCTGGACGCCTATAACCTGCGCTACCGCTACCGGCCGGCCAACGACCTGATCGACCTGAAGGCCAACCTCTGGCTCACCAAGGCCGAGAGCTTGGCCTACAACGGCCTGACCGGCGTCACGCCCTGGTTCCTCGATCGCCCGACCCAGTGGTACGACGGCCCGACCTTCAACACCGAGGACGGCTATCGCGACGCCTATTGGAACGAGCTTTCCATCGAGCGCTTCGGCGGCGACGTGACCAACACCTCGCGGGTGTTCACCGGCCTTGGCCGGCTGGACTTCACCTACGGCGGCTCTTTCACCAGCGAGGACATCAAGCCCGGCCCCAACTCGCCGATCCTGGAAGAGGACCTGCGCAACAACCGCTACCTGCGCAACGCCGAGCGCAAGGAATACAGCGTCGTCGGCTCTGTCACCTGGGCGCCGAACGACCAGTGGGAGCTGACCGCCGGCGGCCGCTTCAACCGCATCGACATTCGCGACCGCAACCGCACGGCCACCGAAGGGCCCTACGAGGTTATCGGCCGCTATCGCGACACCACCTTCTACATGCCCAATGCGACCCGGCCGGGCGCGCTGACCAGCGTGGCGCGCGTCTACTGGTTCCCGGATGCGCAGGGTAACTTCACCGAGGCCTCGCTGTTCGCCTCGCCCTATGAGAAGGGCACGGTGGGCGACATCAAGGGCTGGACGACCTATCGCGCCGACGCGCCCGAGGATCTGGAAGGCCCGACCTCCTGGACCTGGTCCAAGCCGATCCGCCGCAAGGCCGACGCGTTCATGCCCACGGTGAGCGCCAGCTACAAGCCGACCGAAAGCAGCCTGATCTACGTCAAGTACGCCGAGGGCGTGAAGCTGCCGAGCCTGTTCGAGTCGACCCTGGGCCTGTTTACCGCCGCCAAGCCGACCGCCGACCTCAAGCCCGAGCGCAGCAAGAGCTGGGAAGTCGGCGCCAGCATCCTGCAGCGCGACCTCTGGAAGGCGGGCGACCGCGGCGCGCTGAAGGTCGCCTATTTCGACACCCGTATCCGCGACCTGATCACCCGCGACTACCGCACCCTGTCGGCCGGCCTGATCCGCAACGTCGACAGCTTCAACGTCGAGGGCGTGGAGCTTCAGGGCTCGTACGACATGGGCCGGGTGTTCGCCGACCTGTCGGCCCACCGCTACTTCAAGGCCGAGACCTGCGCGCCCGACATCGCCGCCGAGCGCCGGGCCTATGGCCAGCAACGTGGCATCGACGAGCTGATCAACACGCCCAACTGCGTGGCCGGGGGCTTCGAGGGCTCCTACACCAACACCCAGAACCCGCCGAAATACAACGTCAACCTGACGGTCGGGACGCGGCTGTTCCAGGAGCGCCTGATCGTCGGCGGGCGGATGGTCGCCAACTCGGGTCCGATCAGCAAGCTCGACAAGGAGTGGAACGTCGGCCTGTCGGCGATCCAGCAGCTCTATCGCAAGGCGACGGTCTACGACCTCTTCGCCACCTACAAGGTGACCGACCAGGTGACCCTGGACGCCAATCTCGACAACGTCGGTGACGAATACTACCTCGACCCGCTGTCGCTGGCGGTGGTTCCGGCGCCGGGACGCACCCTGCGCCTGGCCCTGACCTGGCGCTACTGAGCGCCGCGCGTGCGGGGGCTCGCCAGGCCCTCGCACGTGCTTCACCGGCTGCTTTGCCTGTTCCGAGTGATACGGCTACGTCTTGATATCGATATCATTATGTGTAGCCTGCCCCCAAGATCGATAAGGCAGTCCAAGGGGAGGCGACGCCATGAAGCCCACACGTCGAGACATGGTCGCGCTGGCGGTGATGTCGAGCGCCGCGACCGGCGCCGGGGCCAAGGCGGCGACCGCCAAGGGCCTGCGGGCGCATGCCGTCACCTCGCCCGACGGCCGCCTGAAGGCGACGATCGACGTTTCAGGCGCAGCGCCGAAATGGAGCGCGACCTATGACGGCAAGCCGCTGCTGCTGCCGTCCGAGCTTGGCCTGTGGCTGGCCGAAGGGCGGCTGCTGGGCGAGGGGGCCCGGCTGGCGGGATCGACGCCGGAAGGCTTCGAGGGCGACTGGCGACCGACCTTCGGCCAGTCAGAGCGTTACGACCAGTCCGGCCGGCAGGTCACCCTGCACATGGTCGATCCCAGGGCCGGCATCCGGTTCGACATCGTCCTGCGGGTGCTGAACGGCGCGGCCGCCGTGCGCTACGTCCTGACTGGCCTGCCCAAGGGCGACAAGCTGGCCCTGATGGGCGAGCGGACCCGCTATCGCTTTCCGGACACCGCGCGCCTCTACGCCAGCCGCGACGAGGGCGACATCCACGTCTCCACACAGGCGAGCCTGGCGCCGCTGGAGCACCCGGACCTGACGGGCTCGTCCGACAAGGGGCCCTATGCGGATCTGCCAATCACCGTCGATCTGGGCGACGGCGTCTTCGGCTTCATGGCCGAGTCCGATCGGCTGCACTATCCGCGCTGCATGGTCCGCGCCCACGAGCAGGGCGGCCTTGTGTCCTATCTGATGCGCTATCCCGGGCGAGCCACCGGCTGGGGCGGCGAGGACGATACGCCCGAAGAGGCGACCTTCGAGATCGAGGTCGGCCAGAAGACGCCCTGGCGCATCCTGCTGGCGGCCGACAGCGCCAAGGGCCTGATCGAGCTGCACCACGTGGTCCCGACCCTGGCCACCCCGAACCAGCTGGGCGACGTCTCGTGGGTGAAGCCCGGCCACGCCTTCCGGATCATGAAGCCCTATTCGACGGAGGCTTCGCTGAGGGCGGTGGACTTCGCCCAGAAGCGCAATATCGGCTACGTGCTGTTCGACGCCCATTGGTACGGCGACGGGACCGACGCCTCGGACCCCACCGCGCCGATCGCCGCCTTGGACCTGCAACGGGTGATCGACTACGCCAAGGTCCGTAACATCGGCGTGCTGGTCTATATCGACCGCGTGGCGGTGACCAAGGCGCTGGCCCAGATGTGCCGCCTCTACCAGCGCTGGGGCCTGGCCGGCGTGAAGCTTGGCTTCATGTGGGAAGGCCGCCAGTCCGACGTTGACTTCATCACCAGGGTGGTGCGGGCCTTCGGCGAGCACGGCATGGTCGTGAACCTGCACGACAACCTGCGGCCCGCCGGCCTGGAGCGGACGTTGCCCAACTACCTGACGCTGGAAGGGGTGAAGGGCAACGAGCAGTTCCCGGCCGCTCGCCACCACGTGAACCTGGCCTTCACCCGGCCGATCGCCGGGCCGATCGACTACACCATCTGCTACGCCCAGGAGCGCAACCAGACCACCAACGCCCACCAACTGGCCCTGGCGGTGACCTGTTACAGCCCGCTGACGCTGCTCTACTGGTACGACAAGCCCGAGAAGTACGAGGACAAGGCCTGGCCCGAACTGGAATGGTTCGACGCCTGCCCGACGACCTGGGACGAGACCCGGGCGATCGCTGGCGAGCTCGGCGAGTACGTAGTCATCGCCCGTCGCAAGGGGCGCGCCTGGTATCTGGGCGCGCTGACCAACGAGATGGAGCGGCGCCTGGATCTCGACCTGGGCTTCTTGGGGCAGGGGCGCTGGACCGCCGTGCGCTACAAGGACGGCGACTTGGCCCGCCCCGCCAACCGGACCCGCGTGGTGATCGAACGCCTGGCCGTCGACGTCAGGACCCGCCTGCGCCTTCAGCTTAACGCCGCCGGCGGCCAGGCCATCCGGTTCGAGCCCGCCTGAGGCGAAAAAAAGGGCGCCTGCAGAGGGCGCCCGCCTTGGGAGTGTTGGAGGAAGTAGATCCAAGAGAGCGGCGTCGCAGGACGCTACCGAAGGCTTGATATCGATATCAAAATCGAGGGCGAAGTCAAGCGATCGGTGTTCGGCGAGCGTGTTTTCGACGGCTTCTAAGGCGTCACCCAGAAGCCGTCGAAGTCGGTCCAGCCGATACGGGTGGAGGTGTTCGACAGTGTACCGGCCGGGGCCTGGGCGAAGATGCCGACCTGGCTGCCCACCCATCGGCCCGGGCGGCTGACGAAGGGCGCTCCGACACTGGTGAAGGCCTTGCCGTCCAGGCTGTAGCTCAGCGTCACCTTGGCGTGCATCGAGCGCAGCATCGAGGGCCAGTAGGGCGAGAAATCCGGCGGCGGATCGGCCACGACGACCGGCTCGGCGGTCATGCGCAGCCAGACGGCGGCTGGCGCCCTGGCCTCGATCACCTCGACGCGCTCGGCCTGGAACTTGTCGGCGCCGATGCGATCGACACGGACGAGGGTCGGGCCGGTCGCCGTGTTCTGCAGGCCGATCCAGGCGTAGTCCGACCCGAACATCACCAGCCCCGCGCGCTCGCCGACCGCCTTGGGCGCGAAGTCGAGCCTGGTGGTGACGGTGAAGCGTTCGGCCGGAAGCTTCTGGGTCAGCAGCGCGCCGGTTTCCCAGAGGTTCTCCGGCGAGGAGATCGATTTGAGGCGCAGCTTGCCTGGCGCGGCCTTCAGGTCGCCCCAGTCGTCGGCCGGGTTGGCGTTCCACTGCCAGGCAAGGGACATGGGGCCATCGAAGTCGTCGTTGTCCTGCGGGGCCAGGCGCGGGGAGGGGGTCCTCGACACCGGCTTCTGGTGGGTCAGCACCGGCTGGCCGATGCCGTCGCCGTCCTTGTCCTCGCCGATGATCGGCCAGCCGTCCTTCCAGGCCATCGGTTGCAGCCAGACCCGGCGGCCGTAGGAGTCGGCGTCCTGGAAGTGCAGGAACCAGTCTTCGCCGCTGGGCGTGGTCACCCAGGCGCCCTGGTGGGGGCCGTTGACCTCGGTGGCGCCCTGGTCGAGCACGTTGCGCCCCTCGTAGGGACCTTCCAGCTTGCGCGAGCGGAACACGCCTTGCCAGCCGCCCTTCACGCTGCCGCTAGGCACGAAAAGGTAGTACCAGCCGCCGCGCTTGTAGAGCTTCGGCCCTTCGGTGGTCATCCATGGGAACGGCCCGCGAGAGGTGGCGACCTTGGGCTGCTTGTCGCCCTCGACCAGGGTGATCGCCTCGCCGACGGCCTGGTCGCCGGCTCTGTTCAGGCGGCGGGCGGTGATGACGTTGGCGAGGCCGGCCCGGCTGCGGGCGAAGGCGGTGACCAGCCAGCCCTGGCCGTCGTCGTCCCAGAAGGGCGCGGGGTCGATGACGCCGCGGCGATCGTCGACCAGCACGGGCTTGGACCACGGGCCCGCCGGATCCTTGGCCTTGACCAGAAACACGCCGAAGTCGGGGTCGGGGTAGTAGATCAGGAACTCGCCGTTGCGATGCCGGATGGCCGGCGCCCAGACGCCGCCGCCGCGACGGGGCGTGGCGTGGTGGGCCTGCGGCGTGATCGCGGTCAGGGCGTGGCCGACGATGGTCCAGTTGACCAGGTCGGTCGACTTCAGGATCGGCAGGCCGGGCACGTTGGTGAACGAGGACGAGACGAGGTAGTAGGCGTCGCCCACCCGGATGGCGTCGGGGTCGGAATAGTCGCCGGCCAGGACGGGGTTCCTGTAGGTCCCGTCGCCCTGGTCGGGCAGCCAGGTCCGCTCGGTCCCGGGGGCGTCCGCTGCCGAGGCGGACGCCCCCAGCAAGGCCGCGGCCGCGACCAATCCGAGCCCTATAGGTCCACGACCAAAGCCAGCCATCCGTGTTTCCATCCCTTGTTATGATATCGTTACCAGTAACACGGGGCGGGGCTTTGGCAAGGGCGCTCAGGCCGGGGGAGGGGCGGTCGAGGCGCGCTCGATCAATTGCAGTTGCGCCTGCACATGCCCGCCGGGCTCGGCGCTCGGACGGGCCAGGTCCATGGCCAGCAGCACGGCCGAGGCGGCCATGTCGGCGATCGGCTGGCGGATGGTGGTCAGCTCCGGCCAGACCGTGGTGGCCACCGAGGTGTCGTCGAAGCCGGCGATGCTGAGGTCAGTCGGGATCGACAGGCCAAGGCCGTGAGCGACCGCGCTGATGGCGGCGGCCATGTCGTCATTGGCCGCGAAGATCGCCGACGGGCGGCGGCGCAGGCCCAGCAGATGCCGCGCCGCGTCCAGGCCGCCACGATAGCTGAAGCCGCCGTCTGCGACGTAGGTCTCGTCCACGGTCAGGCCGGCGGCCGCCATGGTTTCCCGGAAACCTCTCTCGCGCAGCTGAGCCGTGGAGTGAGCTGGATCGCCGCGCACGAAGGCGATGTCCACGTGGCCCAGGTCCAGCAGATGCTGGGTCATCATCCGGGCGCCTTCGAAGTCGTCGATGAACACCGCCGGCGCGCCCTCTCGGGGGCGGGCCGTGGCGAAGCTCACTGCCCCGACTCCGGCCTTCTCGAGAGACTCCAGGATCGCCGCGTCGTCGCACAGCGGCGGGGGCAGGATCACCGCGCCCACGCCGGCGTCGACCAGCTTCTGCACCGCCTGGGCGGGCGTCGGATGGGCCTGGCTGGGCTCGATCAAAAGCTGGCAGCCGCTGAGGCTTGCTTGCCGGAAAGCGCCCATCAGGTAGTTCGACAGGTTCGACGAGCTGGCGTTCGAATACAGCATGCCGATCTGCGAGACGCCGGTCCGGGTGGCCCGGGCCAGCGAGTTGGGCCGATAGCCCAGGACCTTGATCGCTTCCTCGACCTTCTCGCGCACGGCGGGGCGCACGTGCGGATAGCCGTTGACCACGCGAGAGGCGGTCATGGACGACACGCCGGCGTGCTGCGCCACGTCATGGATGGTCGGCGCCTGCCGCCTCTGCGTGCTCAAGGAGTCCTCGCCTCAATACGACTCTCTACGGGTCGGCGCGCAGTCTAGCGAAGACCGGCCGGATAAGTCCAAGCGAGAGCGCGCCGGCGCTCGATATGCGGTTGCAGGCCGAACATCCGTTTTTGCGCTGGCGTGGAATGCGCGCGCCGCTAGGATGTATTGGTATCGTAAACAATGGTGGTGTGTCGTTGAAAAGTCCCCGCAAAGCCAAGGCGGCCGAGCCGTCTTCCGCGCGTGGCCCGGCGCCGGTCGCGAGGCCTGGCCCCAAGACGATCACCATCCATGACGTCGCCCGCCACGCCGGTGTCGGCTCGATGACCGTGTCGCGGGTGATCCGAGGGGCGGGCAATGTCAGCGTGGGCATGCGCGAGAAGGTCGAGGCTTCGGTCCGCGCGCTGAACTATCAGGTCAATGTCGCCGCCCGCGCCACGCGCTCGCGCTCGGCGGCGGCGCGGGTGGGGATCCTCTACAGCAACCCCAGCGCCTCCTATCTCAGCGAGATCATGGTCGGCGGGCTGGAGCAGAGTTCGCGACTGGCCAGCCACCTGATCCTGGAGCGCTGCGAGGGCCTGGCCGGGCAGAAGCAGGCGGTCAAGCGCCTGCTGGCGGCCGGCGTCGACGGCGTGATCCTGCCGCCGCCGCTTTGCGACTCCCGCCAGACCATCAACATGCTGCGGGCCGAGGGCGTCACCGTGCTGGCTCTGGCCACCGCCCGGCCGATGATCGACGTCTCCAGCGTGCGCATCGACGACTTCGAGGGCGCGCTGGCCATGACGCGTCACCTGATCGCCCTGGGCCACCGCGACATCGCCTTCATCAAGGGCGATCCCCAGCACACCCCGACCGAGCTGCGCTACGAGGGCTTCCTGGCGGGCATGTCCGAGGCGGGGCTGACGGTGCGGCCGGAGTGGGTGGCGCAGGGCCTCTTCACCTATCGCTCGGGCCTGTCGGCGGCGGAAAAACTGTTCGAGGCGCGGCTGCGCCCCAGCGCCATCTTCGCCAGCAACGACGACATGGCCGCCGCCGCCCTGGCCGTGGCCCACGGCCGCCAGATCGCCGTGCCGCGCGACCTGACGATCTGCGGATTCGACGACACCGCTGTCGCCACCACGGTCTGGCCCGAGGTGACGACGATCCATCAGCCGATCGCCGAGATGGGGCGTGCGGCCGTGCGACTGATCGTCGAGGAGATCCGCGCCAGGAAGACCGGAAGCGATCCGGCCCCGGTCCACCATCTGCTGCCGTTCACGCTGATGGACCGGGATTCGTCAGGCCCTGCGCCGCCCTAGGCGGCCGGTTCGGCCAGGAGCTGGCGGGCCTCGTCCAGGCTCCACAGCCGCGCGGCGCCGCGCACGCCGGAGGCGTCGCCCCAGACGGCCGGCTTGATGCGCGTGCTCCAGCGGTCGGCGAAGACATGGCGCGCCACGAGCTCGGGCAGGCGCTGGCAGACCTCGGGCACGTTCGACAGGCCGCCGCCGACGACGATGGCGTCGGGGTCGATGATGTTGCACAGCACCGCCACCGAGCGGCCCAGGCGGTCCATCAGCTGGTCGAAGGCGGTGGTCGCCGCCCGATCTCCGGCCCGCCAGGCGGCGATGATCTCTTCGCCGTTCAGGGTCTTGCCCGTCGTCGCCTCGAAGTCGCGCCGCAGGCCGGTGCCCGAGACCCACATCTCCAGGCAGCCGTTCTGGCCGCACCAGCAGCGGGGACCCTCGCGCTCCTCGACGGTAGGCCAGGGCAGGGGCATGTGGCCCCACTCGCCGGCGATGCCGTTCTCGCCCTCGATCAGCTTGCCGTCGACGACGAGCCCGCCGCCGCAGCCGGTGCCCAGGATGATGGCGAACACCACCCGCGCGCCCGCGCCGGCGCCGTCGACAGCCTCCGAAAGGGCCAGGCAGTTGGCGTCGTTGGCCAGCCGCACCGGCCGCTGCAACGCCTCGGACAGGTCTTCGCGAAAGCGCCGGCCGTTCAGGTACAGCGAGTTGGCGTTGCGCATCACGCCGGTGGCCGGCGAGATCGAGCCCGGCGCGCCGACGCCTAGCGTGCCCCGTGCGCCCAGCTGGCGCTCCAGTCCCGTCACCAGGTCGCGGACGGCGATCAGCGCCTTGTCGTAGTCGCCCGGGTTGGGAACGCGGGCCTTGGCCAGCAGCTTGCCGCTGGCGTCCAGGGCGGCGGCCTCCACCTTGGTGCCGCCGAAATCCACGCCGATCTGAATCACCAGTAGGGCTCCCAAACCCGGGTGAGGCGGACCAGCGCCTCGAGGAAGAAGTAGTCGCCCCAGATGCAGGCCTCGTCGACGCCGACACGGTTGGGCATGTGATAGACGCCGTGGGCGAGGATGCCGGTCCCCGGCTGGCCCAGCGGCAGCAGGTAGCGCTCGCCCAGGGTCTCGACCATCGCCAGGGCGGCGGCCTCGTAGGTTTCGCGGTCAGGATCGGCCAACGGCAGGGCGCGCGCCAGTTCCAGCAGGCCGCAGGCGGCGATGGCCGCGGCCGAACTGTCGCGCTCGGCGTCGGTGAACACCAGGTCCCAGCAGCAGACCAGATCGTCCGGCAGACGATTGAGGAAGTAGTTGGCCAGCCGCGCCGCCAGGTCGATCAGGCCGGGATCGGCCTTGTAGCGGTGCACCAGCGGAAAGCCCGAAACGCCCCAGGCCTGGCCCCGCGCCCAGCAGGACGTGTCGCTGAAGCCCTGGTGGGTGCTGCCGCGCAACGGCGCGCCGGTCCTGGGATCCATATAGAACGTATGGAAGGTCGAGGCGTCGGGCCGCACGATGTGCCTGGCGGCCTGGGCGATGTGGCTGTCGGCCGCGATCCTGAAGGTTGGATCGCCGGTCTCCTCGCTGGCCCAATAGAGCAGGGGGAGGTTGAGGTTGCAGTCGATAATCATCCGCCCGGCCTGCTCGGGATCGGAAAGATCGCCCCAGGCCTGGATGATGCCGGCGGCCGGCAGATAGCGGGTCATCAGCCGGCGGGCGGCGGCCAGGGCCGCCTCGCGACCGCTCATGCTGCCCGTCAGCTTCCAGGCCGCCACGCACGACAGCGAATAGAGGAAGCCCAGGTCGTGGTGATCGACATTGACCTCGCGCTCGATCCGGTCACGGAAGCTTTCGACCTGGCGTTCGGCGGCGAGGCGATAGCGGGTCTCGCCGCTGGCCTCCCAGGCCAGCCAGAGCATCCCGGTCCAGAAACCGTTGGTCCACTCGGTGTTGTCCATCGGCGCATAGATCCCACCCTCGCTGGAGGGCTTGGGGAAGGCGTTGGTGAAGAGGTCCAGGCTGGCGTCGATGCGGGCCAGGACCGCCGCCAGGATGGCGTCGAGCTTGGCTCGGTCAGGGCGCGGGCGCGCCAGGATTTCGTCGGCGCGGAGCAGCGGCTCGCGCGGGGAAGCAGATTGGGACATCGTCAATTGACCTTGGCCACGTCGCCGCCGCCCAGGTCGGCTTGCGCCAGGGCCGGATCGGGCTCGGCGTCCTTGGCGGGCGGGGTTTCACGCGGGGTGGGGGAGAGGGCGAACACCGAGGCGACCCAGAAGGCGGCGGCGAACAGGGCGATCAGCAGGTAGGTGTTGGGGAAGCCGATCAGGTCGTAGCTCTTGCCGACGATCGGCGACAGGATCGCCAGGCCCAGCGAATGGCCGAAGCTGACGCCGACCAGATAGAGGGTCGAGGCCAGGCGGCTTTCGAAGTGGAAGGCGATGTAGCGGAAGATCGACACCACCAGGATCGGCAGTTCCAGCGAATGCAGCATCTTCATCGCCGAGATCGGCACGGGGCCGTGCACGAGACCTGAGCCGGCGATGCGCACGATCATGATCGCCGCGGCCAGCAACAGGCCGTTCTTGGCCCCGATCCTGTTCACGACGAACGGCGCGACGAACAGCATGCCGGCCTCGAGGAAGATCTGGGCCGAGTTCAGATAGCCGAACATGGCCGCGCCCTGCTTCGGGTCGGCGAAGTGCGAGGCGTAGAAGGCCGGGAACTGCTGGTCGTAGACGAGATAGAGGTTCGTCACGCCCAGGATCAGCACCATGAAGCCCCAGAACTTCGGCAGCTTGAAGATCGCCATGGCGTCGGTGGCCTTCAGGGCGCTGGAGCTTTCGCGCTCGTCGGCGCTGGGCTCGATCCTGGCGAAGGCCAGCAGCGGCAGCAGGATCAGGCCCGCGCACGAGGCCAAAGCGAAGTTGTAGAGCGGGTCTAGGTTGAACAGCCGGCCCGAGAAGAAGGCGGCCGCCGCGAAACCCAGCGAGCCCCACAGGCGCGCGCGGCTATATTCGAAGCCGTACTTGCGGCCCACGCGGTCGACGAACGACTCCAGGGCGTAGCTGCCGGCGATGAAGGTGACGCCGAGATACGCCCCGCCGGCGATCGCGCCCAGCAGGAGGTTGGTCTTCAGCAGCGGGCCGTAGACGAAGGCGAAGAAGGCCCCGGACAGCACGACCAGTCCGCTGATCAGCCAGAGGATGGTCTTGCGCAGGCCCACCTTGTCCGAAACGAAGCCGTACAGCGGCTGGGAGATCATCGCGAAGATGAAGTTGGCGGCGAACACCACGCCGGTTTCGGCGCCGGAAAGGCCCAGGGTCCGCTTCAGCCACAGGGCCAGCAGCGAGATGCTCATGGCCTGGGCGAAGAAATAGAAGAAGAGGAAGGCGCTCAGCAGCGCGTAGTTCTTCCTGATGGCCATGCGACACCCTCCCGCGCCGGCCGCGCTGCATGGCGCGGCTGGTCCGACCTTTCGGTCTTAGACTGATCTGATAACGATACCAAGTGCTTTTGGCTTCGTTCTCGCTCGCTGGGCCGGGGCTTGCGCGAGTGATATGATATCGATATCAATATTCGTGTTCGAGCGATCCGCAAGGTTTTTCGACGTCCTGGCGTCGATCAAGAGCTCGATGCCGAAAACAACGACGCCGCCGGACGGGCAGAGCGTCGCCTGGGGAGGAGTTCATGATGGGGTTCACAGCGCGAAAAGCGTCCTGGGCGGGACTCGCCGGCGCCGCGGCGCTTGTCGGGCTGGCTGGATCGGCCCGCGCGGCCGACCAGGCTGACGCCTCGGGCCTGCACGTCTATCCGCTGCCGCCGGGCGGCCTGTTCTACAGCATGCACAACGACACCTTCACCGTGCGGGCGCGCAAGCCGGGCGGGCCCTGGCGCGACCTCTACGAATACACCGCCAAGGTCGATTCCGACGGTCCCAGCGACGTCTCGGTGGTGCAGTTCGACTTCGAGGGGACGGTCGAGATCGGGGTGCGCAAGAACAACGGCGACTTCAAGCGGGTCGAGGTGCGACCCGCCAGCAAGGCGATCAAGCACAAGGTCGAGAACGGCGTCGTGCTGTTCACCATCGACAAGCCGCAGAACCTGTCGGTCGAGTTCGACGGCGATCGCCTGCACAACCTGCACATCTTCGCCGGCGCGCCGATCGCCCGGCCTGCGCCTGGTCCGGATGTGGTGTTCTATGAGCCTGGCCTGCACGCGCCGCCGGGCGGGGTGTTCCCGGTGAAGTCGGGCCAGACGATCTATGTCGCCGGCGGCGCGATCCTGCAGGGCGTGTTCAAGCCCGAGAAGGTTCAGAACGTCCGCATCATCGGTCGCGGCATCATCGACCGACCAGCCGACCAGCTGGTCGTGCAGGACTCCAGGAACGTAACCGTCGAGGGGCTGACCTTCCTGACGCCCAAGCACGGCACCATCGCCTGCGCCTCGTCCAGCAACGTGACCTTCAAGGATATCAAGACCTTGAGCAACGGTTCGTGGTCGGACGGGGTCAACGTCTTCGCCTGCAGCGACGTGACCGTCGACAAGGCCTTCATCCGCACCTCCGACGACAGCGTCGCGGTCTACGCCACCCGCAAGTTAGGCGTCGGCGACACGCGGCGGGTGAGGGTGCGTGATTCGGTCTTCTGGCCGGACGTGGCGCACGCGGTGTTCATCGGCCTGCACGGCGACACCAAGGCCCGTAACGTCCTGGAGGATCTGCGCTTCGAGAACATCGACATCCTCGGGCTGGACGAGGACGATCCCGAGTACCAGGGCGCGCTGGCGATCAGCGCGGGCGACGACAACACCGTCCGCGACGTCCTGTTCGACGATATTCGCGTCGAGCAGATCGAGGAGGGCAAGCTGTTCAACGTGCGCACGGTGTTCAACGCCAAGTATGGCACGAGCCCGGGCCTGCTGGTCGATGGCGTGCGGTTCAGGAACATCCGCTTCTCCGGCGCCGGCTGGCCCAGCCCGTCGACGATCTCGGGCTTCGGCCCTGACCGTCCGGTCCGCAACATCAGCTTCGAGAACGTGACTGTCGGGGGCAAGCGCCTGAAGGCGGCCGATCCCGCGGTGATCGAGATCGGGCCCAATGTCGAAGGCGTGAGCTTCAAGTAGCGGGGGAGGGCGACGCGGCATGGTTCAACCATCCGTCTCGGGCGTCTGCTGGGCGCCGCTGAAGCGCACCGGGCGCGTGGCGCTCTATCGCCAGCTCGCCGACCGGCTGCGGGCGGCGATCCTCGACGGCGAGCGACGTCTGCCGACCGAGCGCGAGCTGGCCAGCGGCTTCTTCGTGGCCCGGATCACCGTCAGGGCGGCCCTGGATCTGCTGGCGGCCGAAGGGCTGATCTCCCGTCGTCGGCGACATGGCACGATCGTGCGAGACCGCGCGGTCGAAGCAGGCGCGAAGTCCGGTTTGCTTATGTAATCGGCTCCTAACGTCTGACTGTGGCGCTACGTTGGAAATGCATCCTTGGGTGGTTGCGTCTGAGGCCTGTGCTTTGGAGCCATATCAAGTCGCCGTTGTTCAGGCTCGGGTGTTTCGCGCGCCTATGTGGGCGGCGCATTGCCAGTAATGGCCCGGTCGAATGCTTCAGAAGTCAATGTTGCGAATCCCGTTGACAGGCTTCGAAATGCGCTGGTATCGATAACAACAAGCCGGTCGGAGCGCTGCGCAGCGCGCTCGAGAACGACAACGCGATCGGCCAGCCGGGGCGAGGTTCCGGCGCAGAACGAGATCGGACCAAAGTCCGAAAGGGGAGGATAGGATGGGTGGTCTCAACCCTCAGCGCGGTCGTGGCCGCGCCCTGCAAGTTTCTCACATGGTCCTGGCTCTGGCCGCGGGCGCCGGCGCGCTGTCGGCGACCGCCGCGTACGCCCAGGCGACCGCGACGCCGGCCGCCGACAAGCCGGTCACCGTCGAGAGCACGGCCGTCGACGAAGTGATCGTCACCGGCGTGATGGTCGGCACCGCCGCCAAGAAGGCCAATGTCTCGTTCTCTGTGCTGAACGAGGACGACATGAGCAAGTTCACGCCGATCAGCGCTGACGACATGCTGCGCGACATGCCCGGCGTGGTGGTCGAATCCAACGACGGCGTGGCCCGCAACGAGGTCTTCACGCGCGGCATGACCATCGGCACCGGGGCCAACACCTCGGGCTATTTCTGGACCACGATCCTGGAGGACGGCCTGCCGGTCGTGCCGTTCAAGTTCAGCGGCTTCCAGGACGGCTACTTCTACCGCGCCGACATCTCGACCAGCCGGGTGGAGTCGGTGCGCGGCGGCTCGTCGGCCACCGGCGTCACCACCTCGGTGGGCGCGACCTTCAACTACATCACCGGCAAGGTGAAGCCGGGTGCGGTGATCCAGACCCGGGTCGGCTTCGAGGGCGAGGACCTGCACCTGTCGTGGAAGCAGGTCGACGGCGCCTATGGCTGGGTCAACGAAGCCGGCGACATGGGCGTCGGCGTCAGCGGATTCTATCGCCGCTCGAGCGGCCAGGTGGACCCGGGCTTCGACCTGAACCACGGCGGCCAGTTCCGGGTGAACCTCTACAAGGACTACAACACCGACAATGGCGGCGGCTCGTTCAACCTGGTCTACAAGCATCTGGACGACACCAACGCCGAGCTGACGACGTTCCAGCAGCCGACCTACGGCTACCAGAACCCGCAGGAGATCCCGGGTTTCGGCCGGGACGTGAACCTGTTCATGAACGGCGGCAAGCAGACCGTTCCGAACTACTTCAAGCCGGGCAGCCACACGCTCGATCCGTCGGACGGCTACCGCTACAAGCAGGACGCTCTGTCGCTGCGCTGGAACCACGACATCGGTGAGCGCCTGACCTTCACCGGCGCGGCGCGGATCCAGAAGTCGACCTATCGCGGCCAGTCCTACAAGCCCCAGCAGCTGGCCTCCCTGGCCTCGGCGGCGGCGACGCGCGAGCGCTTCGGTCTCAACATCAACAACCTGGACCGCACGCCGGGCTACTACGTCTTCACCAACGCCGCCGGCCAGGAAGTGGCCCGCGTCGCCAACAACGTCGCCGGATCGCAACTGGGGACCAACTACCGCACCGGCGCGGCCTGTCCGCGGGTGACCTTGGCCACCTGGCAGAGCAACAGCCTCTGCATCGTCGGCAACACCTTGCCCAACCGCAACATCGACATGCGGGGCGGGGTGGTCAATGGCGTCACCCTGCCGGCGGAAAGCGCCACGCAGGACCTCGTGCTGCTGACCCGCGCCGAGGACAACTACCGTGAATCCGTCGACTACATGGGCAACTTCACGGCCACCTATCGCGGTGAGACCTGGAGCATCAACGGCGGCCTCTATCTGTCGCGCTCCGAGCAGGTGAACGACAACTGGGCCAACGGCCTGGGCGTTTCGGCCTGGGCCGACGGCCAGGTGCAGAACCTGAACGTCAAGTACGTCACCCAGAACGGTACGAACTATCAGCTGACCGACGCCGGCGGCTGGGGGTCATACGGCAGCGGCCTGTTCACCACCGTCTCGCAGCGCGCGCGGATCATGGAGCTGTCGCCCTATGCGGGCTTCGCCTGGTCGCCGACCAAGCACTGGGACTTCAACGCCAGCATCAAGTACCAGTATTTCCACGCCCGGACCTATTCGGAGACGTGGGATACCCGCAATTCCGGCGCGGCGTCGCTGACCAACGGTGGCCTCGATGGCGATCCGCTGACGGTCTACGACAACGTCTACATGACCAAGACGCCGGCCAAGGTGATCGGCGCCGACAAGGATCTCGGCCTGGTCGATTACAGCGTGGCGCTGGGCTACAACTTCAACGACAAGCACAAGATCTATTATCGCTATACCGACGCCAAGCAGCCGTCGTCGGGCGTTATCAACCGCTATTCGACCGCCGCCACCCTGGTGCGTCCGCTAGGGCCCACGGCCTACATCAAGGGCCACGAGTTCGCCTATACGTTCGGCGATCGCCGCTTCAACGGCCAAGTGACCTATTTCTACCAGAACTTCGCGGTGAACGATTATCCGACCGGCATCGACAAGGACAACGTCTCGACCTATCTGCTGCCGGACAACTTCAACAAGTATTTCACCCGGGGCATCGAGACCTGGGCCAAGTGGCGGGTCACCAAGAACCTCGAGTGGAATCCGTCGGTGACCTTCCTGAATGGCAAGACCACCGAGGCCTATGTCTGGCTGAACACCGGAGCGAACGGTAACGGCGCGGACGACGACGTGCTGCGCATCGACGCAGGTCTGCTGGCGCGCTCGCCGAAATGGACGCTGAGCAACACGGTGTCCTATCGCTACAAGGATTTCCGCCTCAACGTCCGCCATCGTTGGATGGACGAGCGAAAGCTGAACACCAATTCGCTCGACCACCGGTTCCTGCCGGCGCAGGACAACCTCGATGTCTCGGTCCAGTATAGCGGCCTGAAGAAGACGATGGTCACGCTCGACGTGCGCAACGTGCTCGATAAGGCCTACATCTCGGCCTACGACCCGATGATCAGCACCAACCTACCCACCGGCGTGCAGGTCTACGACGTTGTCGAGCAACTGCCGGAGTCCGGCTACCTGGTGAAGCGCAACGCGCCGCGGTCGGTGTGGCTGACCGTCCGCAAGGAGTTCTAGGGCTCGCCCGGAACCAAGACGCCCGGCGGGCGAGGGTGTCGCGCCCTCGCTCGCCAGGCCTATCCCAAGCATCACGAACGAGGGGCGCATGACCCGTCATCGGCTGATCCTCGGCGCGAGCGCTCTGCTCGGCCTTCTGGCGACGCAGGCCAGCGCGGCCACACCGCTCATCGACAAGCTGGTGTTCGGCGACCCGGTCTCCGAGGCCGCGCACGCGGTAGACGCCTCGGCGGCCGAGCGCATCGAGGGCGGCCTGGGTCTCGCTGCGCGGCGGCTGCCGCCGAGCGAGCCTGGCGGGCGGTTCAGCGGCGATCTGAAGTTCCGGCTTGCCGTCGATCCGGCCATCCAGAACTACGCCTCGATCCGCCTGTGGGGCGGCGACGTCAATGACGGCAAGCTGACCCTGTTCTGCGAGGGCAGGCAGGTCGGCTACCGCCACCTGGGCGACGTCGAGATCCTCGACATCGGAACCCAGGCGCCGCCTTTCGCCGGGCGCTTCACCTATCGCACCTTCCCGCTGCCGATCACCTTGACCAAGGGAAAGGGGGCGCTGGACTGCGCGATCCGCGCCAGCGGACCCTACGCCGTCTATACCCAGCAGTTCGAGAGCTTCCAGAAGCCGATGGGCCAGGCCTCGCGGCCGGTCTATGCGCTCTATGTTCACGCCGACCCGTTCCTGGACAGCGGCGATCTCGCCGGCCAGGCGCCGCCGCCGGCGGCCGCGCCATCGGCAGGGCCCGAGGTGCTCGACGATCTCAAGGCCCGCGTGAACCGCGAGATCGACCGCAAGCTGGCCCAACCCGGCCCGCTGAACGTGCTGGAGGTGCAGTTCCTGGCGCGCGCGGCCAGTCTCGAATGGACCAAGGCCCACGCCAATCCGGCCGTGGCCCGCAAGGTGATCGAGAGCGGCGACGCCTTCTACGCCCGCTTCCTGGCCGATCCGAAGAGCGTCTATGTCGACGCCAGCCGCACCAACGCCGATTGGGACGCCATGGGTCCGTTCGGCAAGGCGCTGCGCCTGCTGCAGGCCGATGTCGCGCCCTATCTCGACGCGCCGGTCGCGGGCGTGGAGCGCGTTTCGACGCGGCGCGGGGCTTATGCCCGGATGCTGAACGCCGGGCTCGGCTACATCCAGACCCATCGCCGGCTCTACACCAACCAGTCGATGATCGTTGATCTGGGGATCTACTGGAGCAACGAGGGTCTGCGTTCGCTGAGCACTCCGCTGGCCCGGCCCGAGCCGGCGATGCGGCGGTTCTTCTACGAGTCCATGGGTCTTACGCCCTGGACCGGCAGTCTCGACGAGGCCAGCAAGCCGACCTATTCCAGCGCCGCTGCCGATACCGGCAGCTTCCGCTCGGCCGACGACTACAGGCTCTTCACCAAGGCCGGGCTCTCGAAGGAACTGGGCTTCGTCGGCAGCTACGGCGAGATCCTCGACTGGGCGACCAGCATCTATCAGGCCACGGCCACGGCCGCGACGCCGGGCGGGCAGGGCGATCCGGTCCTGCGCGACCAGCTCTTGAAGATGGCCAGGGCGCGGATGGCCTTCCGTTATCCGGGGATCGACACCGAGGGCGCGCGCACCATGCTGCTGGAGGCGCCGATCGGCTGGCGCGACCCTGTCTATCCGGGCGCGACGACCTATGTGCAGAAGTCCGGCTGGGACAACACGCCCTTCAATGTCGCCGTCGCCACGCGCGACCCGCAGCTGATGGCGATCGCCCGCCAGGCCCTGGACGATGGTCAATACTACGCCGTGCTGCGCGATCGACTGAAGGACAAGGGTCAGCGCACGACCATCGGTTTGCTCGACGCCTATGATGAGTGGCTGGCCGTGACGGCCTGGCCGAAATCGGACGTGAAGCTGCCGATGACGCCGGGCCAGCCCGACTTTGTGTTCGCCGATCCCGAGGATGGAGTGGTGGCGATCAAGAACGGTGACGAGGTGCTCTACGCCTCGCTCTACTGGCGGGCCAATTGCGGGGTGAACCGCCTGGCGCGCTTCCACTACCAGACCCCGACCGTCGATCGCATCGCCACCATTGCTGGCAGAGTGGAC
This sequence comes from Caulobacter sp. FG7, assembly GCF_057808875.1. Lineage (NCBI taxonomy): Bacteria > Pseudomonadati > Pseudomonadota > Alphaproteobacteria > Caulobacterales > Caulobacteraceae > Caulobacter > Caulobacter sp. FG7. Next base: position 30,793 of record NZ_JBMDIW010000020.1, read on the forward strand.
TTCGAGCCCAGCGGCAAGACCTGCGTGCGCCGCGCCACGCCGCACATCTCGGCCGGCTCGATCCCGATCGTCGCCTATCCGGGCGAGGCGCCGGCTGCGCTTGAGGGCGAGGTGTTGCCGGTGGCCAAAGGGCCGCCAGAGGCCCGCTACAAGGACCAGGACAATCCCTATGCGGGCCGCGGCTACTATTACGAGGCGACTTACGGACCGTACCTGATCGCCATGAACGCCAGCGCCGACAAGGCGATGAGCGTCACGTTGCCGAAAGCGGAAAAGGGCAGGGTGGACCTCGTATCCCGGCGCAAGATCGCGCCGGGCGCTGGAACGCTCAGCCTCGCACCGGGCCAGACGGCGGTGATCTACGCGCCGTCGCGATAGCCAGGGGAGAGCGGCCATGAGCCACGACCACGACCTGCGGCTGGTCGCGCCGTTCAGCCCGACGATCATCAAGGCAACCATGCCGCCGGGCGTGGTCGAGCGCCTGAACGCCCGCATCGACGAGATCGTCGCGCGTCAGGACGAGGTCGCCGCCCGTGACTGGTCCGCCCATCTGGCCGGCGCGGTCAGCACCGAGATCCGCTTTACCGACGTGATCCGCGAAACGGTCGAGCTGACCGATTTCCTGTTCGACGTGGCCCGCACCTACACCTACCGGTGCGAGAACGCCCTGATGCACTTCAGCGACTACGAGCGCACCGAGGAGCTCGAGGCGAAAAAGCTGCGCATCGAGATCAAAGAAGGCTGGATCAACGACATGGTCGCCGGCGACTACAACCCGGCCCATTTCCACCAGGGCTGTCTCTATTCAAGCGTCGGCTTCCTGCGCGTTCCACCCGGTTACGAAACCGAGTTCGCGGCCGACAAGGCCAGGCAGAACACAGCCGGCTGCCTGCAGTTCATCGACAGCCGCAGCGCCGTTGGCGTGAAGAACCTCTTCACCGTCAAGCCGGTGGTCGGCGACTTCTACCTGTGGCCCTCGTGGATGCTGCACTGCGTCTACCCGTTCCGCAGTCCGGGCGTGCGGCGGTCGATGGCGATCAATCTCGCCCTGGCCTAGCAGGGTGAGCGCGGAGCCGCTTGCGCCCTAGAATGATATCGATATCATAATCTGAAGTCACAAGAAGCGTATGGGGAGAAGCGCGTGAAGAGCCGAGCAAAGCGGATGGTGTCGGGCCTGGCCCTGGCAAGCTGTCTCCTGGCCGGGACGGCCGGTGCGCAGACCCTGAAGTCTGGACATCCGTACCTGACCTTCAGCGACGCCCACGTCTCGCAGTTCAAGGCTCGCGTGGCCGAGGATCCCGACGCCAAGGCCGCCTGGACCAAGGCTCGCGCCGACGCCGACGCGGCCCTGACCCGCAAGCCTGCCAACGACCGCGAGCTGAACGCGGCGCTGATGGGCCTGTCGCTGACCTATCGCATGACCGGCGAGCGCAGGTACGCCGACCGCGCCAAGGCCCTGCTCGACGTCTATGCGAACCGCGCCAACTGGGTGACGGACAAGCCGCTGCTGGCCCGCAGTCCGGTCTGGAACTCCGATCTCGGCATGGGGACCAGCGCCTACACCTACGGGCTTACGTTCGACGCCATCCATGACGCCCTCAGCCCCGCCGAGCGCGACCGCCTGGCCAAGGCCCTGGTCAAGGGCGCGATCCGCCCGACCCTGAACGACTGGATCGACGGCAAGGAGCGGATCCACAGTCTCGACACCATGGGTCACAACTGGTTCAGCCACATCGTCTTCGGGGCCGGCGTGGCGGCGATCGCCATCAAGACCGAGGAGCCGCAGGCCGACGCCTGGATCCGCCGCATCGACGAGGCCGCCGAGGAGTGGGCCAACTACGACGGCAGCGCCATCGAGACCAAGCCGGCGCACTTCGCGTCCAACGGGGCCTTCGTCGAGAGCATCAACTATGCCGACTTCGCCGCCGAGGGCTATCTGCGCTTCAAGCGTGCGTGGCTGGACGCCTTCAAGGAGCGGCCGCCGGCTACGCCGCGCCTGTCGGGGCTGGGCGATTACTTCATCCAGAACCTCTACCCGACCACCGGCGGGTTCCTGTCGACCAACTTCGGCGATGGCAATCCGACCTCCAGCGGAGCCAGCGCCATCGCCAACCTGTGGGCCACGGGCGACCAGCAGTCGCGCTATCTCTGGTACTTGAACACCGTGCGTCCCGACCCCAAGCAGGACGTCTTCGCCGAGCCGGAGAACATGGTCCAGTGGCCCTCGGCCAAGGCCCGCGCATCGGTTGGCAAGGGGCCGGGTCTGCCGACCAGCTGGATCGACAGCGACCTGGGCGCCGCCACGATGCGCTCGTCCTGGGCGCCGGACGCCACCTTCCTGGCGCTGCGCTCGGGCTTTACCTGGAACCACAACCACGCCGACGCCGGCAGCTTCATCCTCTGGCACAAGGGCAAGCAGCTGCTGATCGATTCCGGCAACAGCAGCTACGCCCGGCCCGAGTACGACGGCTATTACCGCCAGAGCGTGGCGCACAACGTCGTCACCCTGGACGGCAAGGCCGAGCCGGAGAGCAACACCTACAACGGCTCGCATTTCGTGGGGCGGGTCGACCACCTGGTCGACGCTGGCGACCTGCGCTTCGTCTGGGCCGACGCCACGGGCCCCAATGCCCGGACCTTCGAGCGCAAGTACCGCAGCTTCATGTGGATCGGCGATGTGATCCTGGTCATCGACGACCTCAAGGGCTGGGCGCCGGGTCAGTTCGAGTGGCTGATGCACTACGAAGGCGAAGCCAAGCGCCAGGGGCAGGTGGTCACCGTCAGGAACGGCGAGGCCGAGGTCGCCGTGCGGCCGCTGTTCCCCGAGACCCTGCCGGACGCAGGCCTGTTCACCGACTATCCCGAGCTGATGCGAATGGCCGAGGGGCGGGGCCTGAAGGATCACGCGCCCGACGAGGTCCAGCCCTATCTGCGCCTGCAGGCGCCGGGCTTGACCGACCGGACCAAGTTCGTGGTCGCCCTGACGCCGAACGGACCCGATCCCGCGCCCAGGATCGAGAAGGTCGAGACCAAGGACTGGCTGATGGTGCGTATCCACCAGAGGGGCGAGGTCACCGAGGTCTATTTCAACCTGCTGGCCGACGGCCGCATCCGCCATCGCAACGCCAATGCCGATCTCGGCGGCTGGCAGACCGACGCCTACATCCTGGCTTTGACCTATCCGGAGGGCGGCAGCGCGGCCAAGCCGCGCCGCTGGTTCGTCGCCGACGGCAGCTATCTGCGCCGCGACGGCCGGGTGGAACTGGACAGCCTGTCCAAGGCCTTCGTGGTCAAGGACAAGGCGGGGCAGGGCGTGGAGGCCAGCATCCAGGGCCAGCCGACCTACGCCGTTCGCCTGGCCTGCGAAGGCGCACGCTCGATCAAGGTCGACGGCGTCGCCAAGGCCTGCTCGGGCGACGTGGCGCTGGCGCGTCGATCGTCGCCGCCCAACTGAACGTCAATCATCGCATTTGTCTGACAAAAGCTCTTGTCAGCGATCAATGATATCGATAACAATATTATGTGATTGGGATAGATCGCCGCTCAGGCGACGCCCCGATCCGGGAGTGAAACAGAGAGGGCGCGCCAAGCGCCCGAGCCAACAGGGAAAACCCGCCTCGCGCGGGATCTGACGGGCCGCGCCGGCTTATCGGGCGTAGGCTCCGCAGGAGGGGAAGCCATGAAGTCCGAAGTTCAATCGCGTCTTTTTCTGACCGCCTCGACGCTGGCCGTCGCGCTGGGCGCGTTCGGCGCCGCCCACGCCCAGACCGCGCCGGCTGCGACCGCCGACGAAGCGGTCGAGGAGGTGGTGGTCACCGGCATCCGCCAGAGCCTGCAGTCGGCCGTGCAGGTCAAGAAAAACACCATGGAGGTCGTCGACTCCATCCGCGCCGAGGACATCGGCAAGCTGCCCGATCCCAACGTCGCCGAGACCCTGACCCGCATTCCGGGCGTGCAGGGCTACCGTTACGGCGGTGAGGGCGCCTCGCCTGTGGGCGCTGGCTCGGGCCTGACGATCCGCGGCCTGTCGGGCCAGACAGCCTCGCAGGTCGACGGCCGCTCGTACTTCACCGCCGGCGGCAGCGAGTTCAACATCGAGGCCGCCATCCCCGGCATGATCGCGGGCCTGGACGTCTACAAGAACCCCTCGGCCGAGCACATCGAGGGCGGCATCGGCGGCCTCGTCGACATCAAGACCCGCCGTCCGCTCGACCTGCCGAAGATGTCGGGCAGCGTGGCGATCTCCGGCCGCTACAACGACATGGTCAAGCAGATGCAGCCCGAATACTTCGGCCTGGTCTCGCACAAGTGGGACGTCGGCGACGGCGAGATGGGTCTGCTTCTGGGCGCCAACTACCAGAAGAGCTGGAACCGGTCCGACAACGCGCCTGGCCCCGGCGGGACCAACCTGCGCCGCGTGGTGCGCGCTGACAGCGCCGAGTACGCCGGCAACAGCGCCTACAACCAGGCCTATGCCGGCCGCAGCGACATCGCGTTCCTGGCCGACGTGGCCAATCCGCTGGCCCTGACCGCGGCCGAGCGCGCCAACCTGGTCAACATGGCCGGGGTGCAGATCAACGTGAACGAGGAGGACATCCAGCGCACCCGCAAGGGCTTCGCCGGCGCCTTCCAATGGAAGGTCCGCCCGGGCCTCGAGTTCTATGTCGACGGCAACTACAACGCCTACCTCTACCACCAGGGCTATCGCTTCCTGAACGGCGCCGACAGCCGTTACGTCCAGGGCCTGGCGACCACCCCGTTCAGCACCACCGAAGGCCTGGCCAACCGCAACGCCAATGGCGGCGAGGACGCGGTGCTGGCCGGCCAGCGCTTCAACAGCGGCACGTTCCTGGGCTCGAGCTTCTCGTCGATCGGCGGCGACGAGCACCGCATCTACAAGACCTGGATCGTGGCCGGCGGCGCCAAGTGGTCGCCGACCGACACCCTCGACCTCAAGGCCGACCTTTCCTACGTGAAAGCCGACCAGCACCAGGACAACCGCTCGGTGACCATGACCCCTCGCGCGGGCCTGGGCTGGAACGTGAGCCGCCAGGTCGGAACGCCCCAGACCCTGTCGATCAGCGGGCCGGACCTGTCGAACCCCGCCAACTGGGTGCTGCTGAACTACGCCAACGGCACCAACAACGTCTATGACGACGCAGGGCTCGCCGCCCAGTTCGACGGCAAGCTGCGCATCGACGACAGCTTCATCAAGGCCGTGAAGTTCGGCGCGCGCTACTACCGAAAGAAGTCGAAGTTCTACAACTACTCCTTCAGCGGCAAAAACCTGACCACCGATGGCCTGGCGCTGGCGGCCAACCAGTCGAACGGGATCCTGGCCTCGACCGTGCAGGACCTCGTCGCCGGCTCGCACACCAACTGGTTCGACGGCGAGGCCGGCTATTCGGGCGGCTTCCTGACCTTCTCGCCCGACGCCCTGCTGGGCGACAACGTCCGCAACCGCTTCGCCCTGGCCGGCATCCCGGCCGAGGACTCGCTGCCCGAGGTGCTGCTGTCGCGCCGCAAGGCGGTGGAGGAGACCCTGGCGGGCTATGGCGTGGTCGACTTCGCCTTCCTGAACGACCGCATCCGCGGCAATGCCGGCGTGCGGGTGGTGCGCACTGATCTCGACGCCGAGGCGCGGGTCACCGACACCACCGGAGGAACTCCGGTGATCGTCGCCCGAAGCCAGGGCAACAGCTACACCGACGTGCTGCCGACCCTGAATCTCACCGGCTACATCCAGGACGACCTGCTGCTGCGTTTCGGCTTCGGCAAGGGGATGACCCGGCCCAGCGTCGGCGACATCAACCCGACCGTGGTCGTCAACCTGACCAGCGGCACGGGGAGCCAGGGCAACGCCAACCTGCAGCCGCTGCGGGCCTACAGCTACGACCTGTCGCTGGAGAAGTATTTCGGCCCGACAAGCTACGTCTCGGTCGCGGCCTTCTACAAGAAGGTCGACGGCTTCCCGATCGGGGTCGAGAGCTGCCAGACGGTGGCGACCTCGCAGCCCTACAGCGGCGTGACGCCCAACAACTGCCCGACCGGCCAGTTCCGTATCACCCAGACCCAGAACGCCGACCCCGGCTTCGCCAAGGGCGTAGAGTTCGCGGCCCAGACCTTCTTCGACTACGACTTCTTGCCTGAGGTTCTGCACGATTTCGGCGTCCAGGGCTCGTACACCTGGGTCAAGACCGAGTTGCCGCTAGGGGCGATGAAGGTGCGCCAGCCGTTCCAGTCCGACCAGAACTGGAGCCTGGCGGGCCTCTACGATAACAAGAAGGTCTCGGCGCGCCTCGTCTACACCTACCGCTCGGACTACGTGCTGTTCGGGATCTCGCCCAATCCGATCGATGGCCGCTACCTGAAGGGCTATGGCCTGCTCGACGCCTCGGTGAACCTGAACCTGCGCGACGACCTGACCCTGTCGCTGACGGCCTCGAACCTGACCAACAAGGCGCCGATCCGCTACGTCGGCGAGCCGGACGGCGGCTACGACACCGACATCCTGCGCCAGTATTTCATGAACGGCCGGGTCTACGGGATCAGCCTGCGCTACAAGTTCGGCGGCTGACCGTCGCCGCATAAGTCCCGCCTTGGGGCGCCGTCGACGACGGCGCCCTTCTTTTTTGCGTTCAGCGGAAGGAGAGGCCCGAAACCTCGCCGCTGACGGCGATGTCGCCATCCTTGGCCGACTTCACCGGCTTGCCGCCGATGGTCAGGTTCTCGATCGTCACGTTCTTGACCGCCGTCTGGGGCGACAGGCCACGGATGATCGACAGGCTGGGCATGCCCTCGCCGGCGTAGGCGACGTTCCGGATGCTCAGGCCGTCGATCCCGCGCCCGGGCGCCTTGTTGTAGCGCGGGTTGTTCCCGGCCACGATGTTGATCAGCTTGCCCTCTTCGATGCGGTCGACCCGCACGTTGCTGAAGGTGATGTTGCGGATCAGCGTGCTGTCGCCCGAATAGGCGGCGATCGCCCCCTCCCAATCCGGATCGTCCTCGTCGAGATTGGCGACGTCGATGTTGTCGAAGGTCACGTCGCGGATCGTGCGCGGATCGGCGTTGTCGCCGAAATGGCCGATATAGAGGGCGTGGGCGACGTCGACCCACAGGCGCATGTTCGAGACCTGAATGTCGAAGGTGTCGCCCGGTGGGTTCGGATCGGGGATTCCGGTCTGGGCGGCCTTCTGGCGGCAGATCGGGCAGTCGGCCACGGCATAGACCACCACGGCGTCGTCCGAGACCCGCAGGTAGCCGTCACGCACCTTTACGTGGCGCGAGGTCGAGATGTTGATCCCGTCCGACCATTTGCCAGAGGTGAAGCCAGTCAGTTGGCTGACCGCGACGTTCTCGGAATTGCGGATGTTCATCACCCGGGCCGCGTCCTTGCGGTCGCTGTTGACGATGATCAGGTCCGAGACTTCGACGTTCCTGGCTTTCTCCAGGTCGATCGCCCGGCCCGGATCCCACAGCAGGCCGCGTCCCGAGATCTTCACGTCGCTGACGCCATTCAGGTCGAAGGCGCCTTTCAGCACCGCGCCGCCGTCCATGTAGACATGCTGGCCAGACTTGACCGGAAAGTGGTCGAGGCCCGCCGGCGGGACGTGAAGCCCAGGTCCGAAATGGACGATGTCGCCGCCGGTCGGACGGGGAGGGGGCGGGGCGCCGGCCACGATGTGCAGGTTGCGCAGGCGGTCATCGTCGAACTGCAGGGAGAAGCGCTCGGGCCTGGTCAGGGTCATGCGCAGGATCGAACCCTGGCGCTGCGGCTTCACCACGCTCGACAACGGCGCGACCGAGACCTCGGAAAAGCGGCCGTTGTTCTTCATCACCTCCAGCTCGACGGTTCCGTCGAAGTCGAAATAGACCAGCGAGGCGTTCTGTTTGGTGTCGGTGTCGACCTGCACCCGGTACTCGTAGAGATCGCGCCATTCGCCGCCGGGCGTGCGCACCCGCACGGTGAAGTCGTCGTTGTGCGCCACGTACATCAACTGCGGCGGGACCGGATAGGTCAGCAGCGTGTCGGCCGTGGCCGCGCTCGCGACGGTTCCAAGCAGCATGGCGACGAGCGCGGTGGCGGCGCGGCGGGCCGGGTTCTTCTGTCGGCTCATGTTTCCTCCCTAGGATCGCGGCAGCATCGATCATTATGATATCGATATCAATAACGCCGGCATATGTGACGAAGCGTGACGGGAGGGAACCGTCGCTTTGACGCATGGGAACGGTCTTCCTATGGTGGTCATCGAGGCCTGTAAGGCGTCGGACCCCGGCTAGACCCGTTCCGTGGCAGGAGGCCCCCAACCGTTTTGTCTTCCAACCTGCTCCTTCTCGTGATCCTGGCGGCGCCGTTCCTCGGCGCGGCCGTGGCGGCCGGCCTTCCGCGACATGCGCGTACGGCGGCGGCGATTCTCTCGTGGCTGGTGTCGCTGGTCTCCCTGGTGAGCCTGGCCGCGCTCTGGCCGAGGTTCGCGGACGGGGAGGTGCTGCGGCTGGCGATTCCCTGGCTGCCGTCGCTGGGCGTCAGCCTGATCCTGCGGCTGGACGGCCTTTCGTGGATCTTCGCCGCCCTGATCCTGGGGATCGGCGCGCTCGTCGTGCTCTACGCCCGCTACTACATGTCGCCGAAGGACCCGGTGCCGCGGTTCTTCTCGTTTCTGCTGGCCTTCATGGGCGCGATGCAGGGCGTGGTGCTGTCGGGCAACCTGATCCAGCTGGCGGTCTTCTGGGAGCTGACCAGCCTCTTTTCCTTCCTGCTGATCGGCTACTGGCACCAGAACCCCTCGGCCCGCGAAGGCGCGCGCATGGCCCTGACGGTCACGGCGCTGGGCGGGCTGTGCCTGCTGGTCGGCATGATCCTGATCGGGTCGATCGCCGGCAGTTACGACCTCGACGACGTGCTGGCCGCCAAGAGCGTCATTCTCGGCGATCCCCGGTCCGTTGTGGCTCTCGCGCTGGTGCTGATGGGCGCCCTGACCAAGAGCGCCCAGTTCCCGTTCCATTTCTGGCTGCCGCGCGCCATGGCCGCGCCGACGCCGGTGAGCGCCTATCTCCATTCGGCGACGATGGTGAAGGCGGGGATCTTCCTGCTGCTGCGCATGTGGCCGATCTTCGGCCAGACCGAGCTCTGGTACTTCGTGGTGGCCGGGGCGGGGGTGGCCACGCTGCTGATCGGCGCCTGGTGCGCCATCTTCCAGCACGACCTCAAGGGCTTGCTGGCCTATTCGACCATCAGCCACCTGGGCCTGATCGTGCTGCTGCTGGGGCTGGGCTCGCCGCTGGGGGCGATCGCGGCGATCTTCCACACGGTCAACCACGCCACCTTCAAGGCGTCGCTGTTCATGGCCGCCGGCATCATCGACCACGAGGCCGGCACGCGCGACATGCGCAAGCTGAGCGGCCTCTACAGGTTCATGCCGATCACCGGCACGCTGGCCATCGTCGCGGCCGCCGCCATGGCGGGCGTGCCGCTGCTGAACGGCTTCCTCTCCAAGGAGATGTTCCTGGCCGAGGTGGTGGCGGGCAGCGACGGCCACGCCCTGAACAAGGCCCTGCCGGTGCTGGCGACCTTGGCCAGCGCGTTCGGCGTGCTCTATTCGCTGCGCTTCATCCTGGCGACCTTCTTCGGCCCGCCGCCCACGGCCCTGGACAAGGTTCCTCACGAGCCGCCGGCCTGGATGCGCCGCCCGGTCGAGATCCTGGTCGCGCTGTGCCTGCTGGTCGGCGTGCTGCCAGCCCTGACCGTCGGACCGTTCCTGCGCAGCGCCGCCGTCGCCGTGCTGGGCTTCGATGATCTGCCCTATTACAGCCTGGCGCTGTGGCACGGCTTCAACATGCCGCTGCTGCTCAGCGTGCTGGCCCTGGCCGGCGGCGTGTTGGCCTATGCCGTCTTCGGCAAGAAACTGAACAACAATCCGCGCGGCGGACCCTGGGGGCTCAAGCGCCTCAACGGCGGCTATCTCTTCGAGAAGGCCATGACGGGCATCGTCAAGGGCGCGCGCTGGGTCGAGAGCCGCCTTGGAACCGAGCGGATGCAGCCGCAGCTGCGCCTCGTCGTCCTGGCCGCTCTGGCGGCGGGCGCTGCGGCGGCCTTCGCGGGCGGGGTGGCGATCCGGCCTTCGTGGTCCGCGCCCGGCGCGGCCGAGGTCGTGTTCGCGGGCCTCTGGCTGACCGGCGGCGCGTGCGCCATCGCGGCCGCCTGGCAGGCCAAGTATCACCGGCTGGCCGCGGTGGTGCTGATGGGCGGGGCGGGCCTCGTCAGCTGCATCACCTTCGTCTGGCTGTCGGCGCCGGACCTCGCCTTGACCCAGCTGCTGGTCGAGGTGGTCACCACCGTGCTGCTGCTGCTGGGCCTGCGCTGGCTGCCCAAGCGGCGCGAGGACATCCAGGCCTCGCAGGCCGAGCTCACGCGTTCGCGCCGTCGCCGTCGGGTGGACCTGGTGGTCGCCGCCGTCGTCGGCCTGGCCCTGGCCTTCATTTCCTACGCGGTCATGACCCGGCCGATGGTCGAGGGCATATCGCGCTTCTTCGTCGAGCGGGCCTACAGCGAGGGCGGCGGGCGCAACGTCGTCAATGTGATCCTGGTCGACTTCCGCGCCTTCGACACCTTCGGCGAGATCACGGTGCTGGGCATCGTCGGCCTGACCGTCCTGGCGCTGCTGCGCCGCTTCCGCCCGGCCAGCGACAGCCTGCCCGCGCCCAACCAGAAGCAGGCGCGCGAGCGAACCGGCCCGGTCGCCGAAGGCCGCAAGGCGGTCGACGCCCTGCGCGACACCATGCTGATCCCGCGCGTCGTCATGCGCTGGATGTTCCCGTTCGTCATCGTGCTGGCGGTGCACCTCTTCCTGCGCGGCCACGACCTGCCGGGCGGCGGCTTCGCGGCCGGGGTGGCGCTGTCGATCGCAGTGCTGCTGCAATACATGGCCAACGGCGCGCGCTGGGTGGAGGAGCGGCTGCTGCTGCGCCCCATCCTCTGGATCGGCTGGGGCCTGACCATCGCCGCCGGCTGCGGCCTGGTGGCGATCGGCTTCAACCGGCCGTTCCTGACCTCGGCCTTCAAGTATGTCGAGCTGCCGTTGCTGGGCCGGGTGCCCCTGGCCAGCGCCGTGGTGTTCGACCTGGGCGTCGTGCTGCTGGTGGTCGGCGCCACGGTGCTGATGCTGGTGGCCCTGGCCCACCAGTCGCTGCGCCGCGCCAAGGACGACGCCGAAACCGAGCAAGCGGAGGAGGGCGCATGACCGAGTTCGTGCTCGCGGCCGCCATCGGCGTCCTGTCCGCCGCCGGGACCTGGTTGCTGCTGCGGCCCCGCACCTTCCAGGTGATCATGGGGCTGTCGCTGCTGTCCTATGCGGTGAACCTGTTCATCTTCTCGATGGGCCGTCTGCGTTCGGGCATGCCGCCTATCACGGCCAAGGGCGCCGAGCATCCGGAGCTCTATGCCGACCCCACGCCCCAGGCCCTGGTGCTGACGGCGATCGTCATCAGCTTTGCTTTGACGGCCCTGTTCCTGGTGGTGCTGCTGGCCTCGCGCGGCGCGACCGGCAGCGACCACGTCGATGGACGGGAGCCGGCCGAATGAGCCTCTGGGACCATCACCTGATCCTGCTGCCGATCCTGCTGCCGATGGTCATGGCCTCGGCCATGCTGCTGTTCGACGAGCGCCGCCGGCGGCTGAAGAGCGTCATCAGCCTGACCGCCATGGCCGCGATCCTGCTGGTCGCCCTTGCCCTGCTGCACGAGAGCATGACGGGCGCGGCCGACGGCGGCGACACCGCGCGCGTCTATCGCCTGGGCGGCTGGCACGCGCCATTCGGCATCGTGCTGGTGGCCGATCGGCTGTCGGCGATGATGGTGGCCCTGACCAGCGTTCTGGGCGCCGGCGTCCTGGCCTTCGCCCTGGCGCGCTGGGATAGGGCCGGGCCGCGCTTCCACGCCCTGTTCCTGTTCCTGATCATGGGCGTCAACGGCGCTTTCCTGACCGGCGACCTGTTCAACCTGTTCGTCTTCTTCGAGATCATGCTGGCGGCCTCGTACGGCCTTGCCCTGCACGGCTCTGGCGACGCACGGATCCGCGCTGGCCTGACCTACATCGCCATCAACCTGACGGCCTCGCTGCTGTTCCTGGTGGGCGTGTCTCTGCTCTATGGCGTGACCGGCACGCTGAACATGGCCGAGTTCGCCCTGAAGGTGCGGACCATCGCGCCGGACGACCGCGGCCTGCTGCACGTCGGCGCGGCGATCCTGGGCACGGCCTTCCTGATCAAGTGCGCAGCCTGGCCGCTGGGCTTCTGGCTGGCCCCGACCTACACCGCCGCCAGCGCGCCGTCGGCCGCGGCCTTCGCCATCCTGTCGAAGGTCGGCGTCTATGTGGTGCTGCGCCTCAGCCTGCTCGCCTTCGGCGACGACGCCGGGGCCTCGGCCCATTTCGGCCAGTCGTGGCTGCTGGTCATGGGCCTTGCGACCCTGGCCTTCGGAACCCTGGGCCTGATCGCCTCCCGCGACCTGTCGCGCGCCGGCGCCTATGCGGTGATGGTCTCGTCGGGCACCATTCTGGCCGTGGCGGGCGTTGGCGACCAGGCCGTGCTGGGCGGGGCGCTGTTCTACCTGATCGGCTCGACCCTGGCCTGCGGGGCGATGTTCCTGCTGGCCGAGGTGCTGCAGCGGGGCGTCGATTCCGGCGGTCAGCGCGAACGGGCGGTGTTCGACGACGAGTACCGCGACCCGTTCGACGACGACGAGCGCAACGAGCCCGGCCTCGTGATCCCCGCCGCCGTCGCGGCGCTGGGCGGGGCCTTCCTGATCTGCACCCTGATGATCGCCGGCCTGCCGCCGCTGTCGGGCTTCGTCGGCAAGCTGGCCATGCTGGACGCCCTGGCGCGCTCGATCGGACCGGCCAGCATCGCGGTGATCGTCGGCCTGTCGCTGTCCAGCCTGGGAGGGCTGATCGGCCTGACGCGCCTGGGTGTGGGCGCGTTGTGGGCCCGTGACGAGGACGCGCCCGAGCTGGTGGTCGGCGCGGCCGAGCTGGCCGGGATGGGCGGATTGCTGGCGGCCTGCGTGCTGCTGGCGATCTTCGGCGGCGCGGGGCTTGGGTTCGCCGAGCACACCGCCGAGTGGCTGGGCCGTCCCGACGCCTATATCCGCGCCGTGCTGGGGACTACGCCATGATCCGCGCGCTTCTTCCCCATCCCTTGCTGGCGCTTGGCCTGTTCGTGACCTCGTTGCTGATGAGCGGTTCGGTCGAGCCGCCGGCGATCGCGCTGGCGGCGGTGCTGGCGCTGGCCACGCCCCAGGTGATGCGGGCTCTGGACGCCCAGACCATCCGCATCCGCTCGCCCCGGGCCATCATCACCCTGGCCGGCTGCGTCCTGATCGACGTGCTACGCTCCAACTGGGCGGTGTCGGCGATCATCCTGGGCCGGCGGCGGCATGAGCGCCGCTCGGGCTTCATCCACGTGCCGCTCGACCTGAAGGACCGCTACGCCCTGGCGGTGCTGGCCGTGATCCTGACCGCCACGCCCGGCACGCTGTGGGTCGAGTACGACAGCGCCACCGGCCGCCTGCTGCTGCACGTGCTGGACCTGGTCGAGGAGGAAGAGTGGATCCGCCTGATCAAGGACCGCTACGAGCGCCGCCTGATGGAGATCTTCGAATGAGCCAGGCGATCCTGTTCTGGTGCCTGACCCTGGCCCAGGCGCTGCTGGTCGCGGCCATGGCGATGGCCGCCTGGCGCGCCGCCCGCGGCCCCCGGGCCCAAGACCGCGTGCTGGGGCTCGACACCTTCTATCTCAACGGCATGCTTCTGCTGCTGGTGTTCGGGGTGCGCACGGGCGGCGCGATCTATTTCTACGCGGCGCTGATCATCGGCATGCTCGGCTTCGCCGCCACGGTCGCCCTGGCCAAGTTCCTGATGCGCGGCGAGGTGATCGAATGAGCGTCGCCGACCTTCCCGCCTGGGCCTGCGTGACGGTGGGCCTGCTGGCCGTCGCCGGGGCGGCGCTGTCCTTCCTCGGCGCTGTCGGCCTGTGCAGCTTCAGGACCTTCTACGAGCGCGTGCACGCCCCGACCCTGGGCGCGACGCTTGGGATGGCGCTGATCGTCGCCGCCTCGATCCTGTTCTTCACGCTGGTCGAGGGCCGGTTCATGCCGCGGGAGTTGCTGATCGGCGTCTTCCTGACCGTGACCACGCCGGTGACCCTGATCCTGCTGGGACGGGCGGCGCTGTTCCGCGACCGCACCGAGTTCGCGCGCGACGAGGCCTCGGAAGAGGCCTAGCCTTCCTTGACCACCAGGGTGTCCGCCGCGATGCGCTGCAGAAGCGAAGAGGCGACGCTGCCGAGCGTGGCCTGGACCAGGCCGCTGACTCCCCGTGCGCCGATCACCACCAGGTCGGGCCAGACGTTGCCGGCGACCTCGTCCAGGACGGTTCCGGGCTCGCCCGCCGCCAGGTGAGGTTCGACGCGGCCGCGCACCTTTTCGGGCAGATCGGCCAGCAGGGCGTCCAGGTTCTGCTGCGCCTCCGAGCGGGCGATTTCGCGGACGTCGTCCGACTTGATCCGGCTTCCGAACGGCACGTGATAGGCGTGGACCAGATGCAGTCTGGCCTCGGGGAACAGCGCCGCCGCGGTCAGCAGCGCGGCCTTGGCGCCTTTCGAGAAGTCCGACGCCACGAGCAGGCGTTGATAGGGACCGTGAACCCTCTGCTTGACCACCAGGACCGGGCAGGGAGCGTTGCGCACCACGTGGTCCACCGCCGTTCCCAGCAGGTAGTCGCCAAGATCGTTGTAGCGGGCGACGCCGGTGACGACGAGGCCGCTGCCCATCTCGCGCGCGGTGTCGGTGATGGCCTTGGGCGCGGGGCCGTAGGGCAGGCTGACGCCGGCCTTGGCCCCCGGATCGGGCAGGACCCGCCGCACGTCCAGCGCCGTGGTCGGGGCGTCCCGTTCGATGGCGTGCACCACATGGACGTCGGCGTTCCACTCGCGGCCCAACTCCAGCGCCCGGTCGACGGCCCGGTCGCTGCGGGCGCTGAGGTCGGTGGCCACCAGGATCGAACGGACGGGGTGGGTCATCGACGAACTCCTCACTGACTGGGCGCGTCGAGGTTGGCCCTGGCGCGCGAGCGTTGCAATGCAAAAGGCCCCTCATCTGGGGTTGCGGTGGTTCTGCGCCTTGTCTTTGCTCGGCTATTCCGGCGCCTGCATGACGGGCAGTTGACGCGCCGGGCGTCCGCTTGCAGAGCTAGAGTGTTGACGGATCGGCGCGCCGGAACAGAAGAAGCGCGCCACCGAGGGCGGGCAGAGGCGAGCGGTTTTGAAGGACGAGGGGTGGCGCGGGCTCGTGCGCCGGATCACGCGCATCACCCGTGATCCTTCGGGCGCAGAGGATGTCGTGCAGTCGGCGATGGTGCGCATGCTGGAATACCGGCGCGCCAACACGCTCAGCAATCCGGAAGGCTTCGTCGCCCGCGCTGCGGTCAACCTGGCGATCGACGAGCGACGCCAGCGCGCCCGCCGCCCGGAAGAGGCTCTGGATTTCGTCGAGGACGCCCTGGCCGACGCGGGTCCGCTGCAGGACGAAGTCCTGCGCGCGCGGGAGCGCCTGGCGCGGCTCAAGCTTGGGTTGGCGCGCCTCAGTCCTCGGACACGCGAAGTCTTTTTGCTTCACCGGCTGGAAGGGCTGAAGTATCGGGAGATCGCCGAACGGCTGGGCATCACGGTCAGCGCGGTTGAAAAACACGTGGCCAAGGCGGCCCTGTTCCTGACGAAATGGACCGAGACGTGGTGAAGCCGCAGCGCGATCTGGAAGCCGTCCGCCGCGAAGCGGCTGACTGGCTGGCGCGCCTGAGAAGCGACTCACGCACCCATGGCGACGAGGCCGGCTTCAAGGCGTGGCTGGATCGCTCCGAGGACCATCGCACCACCTTCGACGCCCTGACCTCGACCTGGGAACTGGCCGGGGCCCTGCGCCACGATCCGGAGATCGCCGCCGCGACGCCGCGCAGGCCGGCGCGCCTGGCTCGCCGGGCGGTGCTGGCCGGCGCCGGCGTCTCGGCCGTCGGTCTGGGTTGGCTGGCCTTCGCGCCGGAGGTCTACGCCACCAGCGTGGGCGAGACGCGAACCCTGCATCTCGACGACGGCTCTTCGGTGCTGCTCGATGCCGACAGCCGGCTCAGCGTGCGCATCGACGGCCGCCAGCGCCGGGCGGGTCTCGACAAGGGCAGGGCCTTCTTCCGCGCCGCGCGCGACCCGGCGCGTCCGTTCGTGGTGGCCGCCGAGGGACGCGAGATCGTCGGCGAAGGCGGCGACGCCTTCGGGGTCTCGGTGCTGTCGCGGACGGTGTCGGTGGTCGCGGTCGAGGGGCAGGTGCTGGTCATGACGCCGGGCCAGCCGTCGGGGCGCATCACCGCCTCGGCCGGCCAGCGGGTGATCGCGACGGGGCAGGGGCCTGCGCGCCGCGAGACCGCCGACGTGCAGTCGGCCACGGCCTGGCGGTTCGGCCAGGCGGTGTTCGACGACCAGACCCTGGCTGAGGCCCTGGCCGAGATGAACCGCTACAGCCGCCGGCGCATCGAGCTGTCGGATCCGGCCCTCGAGAGCCTGCGGATCAGCGGCGTCTACAAGGCCGGCGACAACGAGGCCTTCGCCCGTTCGGTGGCGACGCTGCTCGATCTCGATGTCCGCGTCAGCGGCGGCGGCCTGCTGATCGAGCCGCGCGGCGGGGCATGAACCGGTCGCCTGGGCCGCTCGAAAAAAGTTGCTGAGGAAAAATCGACCTCCGTCGTCAGGCCTCTTAAGCCCGAAAACGTCGGGCCGAGAGGGGACTAGAATTTCATGACGATGGGGAAAGACGGCCGCCTGCGCCGGATGCTGGCCGGATCGGCCGCGGTGGGCGTTCTGCTGACGGCCGGGGCGGCCTTCGGCCAGGCCGTGACCGTGGACGTGCAGGCGCAGTCGCTGGACAAGGCGCTGCGTGAACTGGGCAAGGAGACGGGGACCAACATCCTGTTCTCGCCCAAGACCGTTTCGGGCCGCCGCTCGGCTGCGGTGGTCGGCAAATACACCCCGCTGGAAGCCGCTCGCCGCATGGCCGGTTCGGCCGGCCTGGAAGTGGTCGAGGACGGCGCCGGCGCCCTGATCGTCCGCGCCCCGGGCGCCGCGCCCGCCGCCACCCTGCAGCCGGCCTCGTTCCAGGCCGTAGATCAAAGCCCTTCTGTCGAAGTTGAAGAAGTTGTGGTGACCGGCTCGCGGCTGCGGCGCACCACTTTCGACAGCCCGTCGCCGGTCGTCGAGATCGAGCGCGAGGACCTGCTGGAAAGCGGCTATGTCGACATCGCCGAAGCCCTGACCGACATGCCCGGCGTCGACATCGGCGTGAACCTGTCGACCAGCCAGTCGGCCGTTCAGGACAACGGCCTGTCCACCGTCAGCCTGCGGGGCCTCGGCCAGAACCGCACCCTGACCCTGATCGACGGCCACCGCACGGTGTCCAACGCCGGCAACATGAACGCGGTGAGCCTCAGCTCCATCCCGCAGTTCTTCGTCGACCGCATTGAGGTCAGCACGGGCGGCGCCTCGGCCGTCTACGGCTCGGACGCCATCTCGGGCGTCGTCAACATCATCACGACCTCCAAGATGGACGGCGTGAAAGCCCGCGTGGTGGCTGGCGCGACCGACGACGGCGGCGGCAGCAGCACCGAATACTCGATCGCGGCCGGCAAGCGCTTCCTGAACGACAAGCTGTTCGTCATGGCCGGCGGCACCTTCGAGAAGCAGGACGCCCTGAAGGCGACCGACCGCAAGTGGGCGCTCCAGTCGGTGGTCTATGATCCCGACACCAACACGGTCGGCGGCCCCGACCTGTCGACCTACACGCCGGGCGGCCGTTTCCGCACCAACGCCTTCTACTATGACGAAGGCGGCCTGAAGCAGAACTTCGTCACCGCGGTGAACGGCTACGAGACCCGCACCAACGGCACCCTGATCACCCCGGCCAAGCGTTCGTCCGGCGCGCTCAAGATCGCCTATGACGTCACGCCCGACCTGAAGATCTGGGCCCAGTTCCAGGCCTCGCGCGTGACCACCAACTCGGTGCGCGAGCCCTACGGTCTCTACAATTCGACGAGCTACGGCGTGAACGACGAGTTCACGATCGGCAACATCTCGCGGACCAACCCGTTCGTGCCCGCCGCGATCTATTCGGCGGCGACCACCACGATCAACTTCCGTCGTCGGATGACCGAGGTCGGCGAGCTGGAGATCTACAACCGCCGCACCACCCTTCGCGGCTGGGCCGGCGCCGAGGGCAAGGCGTTCGGCGACTGGGACTGGGGCCTGACCTACGGCTACGGCGAGTACGACGGCTATCAGGTCCGCCGCAACGGCCTGAACATGGCCAACGTCAAGAACGCCCTGAACGCCGAGCGCACGTCGGCCGGCGTGGTCCAGTGCCGGGACGCCGCGGCCCGCGCCGACGGCTGCGTGCCCCTGAACCTGTTCGGCGTCGGCTCGATCACGCCGGAAATGGCCGACTACATCCGGGCCAACGTCTGGTACCGGCCGCAGAACCGTCAGGACACCGTCGAGGGCCACATGACCGGCGAGCTGTTCCAGCTGCCGGCCGGTCCGATCCAGACGGCGTTCGGTTTCGAGCTGCGCCGCGACAAGACCCGCACGACCACCGACGAGCTGACCCAGAACGGCCTGACCAACTTCGCCTATATTCCCGAATACAGCGGGGTGGTGAAGACCAAGGAAGCCTTCATCGAGGCCTCCGCGCCGCTGCTGAAGGATCTGCCGTTCGCCTATCGCCTGGAAATCGACGGCGCCGTGCGCGTCGCCGACTACAACCTGCAGAACGTCGGCACGACGCTCAGCTATCGCGCCGGCCTGCAATGGGCGCCGGTCAAGAGCCTGCGCTTCCGCACGGCCTGGAGCCGGGCCCAGCGCGCGCCCGACACCACCGAGCTATACTCGCCGCCGCGTGACGACTTCGACTCGATCGTCGACATTTGCTCGGGCGTCACGGCCAACTCGTCGGGCACGATCGCGCAGAACTGCCGCGCCAACCCGGGAATCGCCGCGGCGATCGCGGCCAATGGTTCGTTCGTCTCGGACGTGACCAGCGTCAACGCGCCCAACGGCGGCAATGTCGACCTGAAGGAAGAAACCGCCGACACCCTGACGGTCGGCTTCGTGCTGCAGCCGACGTTCCTGCGCGGCTTCAACCTCAGCCTCGACTACTACGACATCAAGATCTCGGACGCGATCTCGTCGCTGTCGAACGCCCAACTGATGGCCGAGTGCTACGGCTCGACCGGCGGTACGGACAACCGGTTCTGCAACGTCATCACCCGTGACGCCGAGGGCCAGATCACCCGTATCCTGAACCTCGAGGAGAACCTTGACGACCTGCGCGCCAGCGGCGTCGACGTGGCCGTGCGCTACCGCTTCGACCTCGACCGCTGGAACGTGCCGGGCGACTTCACCTTCCGGGCCAATTACGGCCGTCGCCTGAAGCTGGAGACCCGCTACCAGGGCATCGACGGCACGATCCTCAACGACGACCTGGGCGAGGTCGGCTCGTCCAAGCACGAGGGCAGGGCCAGCATCGCCTGGCGCAACAGCCACTGGAACCTGCAGTGGTCGGCCACCTACATCGGCAAGGCCGTGGACGACAACGACCTGGCCGCCGCCTACGCCGAAGCCGGCCGGGGCACGCCGCTGTTCTCCAACGTCGCCGCCTTCTGGCGTCACGACCTGTCGGTGCGGTTCTCGCCCGATCCGAAGAACAAGGACCTGCGCGTGTTCGGCACCGTGCGGAACGTGTTCGACAACGAAGGTCCGTTCCTGCCCAGCGGCACGGAGTCGGGCAACGACTACAACTACAGCGCCGTCTACGGCGTCACCGGCCGGACCTTCACCCTGGGCCTGCAGCTGGCGTTCTGACGCCTCTCGCCGGCGCCTTCGGGCGCCGGCGACCTCTTTCTCCGGAGCTTCCCATGACCCTTTCCCGCCTGGCGGCCCTCGCCGCCGGAGGCCTGCTCGCGCTTTCCGCGCCGTCGGCCTGGTCCGCCCCCCGCGTCATGACGGCCGTGGACCTGGTCGGGCTGGAGAAGCTTTCCGATCCGAAGGTCTCGCCTGACGGCCAGTTCGTTCTCTATTCGGTCGGCCGCGTCGACTGGAAGGCCAACGCTGTTCAGGACGACCTCTGGCGCATCGGCCTAGACGGCTCGGACCCCCGCCGCATGGTCGAGGGGCCTGCTTCGGGCGCGGCCTGGGCGCCGGATGGCAAGCGCTTCGCCTTCGTGGCCAAGCGTGACGGCGACACCACGCGCCAGATCTACATCTCGCCCATCGACGGCGGCGAGCCCAGGCGTCTGGGCAAGGTCCGCACCAGCCCGTCCTCTCTGCGCTGGTCGCCGGACGGCTCGGCGATCTACTTCCTGGCCGCCGCGCCCGACGGCAAGCCCCTGGCCAAGCGCAAGCGCGAAAAGGACGACATGCTGTCGTTCGAGACCCCGCAGGGGCGCGGGCGGCTTTGGCGGATTACGCTCGCCGACGGCAAGGCCGAGCCGGTGATCGAAGGCGAGTTCGAGGTCGAGGCCTTCGACCTGTCGGCCGACGGCAAGGCCATCCTCTACCGCCGCGCGCCGTCCGACCTGCTGGACGACAATCCGAAATCCGAGCTGTGGCTCAAGGAAGGGAAGGGCGCCGATCGCCGCCTGACCGACAACGACTTCCAGGAAAGCACGCCGCGCCTGTCGCCCGACGGCCGCTCGCTGCTGTTCCTGGCCACGGCTGAGAACGGCCGCTACGGCACGGTCAATCCGAACCTCTTCATCCTGCCGGCCGCCGGCGGCGCGCCGCGCGAACTGGCGCACGGTCTGCCCTACGAGATCGAGGACGCGGTCTGGTCGGCCGACGGCCGCGAGATCTACATCACCGCCACCACCGGCGTTCGCCGCGAACTGTTCGCGGTCGACGTGAAGAGCGAGGCCGTGCGGCCGCTGGCGCGGGGCGACCACGCCGCCGGCGACGTCACCCTGACCCGCGACGGCAAGACGGTGGTCTACTTCAAGGCCTCGGCCACCTCTCCGGGCGAGATCTTCCGCATCGATCCAGCCAAGCCGGCGCCGGTGCAGGTGACTCACCTGAACGACGACATCGCGACCCGCTTCCGCCTGCCGCGCCAGGAGGCGATCCAGTGGACCGCGCCCGACGGCCAGGCCCTGGAAGGCCTCGTGACCTATCCGCTCGACTACCAGCCGGGGCGCCGCTACCCGCTGATCGTGCAGAGCCACGGCGGGCCGCGCTCGTCGGATGTTTTCAACATCTTCGCCTATGGCCGCTTCAACCCGCTGCTGGCGGCCAAGGGTGTGATGACGCTCAGCGTCAACTACCGCGGCGGCACCGGCTACGGCGACGAGTTCCTGCAAGGCATGAACGCCGGCTACTTCCGACACGCCGACAAGGACGTGCTGTCGGGCGTCGACAACCTGGTCGCCAAGGGCCTGGTCGATCCCGATCGTCTGGGCGTCATGGGCTGGAGCGCCGGCGGCCACATGACCAACCGCCTGATTACCGTCACCGACCGCTTCAAGGCTGCGTCCTCGGGCGCAGGCGCGGTCGACTGGCCGTCGATGTACCTGACGTCCGACACCCGCTGGCAGCGCAGCGAGTGGTTCGTGACCCCGCCCTACGGCTCGGCCGCTCGCCGCGATCTCTATGTCGACAATTCCCCGCTCAGCCAGCTCGACAAGGTCAGGACCCCGACCCTGATCCTGGCCGGCGCCGAGGACGAACGCGTGCCCTGGACCCAGTCGGTGATGCTGCACCGGGCGCTGAAGGCGCTGGGCGTCGAGACCGAGCTCTATCTGGCCCCGCGCGAGCCGCATAACTTCCGCGAGCTGCGCCACCGGCTGTTCCAGGTGAACGTCCAGATGGACTGGTTCAGCAAGCGCGTGCTCGGCCAGGGCTACGACTGGAGCCCAGCGCCCGACGCCAAGGACGAGACCGACTGACCGGCTACTGTCGCAGCGGCGTGTCGTAGGGGCGCGGGTCGCCGGGATCGATCGGCGGCGGCTCGGGCGGATCTTCGAAGGGCACGACCGGATCGTCGATCTCGGGCGGTGGGCCGTCCGGCGGAATTTCCAGCGGCGGACGGCCGGGCGTTGGATCAGGGTTCGGCGGTGCGATCGGGTCGGTCATGTGCATATCCATGATCGACCAACGCACGGGCCCATGGCGCGGCTCCTGCGAAATCTACTGGCAGGCCGAGGTCTCGCCGCTTTCGAAGTCGACGCGGAAGCAGTGCTCGACGCCGGTCTCGACGTCGCGGACCACGACGGACGCCTGGCCATAGGAGTCCACCTCGGGATGCCAGGCCTCCATGAAGGCCACGGCGGCCTCCTCGAAGGTTTCGGCGTCGACGCCGTGGGCGTGGTCGCAGCCGTCGTGCAGGGCGTGGACGCGGAAGGTGCGGGTCTCGAACATGGCGTTTCCTCCGAACATCCAACGCATGGCGAGCGCAGGGGATTCAAACCCCGTCGCGGTTCGCCGTCCAGAGGGCGACGTCGAATTCCACGCCCAGGCCAAGCGAGTAAGGTTCAATAGTCTTATCGGGGGCGCTCAAGTCGATAGTAAGGCATTGGAATGGCGGCATGTTTTGCTCTGGGCCCGAGTCGCCGACGTCGCCTGAGAAGTTCTGCGCTCCCGCCCTGAATTTCTGGCCGGCCAGGGAGCGGTAAAGGTCAGGTCGCAGCCTTACCTATCCGACCAGTCCAGGCCGGGTCGCCCCCCGCCTGCCGCGGTGGAGGGTAGCATGCAGAGTTCAGTATTGGCCGAGCACGTCGACGACGTGGATCTGGCGACGGAGGCCGAGCCGCCCGCCCTCTGGCCAGGGGTGATCGCCCTGACCATGGGCGTCTTCGCCCTGGTGACGTCGGAGTTCCTGCCCGCCAGCGTGCTGACGCCCCTGGCCGCCGACCTCGGGGTCAGCGTCGGGGCGGCGGGACAGGCGGTGACGGCCACGGCCGTGGTCGGCGCGTTCGCCGCGCCGCTGACGCCGGTGCTGACCGGCCGGTTCGATCGCCGTCTTGTTATGCTGGGCCTGATGCTCGTTCTGGCGGTCTCCAACCTGCTGACCATCTTCGCCACCAACCTGCCGGTGCTGCTGGTCGCCCGGGTGCTGCTGGGCGCGGCCCTGGGCGGCTTCTGGTCGATGGCCGCGGCCCTGGGCATGCGGCTCGTGCCCAAGGCGGCGATTCCCAAGGCGATGTCGCTGATCTTCGCCGGCGTGTCGTTGGCCACCGTCTCGGCCGCGCCGGTCGGAGCCTTCGTCAGCGACACCCTGGGCTGGCGAGCGGCCTTCGTCATCGCGGGGATCGTGGGTCTGGCCGCCCTGGCCGCGCAAGCCTTCACCCTGCCGCGCCTGGCCCCGACCTCGGTTCCGCGCCTGGGCGGCCTGGTCGAGGTCGTGCGACGTCCGGCGGTGGCGACCGCCCTGGTCGGCGTGCTGCTGGTGATCTCGGGACACTTCGCCGGCTTCACCTATGTCCGCCCCGTGCTGGAGGATGTGGCCGGCCTCGACGTCGCGGCGATCTCGCTCAGCCTGCTGGCCTTCGGCGTCGCCGGCTTCTTCGGCAACCTGGCCGGTGGGGCGCTGGTCGGCCGCGACCCGCGCCTGTCGATCCTGGGCGGGGCGGGCCTGATCGCGCTCGCCGCCACGGCGATTGTCGCCTTGGGAAGCGTCGGCTGGATCGCGGCCTTGGCGCTGACGCTCTGGGGCTTCGCCTTCGCCATGCTGCCCGTCGGCTTCCAGGCCTGGGCGACCTCGGCGGCGACCGACCAGGCCGAGTTGGCCGGCGGCCTCCTGACCTCGACCTTCCAGGTGGCCATCGCGCTGGGCGCGGTGCTGGGCGGCCTGCTGGTCGATCGCCTGGGTCCGCTCAGCGCCCCGGCCTACGCCGTCGCCGCCGCAGCAGCCGGGGTGATCCTGGTGCTGGCGGTGCGTCGTGGCGGCGCCCGGCAAGCGCAGGAAGAGGCCTGCCGGGCCTGCGGCTAGTCCTTAGTCCCGGCGCCGGCCGCTGAGGTCGGCGCCGGCGTCTGCCGCGAACCGCCGGTTCCAGATCATCGCCGAGGCCGAGATCGCCGTGACGATCAGGAAGGCCAGGGTGAAGTCGGCCAGTCTCGGACCCGAATGACCGCCCGCCAGCATGCCCACGTGCAGCGCCAGGGCCCCGGCGCAGACCCCCAGCGACAGCATCAGCTGCTGGAAGGTCGCGTAGAAGCTGGTCGCCGCGCTCATCCGCTCGGGCGGGATCTCGTCATAGGCGATGGTATTGTAGGCGGTGAACTGGAACGACATGCAGAAGCCGCTGACCATCAGGGTCAGAAAGATCAGCCAGATCGGCCAGCCGGGCCGGAACAGACCGCAGACGGCGTAACCGGCGCTGGCGGCCAGGCCGCCGACGATCATGCTGTTGCGAAAGCCGAACCGGCGCAGGATGCGCGGCGCCAGGCTCTTCATCGCCAGAGAACCGATGGCGCCGGCGATGGTGATCGTGCCGCTGGCCGCCGCTGTCATGCCAAACCCCAGCTGGAGCATCAACGGCAGCAGGAAGGGCTGGGCGCCTTGGGTGATGCGGGTCAGCGAGCCGCCGATCACCGACAATCTGAAGGACGGCACGGCCATCAGCGACAGGTCCAGGATCGGGTCGGACCGTCGCTTCGCATGGCGCAGGTAGAGACCGCCGGCGACCAGGCCCACGGCGATCAGCGCCAGGGCCATTGGCAGTTCGCCGTCGCGGCTGGTCATCTCGAAGCCGAACAGCAGGCAGCCCAGCGACAGCCCCGACAGCAGGAAGCCGACCGGATCGGCCCGCACGGGCGTCTCGCCGCGCACCTCGTCGATGAACAGGGTGACCAGCACGATCCCCAGCACGCCGATCGGGATGTTCAGATAGAAGATCCAGCGCCAGTCCAGGTAGGTGACGATGAAGCCGCCGATCGGTGGTCCCAGGATCGGGCCGATCAGCGCCGGGATGATCAGCCACGACATCGCCGAGACCATGTCCTGCTTGGCCACCGAGCGCAGCAGCACCAGGCGTCCGATCGGGATCATCATCGCCCCGCCTACGCCTTGCAGGAAGCGGGCGAAGATCAGGAAGGGCAGGCTGGTCGCCTGGCCGCATAGCACCGAGCCGCCGACGAAGACGGCGATGGCCAGGCGGAACACGGTCTTGGAGCCGAAGCGATCGGCCAGGCGTCCGCTGGCGGGGATGAAGATCGCCAGGGCCAGCAGATAGGCCGTAAGGGCCGAGCTGAGGCTGGTGGCGGGCACGCCGAAATCGCGGGCCATGGTCGGCAGGGCCGTGGCCAGCACCGTGGCGTCCATCTGCTCCATGAACAGCGCGCAGGCGATGATGACGGCGACCAGGCGATAGGGCGGTCGCTTGGCGATATCGACCTCGGGCGCGGCCGGAGCGCGGGTGACGCCGTCGGCGGCGGGCAGGATGCCGTCGCGGACCTCGGAGTTTATCGAGGCCAGGCCGCGCCGCCTCAGCCTCGTCACGCGCCCGGCTCCCGAAGTGAAGTCGTGGGCGTCGCGGCGGGAAGGGGGAAGCTTACGGGCACGGGCGGTCCTGAAAGGTCGAACGGGCGGGCGCAAACTCGTGCGTAACGGCAAGCCGGGTCAAGCAACCGTCAGCTTTTCTGAATTCCTATTGAATTGATCTGAATTGTGACTGCGGCCGTCGGGAGGCCTGATGGGCGCAAGCCAAGCTTCGTCCGTGTGAGTTTCCTGATGACCGATCCGACCCCCAACGCCCGCGTCGCGACGAACGACGAGCCCGAGATCCAGCGCCGAAACCTGCTGCTCGCGGGTGGCGTCGCGGCGGCCGCCGCAGGGGTCGTCGCGCCAGGCCTGGCCAAGGCGCAGGAGGGCTCGCCCGTTCCGCCGCCCGCGCGCCAGCCGCGCGCGCCGGCCGGCGGCAAGAGCCTGTGGGGCTACGACACCTGGAAGCAGGCCACGCCCCAGCCGGTCTCGATCCGGCCCGGCGAGGCGCCGCTGCCGCAGCAGCCGCGCGCCTATACCGACATCAAGAGCTATCACGCCCACGTCTATTTCGACGAAGACACCTCGCAGAAGGCGGCCCTGCTGCGCCGCTGGGTGTCGGAACGCTTCGTCGTCGAGCTGGGCGACTGGAACCAGGTCCCGCGTGGGCCGCATGTGACGCCGTCGTTCTATTTCGGCTTCACCAACGACCTGCTGCACGTGATCCTGCCGTGGCTGCAACTCAACAGCCTTGGCCTGACGATCCTCTTGCATCCGAATACGGAGGATCCCCGCTCGGACCACCTCTACTACACCGCCTGGATCAACCGCTCGCAGCCGGTGAACGGCTACGGCATGAAGAAGCCGGGCGAGGGCGAACCGCCGGTCGAACTGATCTATCCCAACACCAAGCCGTTCGTGCCGATCGAGACGTGAGGGCCGATCGAGCCGTGAGGGAAGGGGGCTTACGCCCCCAGCATGTTGCCGTAGCCGATGACCACGGTGGCGCCGACCAGCAGGGCCACGCCGGCCCAGACCATGTTGCGCACGGCGGGGCGGGCGTCCTTCCACTCCTTGAAGGCAAAGCCCCAGAGCGTGCCGAAGATGATGATGCTGGCCATGTGCAGGGTCCAGCTGGAGAAGCCGAACTTGCCCATCTGGCTCTCGCCCATGGTGTAGAAGAAGAACTGGAAGTACCAGGCCACGCCGGCCAGGGCGCTGAGCAGATAGTTGGCCAGCAGCGGCGGCTTGTCGGCGGATTCCTTGCCGCTGGAGGCGCGGCCGATCCACTGGCCGGCGCTGCGGTTCTTGGCGATCAGGAAGGCGCACCAGACGCCGTTGGTGATCAGGCCGCCGAACATCACCAGGCACAGCACCGGCAGGCCGGTCCACAGCGGGCCGGTGCCGGCGGCGGCGGAGATGTCCTTGATCGGCTCGCCGGCGGCCAGGCCGAAAGCGAAGCAAGCGCTCATGACCCCTGAGAAGATCGCTACGGCCAGGCCCTTCTTGAAGTCGAACTCGGCGACGGCCGCGCGCTTTTCCTCGGGCGACAGGTCGCCGTCCTTCTTGGCGCCGGCCCAGGCCACGACGACGATGCCGGCCACGGTCATCAAGAGGCCCAGCAGGATGATCCGGCCGGAGGTCGAACTCAGCAGGGCGTCGGCGAAGGTTCCGCGCACCAGGGGCGGGATCAGGGTGCCGAACACGGTGCACAGGCCCAGCACCACGGCCATGCCCAGCGACAGGCCGAGGTAGCGCATGGTCAGGCCGTAGGTCAGGCCGCCGAAGCCCCACAGCACGCCGAAGAGGATGCAGAGGCCGGCGATGTGCGGGGGAACCTGGCCCATCACGCCCAGCAGGTCGCGGGTCTGTAGCGAGGCGAAGAACCACGGCGCGAACAGCCAGGAGAACACGCCCCCGGTCAGCCAGTAGATCTCCCACGACCAGCGGCGCACGCCGCGGAAGGGCACATAGAAGCTGGCCGAGGCCAGGCCGCCCAGCCAATGGAAGGCAACGCCCATAAGCGGATTCATTGGCGTCAACTCCCACATATCAGAACGATTTTCTAATTATTGGGATCATCGCGATGGGGCGCGGCTTTGTCAACGAACCGGGCCGAGCGTCGCCGCAAGGACACGGTGGCGGGCATTTCTTTCCTGAAACACTGTGCAGCGCTCGACATGCGCACGAATTCCCGGTTATCGTCCCGACTATAGGGAATTAATCCCATAATATGAAATTTGTCGACCTTGGCGTCATCCGATGGCCCTGAGCAACGACAAGTCGCAACTGGAGAGGAAACATGAAGACCACCATCAGCGCGCACCTGCGCTCCAGCGCCTCGCGCCTCGCCGTCGCGGCCGTCCTGCTTTCGGCCCCCGCCATCGCTCACGCCCAGGCCGCGCCGGCCGCCGGCCAGACCGTCGAGCCCGACGCCGTCGAGGAAGTCGTCGTCACCGGCATCCGCGCCTCGCTGCGCAGCGCCATGGACGTCAAGCGCAACTCGCTGCAGGTGGTCGACAGCATTTCGGCCGAGGACATCGGCGACTTCCCCGACAAGAACCTCTCCGAGGCCCTGCAGCGGGTGACGGGCGTGCAGATCAGCCGCCAGGACGGCGAAGGTCGCGGCGTCAGCATCCGCGGCGCCGATCCCAGCCTGAACCGCGTCGAGATCAACGGCACGTCGGCCTTGTCGCTGACCGTCGGCGGTGGCGACCGCGCGGTCGATTTCCGGGACATTCCCGTCGAGTTCGTCTCGCGCCTGGACGTGGTCAAGTCGCCCACCGCCGACATGGCCGAAGGCGGCATCGGCGGCACCGTGCGGGTCATCACCCGACGTCCGTTCGACAGCAAGGAGCCCTTCGTCGCCGGCTCGATCCAGGGCGTCTATTCGAACCTGGCCAAGGAATACGATCCCAAGTTCGCCCTGATCGGCAGCCGCACGTTCTTCAACGACACCCTGGGCGTCCTGCTTTCGGGCACCTGGGAGAAGCGGCACCTGAACAGCAACAACGCCCGCACCACGGGCTGGACGACCCGGGCGGGCACGCGGCCCGCCGGAGGCGTCACCGGACGTCCCACGGATATCAACGCCGACGGCACGCCGGACTTCATTCCCGAGATTCCGCGCCTGATCATCGACCGCCGCGAGACCGAGCGAAAAGCGCTGAGCACCGTCGTCGAGTGGCGTCCGACCGACAACTTCAAGGCCTACTTCGACGCCACCTATGCCACCGCCAAGGAGCGGGTGAACAGTTCGTTCCTGCAGCTGACCGGCACCAGCGGCGAGATCGACTACAGCAAGTCCACGGTGGGCGGCGACAATACGGTTGATCACCTTGAACTGGTCAGCACGTCAGCCTTCCCGATCGACCTGGTCTATCGCAACATCCTGGGCGACCTGGAGCGGACGCAATACACCACGGCCGTCGGCGGCGAGTGGAAGCTCGACAAGTGGGTGTTCGACGCCCGCTTCGACTATTCGAACGCCGAGGTGCAGAACAACGAGATCAACTCGACGGCGACGGCGTTCGGCATTCCGCGCGCGGTCATCGACTACAAGGGCGGCAAGGGATCGCCGAACTTCTCGTTCCCCGGCCTCGACGTCACGACCGGGCAAGGCGTGCAACGGCTCGACGCGCTGTTCAACCCGCGCAACAACAGCGCTGACGAGACCGCCCAGCAATTCAACATCACTTACAAGCCGGACGTCTCCTGGCTGACCTCGATCAAGGCCGGCGTCCAGGCGAGGCAGTTCGAGACCAACCAGATCCTCTATCAGCGCACTTCGCGTCTGAGCTGCCGTACGGGCGATATTCGTTCGCCGACCGACCGTAATCCCAGCGCCATCGTATCGGTCCAGGCGCCGTGCTCCACGATCGAGCAGATCGTCAACATCAACTCGACGGAACAGCGGATACCGTTCTTCCAGACCGGCGACCTTGGCTATTCAGGCGGCGTGCGCCGATGGAACGACAACACCATGGCCACCTACGCGGCCACGTTGGCGAGCAGCGGCCTGGTGAACGACGTCTACGCAGTCAATCCCAACCCCAACACCGCCGAGACCTTTGGCGGCCAGGGCAGCTTCCAAAACTTCCTCGACACCTGGTCGGTCGAGGAAAAGACGAAGAGCGCCTACGTTCAGGCCAATTTCGACTTCCACGAACTGCCTGTGCCGATCAGCGGCACGCTGGGCGTGCGGGTCGTCGACACCGAGACGCTCTCCACCGGCTACAACCAGATCCGAAGCAACGGCCCGTCCGGGCTGGAGGTCAACTACGTCAAGGGCGAGGCCGAGGGCGGCTACACCAAGACCTTGCCTTCGTTGAACGTCCGGGCCGAGTTCATTCCCGGCAAGCTGATCGGCCGCTTCTCGGCCAGCAAGGTCATGGCCCGCGCCGCGCCGGCCCAACTGGCTCTGCGCCGCTCGATCGACCGCAACAGCTTCACCGGCTCGCGCGGCAACCCGAACCTTCAGCCGTTCGAGGCCACCGCTTACGACGCCGGCCTGGAATGGTACTTCAGCCGCGACAGCTTCATTTCGGCGACCTATTTCCGCAAGGAGATCTCGTCGTTCATCACGAATGTGGCGGTTGACGAGTTCGAGGAAGGCGAGCCCAGGCCCTTCCGCGTCACCACGCCGATCAACGGCGACGATCAGGTGACGATCGACGGTCTCGAAATCGGCGGCCAGTATGCTTTCGATTTCCTGCCGGAACCCTTCCAGGGCTTCGGCGTCCTGGCCAACTTCACCTATCAGAAGGACAAGGGCTTCAAGCAGCCCAACCTGATCACTGGCGAGGCGCTGACTTTCCCGGGCCTGTCGCGCAAGAGCTACAACGTCTCGTTCTACTACGAGAACGAAAAGGTCAGCGCACGGGCGTCCTACAACTGGCGCGGCGACTGGCTGATCACCCCGGTCGGCCGCGGCAACTGGCCCGAGTTCAACAAGGCGTTCGGCACCCTCGACGCTTCGGCCAGCTACAACGTCAACGACAACATCACCCTGTTTGTCGAAGGCGTGAACCTGACCGACGAAGTGCGCCGGGAATACAACGCCGATGCGCGTTACATCGGCAACGAGACCTTCGGCTCGCGCTACTACTTCGGCGTCCGCGCGAAGTTCTAAGGCAAAGCATCGTCAGCCCGGCTCGGTCAGCTTCAGGAAGTTGGCCAGGGTCGGGCTGATCTCGCCCTTGCGCCAGGCCAGGCCCGTTTCCAGCTCGGGAGCGGTTCCGGCCAGCGGCACATAGGTGACGCCCGTGCGCGCCAGGTTGCGCAGCGAGGCGGGAACGAGCGCGACGCCCAGGCCGCTCGACACCAGGCTGATGATCGTCTGCATCTGGATGGCCTCTTGCGCGATGTGGGCGTCGCCGCCCAGCGCGCGGTAGTGGCCGGTCACCAGGTCGTGGAAGTTCGGCGCCACATGCTTGGGAAACAGGATCAGCGGCGAGGCCAGAAGCTCGTCGGCCGACAGCACCGCGTCGCTGGCGATGCGTCCCTCGTCGATCCAGGCGCTGGGCACGGCCGCCACCAGCGGCTCGCGCAGCAGTCGCCGATAGGCGAGGGCGGCGGGCAGGGGCTGGTCGGTCGGCGGGATGATGATGCCCGCGTGTCGCTCGCCCTCGACCAGGGCCGGCAGCTGCACGTCGCTGGTGGCCTCGAACAGCCGGATCTCCACCTCGGGATAGGCCTGGGAGTAGCGCCGCACCAACGAGGGCAGCACGCTGTAGTCGGCGGTGCTGACGAACGACAGCGCCAGATAGCCGCTCTGGCCGTCGCGCATCCGCCGCGCCGCGGCGGGCAGGGCGTCCAGCGCCGCCAGCGCCTCCTGCACCTGCGGCAGCCACTGCTCGCCCAGCGCCGTCAGCCGCACGTTGCGCTTGGTGCGCACGAAGAGCGCCGCGCCCAGTTCCTTCTCCAGGGCCATGATCGACTGGCTGAGCGGCGGCTGGGTCATGCGCAGCCGTTCGGCGGCCCGGCCGAAGTGCAGGGTCTCGGCCACGGCGGCGAAATGACGGAACTGCCGAACGTCCATGTGATATCTCGTGCGACCTAATAATCGCCTTTTAATATATTTTCCTCGCGCGGTCAGCGGCGGTAATAACCCCACAGCCGACACTGAGATTTTCCCATGCCTCCCTATCGCTCACGCACCTCCACCCACGGCCGCAACATGGCCGGCGCCCGCGGCCTGTGGCGCGCCACCGGCATGAAGGACAGCGACTTCGGCAAGCCGATCATCGCCGTGGCCAACAGCTTCACCCAGTTCGTCCCGGGCCACGTGCACCTGAAGGACCTGGGCCAGCTGGTCGCCCGCGAGATCGAGGCCGCCGGCGGCGTGGCCAAGGAATTCAACACCATCGCCGTCGACGACGGCATCGCCATGGGCCACGGCGGGATGCTGTATTCGCTGCCCAGCCGCGAGCTGATCGCCGACGCGGTCGAATACATGGTCAACGCCCACTGCGCCGACGCGATCGTCTGCATCTCCAACTGCGACAAGATCACGCCCGGCATGCTGATGGCCGCCATGCGCCTCAACATTCCGGTCGTCTTCGTCTCGGGCGGCCCGATGGAGGCCGGCAAGGTGCAGATCAAGGGCGCGATCCGCTCGCTGGACCTGGTCGACGCCATGGTCGTGGCCGCCGACGACAAATATACCGACGAGGAAGTCGAGGCGATCGAGAAGGCCGCCTGCCCGACCTGCGGATCGTGCTCGGGCATGTTCACCGCCAACTCGATGAACTGCCTGACCGAAGCGCTGGGCCTGTCGCTGCCCGGCAACGGCTCGGTCCTGGCCACCCACGCCGATCGCGAGGCCCTGTTCAAGGAAGCCGGCCGCCTGATCGTCGACCTGTGCCAGCGCTGGTACGAGCAGGAGGACGTCACGGCCCTGCCGCGCGGCATCGCCACGCGCGAGGCGTTCGAGAACGCCATGAGCCTCGACATCGCCATGGGCGGCTCGACCAACACCGTGCTGCACCTCCTGGCCGCGGCCAGCGAGGGCGGCGTCGAGTTCTCGATGGCCGACATCGACCGGCTGTCGCGCCGCGTGCCCTGCCTGTCGAAGGTGGCGCCGGCCAAGGCCGACGTGCACATGGAAG
This sequence comes from Caulobacter sp. FG7, assembly GCF_057808875.1. Lineage (NCBI taxonomy): Bacteria > Pseudomonadati > Pseudomonadota > Alphaproteobacteria > Caulobacterales > Caulobacteraceae > Caulobacter > Caulobacter sp. FG7. The sequence goes on from NZ_JBMDIW010000020.1 coordinate 63,459, forward strand.
ACGTCCACCGCGCCGGCGGCGTGCCCGCCATCCTGGGCGAGCTGGAAAAGGGCGGCCTGATCGACGCCAGCCAGCCCACCGTCCACGCCGCGACCATGGCCGAGTCCCTGGCTCGCTGGGACATCGGCCGCACCAACAGCGGCACGGCTCAGGAGTTCTTCCGCGCCGCCCCGGGCGGCAAGCCGACCCAGGTCGCCTTCAGCCAGGCCGCCCGCTGGGAGGAGCTGGACCTGGACCGCGAGAAGGGCGTCATCCGCTCGGTCGAGCACCCGTTCTCCAAGGACGGCGGCCTGGCCGTGCTGTTCGGCAACCTCGCCCCCGAGGGCTGCATCGTGAAGACGGCCGGGGTCGACGAGTCGATCTTGACCTTCCGCGGCACGGCCCGGGTGTTCGAGAGCCAGGAAGACGCCGTCAGCGGCATCCTGGGCGGCAAGGTCACGGCCGGCGAGGTCGTGGTGATCCGCTACGAAGGCCCCAAGGGCGGCCCGGGCATGCAGGAGATGCTGTACCCGACCACCTACCTGAAATCGAAGGGCCTGGGCGCAGCCTGCGCCCTGATCACCGACGGTCGCTTCTCGGGCGGCACCTCGGGCCTGTCGATCGGCCACGTCTCGCCGGAAGCCGGCGAGGGCGGCCTGATCGCGCTGGTCGAGACCGGCGACAGCATCCTGATCGACATCCCCAACCGCGGCATCAACCTGGAAGTCTCCGACGCGGTGCTGGCGGAGCGCCACGCCGCCCAGCTGGCGCGCGGCAAGGACGCCTGGAAGCCCAAGGACCGCAAGCGCGAGGTCTCGCCCGCCCTGCGCGCCTATGCGGCCATGACCACCAACGCCGCTCGCGGCGCGGTGCGCGACGTCAGTCAGGTCGAGCGCCAGAACTAGGAACTGAGAGCGGCCGGGCTCGCCCGAGCTTGGCCGCGCAATCCTGGGGTGAGTTTTTCTGCCCGCGCGGCGAGAATATCGGTCGTGCGGAGGAGGGCGGTCCGGGTCAGGTTTTCGACATCGACGTAAAAAGCTTCAGGAGAAGCCGATGTCCGACCGCAAGCTCCATCCCGAGACCCTGGCCCTGCACGCCGGCTGGCGGGCCGATCCGACGACCGGGGCCGTGGCGCCGCCGATCTACCAGACCACTTCCTACCAGTTCCAAAGCGCCGAGCACGCCGCCGACCTCTTCGCCCTGCGTCAGCTGGGCAACATCTACACCCGCATCGGCAACCCCACGATCGACATCCTGGAGCAGCGCCTGGCCGCTCTGGAGGGCGGGGCCGCTGCGCTTGCCGTGGCCTCGGGCCAGGCGGCTTCGGCCTTCGCCATCCAGAACCTGGCCCGGGCCGGCGACAACATCGTCAGCTCCACCGACCTCTACGGCGGCACCTGGAACCTCTTCGCCAACACCCTGCGCGACCAGGGGATCGAGGTCCGCTTCGTCGATCCGGAAGACCCCCAGGCCTTCGCGCGCGCCACCGACGAGCGCACGCGCGCCTATTATGCCGAGACCCTGCCCAATCCGAAGCTGACCGTCTTCCCGATCGCCGAGGTCGCCGCCATCGGCCGCGCGCACGGGATCCCGCTGATCGTCGACAACACCGCCGCCCCCTTGCTGGCGCGGCCGCTGGAGCACGGCGCGGCCATCGTCGTCTATTCGACCACCAAGTATATCGGCGGCCACGGCACCTCGATCGGCGGCGTCATCATCGACGGCGGCAACTTCGACTGGGAGGCGCATCCCGAGCGCCAGCCGCTGCTCAACACCCCTGATCCCAGTTACCATGGCGCTGTCTGGGCGCAGGCGGCCAAGCCGCTCGGCCCCATCGCCTACATCCTGCGAGCCCGCACGGTGCTGCTGCGCGACCTCGGCGCGGCGCTGTCGCCGTTCAACGCCTTCCAGATCCTTCAGGGGCTGGAGACTCTGCCGCTGCGCATCGCCCGCCATTCGCAGAACGCGCAAGGCGTGGTCGACTTCCTGGCCAACCGCCCCGAAGTGATCCAGGTGATCTATCCCACCGCCCAGGACGGCCTGCGCCGCGAGCGGGCCGATCGCTATCTGTCGGGCGGCTACGGCGGCCTGGTCGGCTTCGAGCTGGCCGGCGGACGCGAGACCGGCAAGCGGTTCATCGACGCGCTCAAGCTGTTCTATCACGTGGCCAATATCGGCGACGCGCGCAGCCTCGCCATCCATCCGGCCTCGACCACCCACTCCCAGCTCAGCGCCGAGGACCAGGCCGCCACCGGCGTTTCCGAAGGCTATGTGCGCCTGTCGATCGGCCTGGAGCACATCGACGACATCCTGGCCGACCTCGACCAGGCCCTGGCCGCCTCGCAAGGTCTGCGCGTCGCGGCCGAGTGACGAAAAAGCCCGCCAGGTCAGAGGCCTGGCGGGCTTTCTTCATGCTGGGTCAGTGCTTCGAAGTCTGCTCCACCGCGCGGAAGACGCGCAGGTAGTTGCCGCCCCACAGCTTGCCGATGTCGGCCTCGGAATAGCCGCGCGCCACCAGCTCGGCGGTGACGTTGCCGGCCTCGCCCTCGTTGGCCCAGCCGATCACCCCGCCGCCGTGGTTGAAGTCCGACGACAGCCCCACGTGGTCGACGCCCACGCGCCCCACCGCATAGTCGACGGAGTCGACCAGGTCCTTGACCGTCGCCTTGGGCAGCAGGTCGGTGACGGCGTGGCTGTAGTCCTTGCGCTTGTCGGGCGACAGCGTCTCGGTCCCGTCGGCTGCGCGCGTGAAGGCGGCCGGCAGGCCGTACTGGGCGCGCAGGGCCGCCACCTTCGGACGAAGCTCCGGCGTCAGCCGCACCAGATAGGGGCCGAAGGCGACGATCTGCACGACCCCGCCCTTGGCGGCGATGGCGTCGAGCTCGGCGTCAGACAGGTTGCGCGGGTTGTCGACGATCCCCTGCACCCCGGAATGGCTGGCCACCACCGGCGCGCGGCTGATCGCCAGCACCTGCTTCACGCCGTCGGGCGTCAGTTGCGAGACGTCGATGATTACGCCCAGGTCGTTGAGCCGGCCCACAGCCTGCTTGCCCAGGGGCGACAGGCCGCCCCATTCGGCCTTGCTCCCGCCGCTGGGCCGCGAGGAGTCGGCGAAGGCGTTGGCGCCCGCATGGACGAAGCCGAAGCTGCGCACCCCGGCGGCATAGTAGGCGTCCAGGGGCGCCAGGTCCTCGCCGAACGGATAGGCGTTGAGGAAGCCCACGACGATCGCCCGCTTGCCGGCCTTGGCGGCGGTTTCGACGTCGTCGGCCTTCAGGGCCAGCACGGCGCGGTCGGGATGGCGCTCGGCGACGCCGCGGATGGCGGCCAGCTTGGCGTCGGCCTCCTTGCGGGCCTGGGCGTAGCCGGCCGGCGTGCGCGGCCCCTGAGCGACGAACACCGCCAGCACGGCCGCGTCGACCCCGCCGCGCTCCAGCTTGGGCAGGTCGACCTGGCCGTCGCCGTCGACGGCGGCCTCGTGCGCGCCGACGCCCAGGTCGGCGGGCACGTCCACGTGGCTGTCGAGCACCAGGGTGCGGGCGTGGATGGCGGCGGCGTCCAGATCGGCCGCTGTAGCGGCGCTGGCCAGGACCAGGGCGGCGGCCGTGGCCAGGAGGATGGGGCGAAGCATGGCGTCGTCTTTCTTGTCGTTGTTCGGGGAGGGCGCCTCGCCGCGCGCCGGGCCCCTCGGCGCGTTCGTGAAGGCGGCCCGACGCTAGCCGCCGCCGGGCCGCGCCGACCAACGCGGTGTTCTCATGCTCGATATTGCCGCTGGTAAAGCTTGCGCTCGGCGTCGCGCGCCGGTCATCTCCGGCGTCCTTTTCGAACCGAGAGTGCGCTTCCCATGCTCGACGACCGCAAGCCCCACGAAGCCCGCCCGCTCGGCAAGAGCGGCCTTTCCGTGTCGCCGCTGGCCTGGGGCATGTGGCGCTTCAAGGGCGAATCCGTCGCCGACGCCCGGCATCTGGTCGAGACCGCGCTGGAGAGCGGGATCACCCTGCTCGACACCGCCGACATCTACGGCGCCGACACGCCCTACGGCTTCGGCTCGGCCGAGGTGCTGCTGGGCAAGGTGCTGCACGACGCCCCACACCTGCGCGAGAAGTTCGTCCTGGCGTCGAAGGGCGGGATCATCCTGGGCGTGCCCTACAATTCCAGCGCCGATTACCTGATCTCGGCCTGCGAGGCTTCGTTGCAGCGCCTGGGCGTCGAGAAGATCGACCTCTACCAGGTCCATCGCCCCGACGTTCTGGCCCATCCGGCCGAGGTGGCGGCCGCTCTGGTCAAGCTGCGCGAGCAGGGCAAGATCGACGCCGTGGGCGTCTCCAACTACCTGCCCAGCCAGGTCGCGGCCCTGCAGGCGCACCTGCCGTTTCCGCTGGCCAGCATCCAGCCGGAGTTCTCGCCGCTGGCCATCGAGCCGCTGTCGGACGGCGTGCTCGACCAGGCGCTGGAGCGTGACATGGCGGTGCTGGCCTGGTCGCCGCTGGGCGGCGGCCGGCTGACGGGCGAGGGGATCGACGATCGCGGCCGGGCGGTGATCGACGCGCTGGACGCCGTGGCCCGCCCGCAGCACGTCGACCGCGCCGCCGTGGCCCTGGCCTGGATCATGGCCCACCCGTCGCGACCGATCCCGATCGTCGGCTCCCAGACGCCCGAGCGCATCAAGGCCGCCGCCGACGCCCTGCACGTCCACATGACCCGGGCCCAGTGGTACGCGATCCTGACCGCCAGCCGGGGCGTACCGCTGCCCTAGGTCGGATCGGCATTCGAGGCTCGAGCGTGGTCCTCGTCCTTCGACAAGCTCAGGATGAGGACCAGTTACAGGCCGAGATCGTAGAAAAACCTCATCCTGAGCCCGTCGAAGGACGAGGTTTTCGTCTCAGATGCCGAATGTCGATGTGTCCTGAGTTACGCGGTCGCCTTTGACGGGCGGCGACGAGATCGCTAGATCATGACGCGGTAATGAGAATCGTTCTCATTCGAGGTGGCGTGATGCGATCTGGCCAGAGGGGAACGGCTTCCGACCTGACCGGCCTGCTGGAGGCCCATTACGAGGACCTCCGCCGCTTCGCCGCCCGTAAGGCCCGCTCGGCCAGTCTCGCCGACGACGTCATGCAGGACGCCTGGCTGAAGCTGTCGGACCTGACCCGTGCGCCGGGCTTCGACGGTGCGTCAGTGCGCAATCCGCTCAGCTACCTGCGCAGGATCATCGCCAACCTCGTGGTCGACCGCCAGCGGCAGGCGGCCGCCCAGGCCAGGCGGATCTCGCCGGGCGAGCTGCCGCTGGACGCCGGCAGCGACGCCCCCTCGGCCTTCCAGGTGCTGGCCGGCCGCCAGGAGATCGCCATCGTCCAGGCCGCCATCGCCGAACTGCCCGACAAATGCCGGCAGGTGATCCTGCTCTATCGCGGCCACGACCTGACCATGCAGCAGGTCGCCGATCGCCTGGGGATCTCGCCGCGCACGGTCGAGAACCATCTGGCGAAGGCCATGAGCCACTGTCGCCGCCGCCTGAAGGAAGCGCGCGGCGATGGATGAGACTAGGGGAAGCGCGGGCGCCGGTTCGTCCTGTCCATCGGGAGGACCAAAAGCCCACATGAGCGACAAGGACAAACCGGGGGACGAGAGCGCGGCGCTGTTCGAGGCGGCGGCGCGCCAAACGCTGCGCCTGCGCGACGGCGGGGACGCGGCTGAGCACGCCGCCTGGCTGGCTGAAGGGCCAGGGCGGGCCGAGGCGATGGCCGAGGCCGACCACATTCTTTCGCTGATCGGCGCGGCCACGGCGTCCCAGGCGGATGTAGCGTTCCAGCCGAGACGCCGGCGCGGCGCCGCCGCTGTCGCCAGCCCGCGTCGGCGGACCTGGAAGATCCCGGCGGCCGTGGCCGCGTGCCTGGTGCTGGCGCTCGGCACGGGCGTCGCCCTGAAGACGCTCGCGCCCACCGATCCGAACCATCTGGTCGCCGAGATCGGCGAGGTGCGCCGGCAGGTGCTGGCCGACGGCAGCGCGGTGACGCTGAACACCGGCGCGGTGCTCGAGGTCCGCTACGGGCCCGAAGGCCGCCGCGTGCGGCTGGTGAAGGGCGAGGCGTTCTTCGACGTCGTCCATGATCCCTCGCGACCGTTCGTGGTCGAGAGCCGGGCCGGCAGCGCCCGGGTGCTGGGAACGGCCTTCGACGTGCGCTTGGCTGGCGACCGCGCCAAGGTCAGCGTCCTGCGCGGCGCGGTGCGGGTCGAGCCGGCGCATGGCGGCGGGATGGCGGTGCTGCGGGCCGGGCAGGGGGCCTGGCTTGATGGCGCCGCGCCCAAGGCCCTGGCGCTTGAAGATCCAGCCGCGGTCGACGCCTGGCGGCAGGGACGCCTCGTCGTCTATCACCGCCCGCTGTCCGAAGTGGTCGACGAGATCGGCCGCTACCGGCGCGGCAAGGTGTTCGTGCGTGGGCGAGCCCTGGCCGCCCGGCCGGTCTCGGGCGTGTTCGACGTCGCCAGGCCCGACGCCGCCATCGACGCTCTGGCCGTCTCGCTGGATCTTCGTACGGCCCGTTTGGGCGGTTTCGTTCTGCTCTACTGACCGGCTCGTAACGCTTTCGCAAAAAAATCGACGAGGTCGCTAGGGGATCTCGCCGCCGGGTTTCGTCTCTCCATCATAAGATGCAATTGAGTGTCGCTCGCAATAATGAGCGGCCCACGAGACGAGACCGACCGAAGACATGACGACGCCTGTTATCCGTTCCGGCCTGCTGCCCCGTATCCGCCGGCTGTCGTTGTGCCTGGCCCTGGCCTCTGCCAGCCCGCTGGCTTTGGCTGCGCTTCCCGTCGCCGCCCAGGAAGCCTCGGCCTACACGGTCGACATCCCCGCCCAGCCGCTGCCCCAGGCGCTGAGCCAGTTCTCGCTGCAGACCAAGGTCCAGATCGTCTACGCCGTCGAGGCCCCGTACGGCCGCCGCGCCCCCGCCGTGCGCGGCCGCTTCAGCCAGGGCGAGATCCTGTCGCGCCTGCTGGCCGGCAGCGGCGTCACCTGGCGCGAGGTGCGTCCCGGCGTCGTGACCCTGGAGGCCGCGCCCAGCGCCAAGGGCGCGGTGGTCACCGACGCCCTCCGCGTCGAGGGCGCGAGCGGCGGCGGCGAGGCGCTCAGCGCCCGCGACGCGCTGGGCTACGACGGCGTCTACGACCTCGACGCCGCCTCCACCTATGCCGGCAAGGCGCAGGTCGAGCGCTACAAGGGCGTCAGCCCGGCCGACGTGCTCAAGGGCATGGTCGGGGTGTTCAGCGGCGACGCCCGCAACAGCGGCGCGCTCGATCCCAGCGTCCGCGGCGTCGAAGGCCCCGGCCGGGTGCCGGTAATCATCGACGGCGGCGAGCAGGCCCTGACCGTCTGGCGCGGCTACAACGGCGCCAACAATCGCAGCTACATCGACCCCAGCCTGGTCGGCGGCGTGCAGGTGCTGAAAGGCCCGTCCCTGACCGCCGGCGTCCACACCTCGGTGGGCGGGGCGGTGGTCATCGACACCCTCTTGCCGCGCGACATCCTGCGCGAGGGCGAGGCCTATGGCGCCGAGGTCCGCATCGAGGGCGGCAACAACTCCACCAAGCCGCGCCTGCCGACCCTGCTGACGGGGCAGGACTACCGCGATGTCCCCGGCTTTCCCGGCTCGACCGGAACCACGGGATTTCCGAGCAGCCCCTACAACGATCCGTACGTGCAGGTGACGCCGCGCACCTCGGGCGACAACGACACCCTGTCGCTGGGCGACCGCGCCGCGCGCCTGGCCATCGCCGGCCGTAGCGACGACTTCGAGTGGCTGGCCGCCTACGCCTGGCGCGAGCGGGGCAACTACTTCGCCGGCGAGAGCGAGGCTGGCTACTATCAGCAGACCAACCTGCCGACGCCGTCGGGCCCGCAGGATTTGATCAAGCGCCTAGCCTTCAACTACCAGCCCGGCAACGAGGTCCCCAACACCTCCAGCGAGATGAGCTCGTGGCTGGGCAAGCTGGTCTGGAAGATCAGCGATACGCAGCAGCTGAAGTTCGGCGTGCGCGACACCGTCTCGACCTATGGCGAGGTCATGCCCTCGCGGATCATCTCGGTCGGCAACAACGGCATGGGCAAGGTGCAGTGGCCGCTCAGCGAGGTCCACGCCACCGCCTGGAACGTCGACTACCGCCTCAAGCCCGGCGGCCGCTGGGTGGACCTGAAGAGCTCGGTCTGGCTGACCCGCACCAACAGCCACACCTACAGCGCCGGCGGCTTCCCCAACTGGGCCCAGAACGCCGCCAACCCCATCATCAAGAACACCGCGCTCGCCAACGCCAAGAACGACCGCTACGGCCTGTCGGCCAGCAACAAGATGCGCCTGGCCTCGACCCTCGACCTCGTGGTCGCCGGCGACTGGCAGCACGAGAAACTGACCTCGCCCGACGTCTGGGGCGGCACGTTCGACGGCTGGCGCCAGTATCCCCGGGCCGGCCGGCGCGAGGAATACAACGTCCACGCCAATCTCGAATGGCGGCCGGTCAGCGAGCTGACCCTGACGGCCGGCGCGCGCTACTCGCACTACTGGGCGTTCGACGATTTCCTGGCCGAGCAACTGGCCAAGGGCGTGGTGTTCACCAACTACGTCTTCACCGACGGCTCGGTGCTGTACCGCACCCTGGTCAACGGCCGCACGGTCAACAACCGCATCGCCTGGGAACGAGACAGCACCGGCAAGTTCACCCGCGCCACCAACCCCTGCGTCAACGGCTTCCTCAATAGCGTGGCCAACGCCACCGGCTACTGCGTGGCCTCGCTGAACCAGGCGCCGGTCACCGCCGTCAGCCGCACCCAGCGCGGCGACGGCTGGACGCCCGCGGCCTCGGCCACCTTCAACTTCACGCCCAATGCTCGCGCCTATGTCCGCTACGCCGAGGCTTATCGCTTCCCCAGCCTGTTCGAGAGCACGGTGGGTTTCTCGGCCGCCATCGACCCGACCCGGCCGCTGAAGCCCGAGCACGCCCGCACCTGGGAGGTCGCCTACATCCACGACCTGTCGGCGCTGCTGTCGCTGCCGGAGGGCCAGCGCGCCGATTTTCGACTGACCTGGTTCCGCAACCGCACCAGCAACGTCATCGAGCGCGGCACGCAGCTGCAGCTGTCCAACATGGAAAAGCAGATCATCGAAGGGATCGAGCTCCAGGCCCGCTACGACAACGGCCGCCTGTTCGCCGACTTTTCCGCCGCCCACAACTTCAAGAACAAGGTCTGCGACCGCCAGCAGGCCATCCTCAAGCAGCCCAATACCGGCATCGTGCCCGACTGCGTGAACTTCGGCTTCGTCGGCGGCTATCTGCTGACCCAGGCCACGCCTGAGAACTCGGCCAACCTGAACCTCGGCGCCCGCTTCCTTGAGCGCCGGCTCGAGGTCGGCGTGCGCGGCGTCTACTACAGCGGCTACGACAATCCCGAGCTCGACCGCTTCATCGGCGGGGCGACGGCCACCCGCGTCGACGGCTGGGCGCTGAACACGCCCTACCTGTGGGACGACATCGTCACGGTCGACGCCTACGCCAACTTCAAGCTCAACGAGAAGGTCCGGTTCGAGCTGGTCGGGACCAATCTCAACGACCGCTACTACACCGATCCCCTGACCCGCACGGCCCAGCCGGCCCCCGGGCGCACGCTGAAGCTCAGCATGACCGCCCGCTACTGACCCCCAATTCACGGCTTTCGGCGCGTCGGCTCCCTACCGACGCGGCGGACGCCGCTGGATGAGCCCGGGCCTCCATCGAAGAGGTCCATTCAACTAAGCATCGGAGAAGACGAGATGTCCCGTTCGACCTTCAAGACGCTGATCCTGGCCTCCATCGCCGCCGCCGCCCTGACGGGCGTCGCCCATGCCGGCATCGTCGGCGAGTCCACCGACGAAACCCACCTGAAGGTGGGCGCCAGCGTGATCAACGCGGGTCCGCACACCGCCGGCAAGGCCGGCGTCGCCGTCGCCTCGATCGGTCTGTCGGCCTATGTCGACTTCCAGGGCCTTTCGGCCTCGGCCCCGCCGTCGGGCGGCGTCAGCACGATCAACAACCCGTCGACCGCGCCGGGCAGCCACAACGGCATGGGCGTGTTCAACTTCGCCAAGGTCAGCACCGGCGACATCTGGTTCGGCGAATGGTCCGACACCGCCAACGCCAATGACGGCACCCACACCGTCTACTATGTGGGCGACGACACCGGCGCGACCGCCGGTTCGGGCACGGCCAGCTACACCGTGAAGGGTCTCAGCGACTACGCCACCAACGGCATCCTCGAAGGGACCTTCAACGCCGACTTCACCGGCGGCACGCTGAGCGGCTACGTCCAGAGCGCCTCGACCGGCTACAAGGTCGACATCGGCTCGGTGGGCATCTCGGGCCTGAACATCGCCAGCACCACGGCCAACGCCACGGCGACGCAGGGGACGAGCACCCTGGCCTCGGGCGGCGAAGTCAGCGGCAAGTTCTTCGGCGCCAACGCCGCGGCCCTGGCCGGTCTGGTCACCTTCGGCGGCAACAGCGTCTACGACACCGCCTTCGGCGGCACGAAGAACTGAGGACGCGAGGGGCGGGGGCCGGCTGGCCCTCGCCCCAAGCCCCAGCATGACCAGGTCGTCCGTTCCCCCGCGTTTTCCGTTCCGCGCCGCCGCCGGCTGCGCGGCTTTCGTCGTTCTGGCCCTGGCCGGCGCCGCACGCGCCCAGGTCGACGATGACACCCGCCTGCGTCTCGATCAGGACCTGTCGCGCCGCGCCGCCGAGCGCGAGGCGAAGACACGGCAGGAGACCGCGCCCGACGTGCTGGTCATCAATGGCCAGGCCTACACCGTGGGGCCCGGCGCCGACGACGTCGGCAAGGCGCTCTATCTGTCGCTGAGCCGCCGGCAGTGGGCCGACGCCCGCCGGTTCCTCAAGGCCTATCTGGCCCTTCCCGAGCGCGATCCGATGCTGGTCCACTACGCCCAGGGGCAGCTCGCCCGGCAGGACGGCGACCTGCGCGCGGCCGAACGCAGCTTCCGCCAGCTGCTGGCCTTGCAGCCGGACTTTCAGCCGGGGCGCCTGGAGCTGGCCCGGGTATTGTTCGAGAACCAGCGCGACCGCGAGGCCGAGGCGGCCTTCCGCGCCGTCCTGGCCGACCTTCCCAAGGACGACGCCCGCGCCGCGGGGGTGCGTCGTAGCGTCGAGACCTTCCTGGCGGCCCTGAAGCGCCGCCGCGCCTGGACCGGCCAGTTCGCGCTGGGCCCGGGCTGGAACTCCAACATCAACCAGGCTTCGGGCAGCTATGCCTGCCTGCTGCCGGGGCCGGAGGGGATCTGCTTCTTCGACCGCAAGACGCCCGATCCGGTGGGGGCGGCGACGGTCAGCTTCGAGACCGTGCTCAATCGTCGCCTGCCTTTGCGGGGCTCGGGCGGCCTGACCTTCCGCGGCATGGCCTATGGCGAGCTCTATCCGGAGGAGGGGCGCTACAACCAGGCCACCTTCGTCGCCCAGGCCGGGCTCGACTACCGCACCGCGCGTCTGTCGTTCGGCGTCGCGCCGTCGCTGGATGTCGGGGCCATGGGCGCCGAGCGTCTGTACGAGGCGCCGGGCCTGCATGCCGAGGTCAGCCGCGCGCTGGGCGCCTCGACCCTGGTCAAGCTGGAGGGCGACTACAAGGCGATGCGCTACAGCCGGGCCTCGTTCTCGTCGCTCGACGGGGACCAACTGTCGCTGTTCCTCACCGCCTGGCGCGGCCTGGCTGGGGGCTGGACGGTGTTCGGCGGCATGGACCTGCTCGACAAGGACGCCGACCGCGCGGTCAACGCCTATGGCCAGGCCGGGCTGCGGCTGGGTGTGGCGACGCCGACGATGAAAGGCTTCAACGGGACTCTGTTCACCTCGGCCCGGCGCAAGCGCTGGAACGCCGTCAACGAGACGCTGGAGGCCCGCCGCCGCGACGACGAGCAGAGCTTCACCGCCATCCTGCGCGCGCCGCGCTGGAAGACGCCGGGCGGCTTCACGCCCAGCCTGACCGTGCAGTACGCCAAGGTCGCCAGCAGCATCGACTGGCTGTTCTCCTACGAGAAGGCCGCCGCCAGCCTGAAGCTGGAGCGGGTGTTCTGATGCTGCAGGCCCTGCCCATGACGGTTTTGGAGATCCCGTACGAGCCGCTCGCGGCTGCTGGGCGAAAGCGTCGCTGGAGTCTGGCCCTGTCCGGGGCGGTGGTGCTGCACGTGGCCTTGCTGCTGGGCGCCTATCTGCGGCTGAGCCGGCCCGAGATGCCGCCGGCCGCGCCGATCGAGGCCATCGCCGTCGAGTTCGCGGTCGAGCCTGTGGCGCCGCCGCGGCCCAGGGACGAGCGCCCGCCGGGGCCGGAGAGCAAGCCCAGTCCGGCCGCGGTCGCCGCGCCGTCGCCGCCCAAGGCCATCGACCGGCCGCCGGATCCGCGCGGCGTCCTGCCGCCGCAGCAGCGGTCCGCCGCCCCGGCGGTCGAGGCGGACGCCGCGGCTCGGCCCTCCACCCCGCGCGAGGCTTCGGCCCCGCCTGCCGCGCCCGCGCCGCCCGCACCGGTCATGGCCGCGCCACGCACCTCGGCCGCCGCCGCCCGCGACGCGGCGGTCAGCTGGCGCGGCCTGATCCTGGGACGCCTGAAGACCTACAAGCGCTATCCGCGCCGCGCCCAGAGCGCCGGGCAGGAGGGCGTGGTCCACGTCGCCTTCATGGTCGATCGGACGGGCCGGGTGCTGAGCGCCAGGATCGCCAAGGGCTCGGGCTATCCGCTGCTGGACGACGAAGCCCTGGCCACGGTCCGCCGGGCCTCGCCCATGCCGCCTCCGCCCGACGACGTGGCGGGCGACCCCGTCGAGGTGCTCGTGCCCGTGGAGTTCTTCGTCGGCTGAGCGCGAGGGCAGGGCCGCCCGACCGGGCGATTGTCACCGGTTACGGCTAGCCAAGCTCGCGTCACGCTGTAGAGTTGAGTCGAGTGTTCGCGGCTGGGCCTGGTCTTGGTCGCGAAGGGGGCGAATGCGGGTTTCCGGCGCGTGACAGTTTCGAGAGGGGCGTCGGACGACGCGGTCGTCGCGGCGCACGCACGGCTGGCGAAGGACGCCGGTTTCCAGTTCGATCAGGCGGTCTTCGTGCCGCCCAAGGTCCCCGAGTGGCTGCGCTACGTCGGCAAGTTCATCGAATTCATCGCGCCCTATCTGAAGTGGGTGTTCTGGATCGGCGTGGCCCTGCTGGTGGCGCTGATCCTCTACGCCATCGTTCGCGAATTGTTGCGCATCTGGGCGCCGGCGCCGCGGGCGATCAAGCCGCTGGTGGTCGAGGAGGCGGGCTGGCGCCCCGATGCGGCCGACGCGCGCGACCTGCTGGCCGCCGCCGACGAGCTGGCCGCCCGGGGTCTGTTCGTCGAGGCCGCCCACCTGATCCTGCTGCGCAGCGTGCAGGATATCGAGAAGCGCCGGCCCCGATCGGTGAAGATCTCGCTGACCGCGCGCGAGATCGCCGCGCTGCCCGCCATTCCCGACGCCGCCCGCGGGGCCTTCGTCGGTATCGCCCGTCTCGTCGAGCGGGGGCTGTTCGGCGGCCGCCCGGTCGGCGCCCAGGACTTCGCCGAGTGCCGTGCGGCCTACGAAGCCTTCGCCCTGCCTGACGGATGGCGCGGATGAGCGCCTCCCAATCCTCGGGCAAGTCCTCGAGCATGTTCTCGCCGATGACCATGCTGGTGCTGGTCCTGGTCGGCGTGGTCTCGTTCAGCGGCCTGGCCGTGCTGTCGGCCTACGCGCCCGAACTGCGCAAGGGCGACGACGGCGGCGTTCACGCCTTGTCGCGGTCGTCCGTCGGGTTCGGCGCCATCTCGCGCCTGCTCAGCCTGATGGGCGAGCCGGTGCTGACCAGCCGAGGCGACCTGCCGTCCTCGGCCGAGGAAGGGCTGCTTGTCCTGACGCCGTCGGCGGGCATGTCGCCCGTGCCGCTAGAGCGCAACGACCATATCGGCCCGACCCTGGTCGTGCTGCCCAAATGGGACGTCAGGCCCGACGCCAAGCATCGCGGCTGGGTCACCACCTTCGGCGCCAACAATCCCGCCCAGGCGCTGGACCTGCTGCCGCCGAGCCTGCGCAAGGATCTCAAGCTGAACGCGGCCAAGGGCCAGCGCACGGTGCGCCTGCGCCGCCCGTCCGGCGAGGCGTTCGGCGCGCCTGTGACCATCACGGGCTCGCGCACGCTGGCGGGGCCGGGCTGGACGCCGGTGCTGCTCGACCAGGACGGCGGCGTGGTCATGGCCATGCGCGACGACAGCTGGACCTACGTCCTGGCCGATCCCGACTATCTCAATACCCAGGGCCTGAAGACCGCCGGCGGCGCGCGCACGGCCGTGGCCATGCTGAACCTGATCCGCGACGACGGTTCGCCCGTGGTGTTCGACGTGACGCTGCACGGCTTCAAGCGCACGCGCAGCCTGATGCGCCTGGTGGTCGAGCCGCCGCTGCTGGGGGCGACCCTGGTGGCCGTGGCCCTGGCGCTGCTTGCCGGCGCCCAGGCCTTCGCGCGCTTTGGCCCGCCGTTGCGCTCGCGCCGGGCGGTGGCGTTGGGCAAGACCGCTCTGGCCGACAACACCGCGGGCCTGGTGCGTCTGGCGCGCCGGGAGCACCGCATGGCCAGGCTCTATGCCCGCCTGATCCAGGCCTCGGCCGCCCGCGCCATCGGCGCGCCGCGCGGCCTGGACGGCCAGGATCTCGTCGATTTTCTCGATCGCGTCAGCCGCACCGTCGGCGCGACCCATACCTATTCGGCGCTGGCCGATCGGGCGCTGACGGCCTCGCCGTCCGACCTGATGGCCGTGGCGCGCGATCTCCATATCTGGAAGCAGGAGCTCATCCGTGGACGTCAGTGAAGTCGGGGCGCTCGCCGCGCGGATCCGCTCGGAGATCGGCAAGGCCGTCGTGGGCCAGGACGACGCCGTCAACCTGCTGCTGACGGCGCTGTTCGCCGGCGGCCACGTGCTGCTGGAAGGCCCGCCCGGCACGGCCAAGACGCTGCTGGCCCAGAGCTTCGCTCGCACCGTCGCGTTGGATTACGGCCGTATCCAGTTCACGCCCGACCTGATGCCGGGCGACGTCATCGGCGCCAACCTGTTCAACTTCCAGACCTCGACCTTCAGCCTGACGCGGGGGCCGGTGTTCTGCGAGCTGCTGCTGGCCGACGAGATCAACCGTACGCCCCCCAAGACCCAGGCCGCCCTGCTGGAAGCCATGCAGGAGCGCCAGGTCACCATCGACGGCAAGTCGCACCCGCTCAGCCCGCGCTTCACCGTGGTCGCCACCCAGAACCCGATCGAGCAGCAGGGCACCTATCCGCTGCCCGAAGCGCAGCTCGACCGCTTCCTGTTCAAGCACGTGCTCGACTACCCCAGCGCCCAGCAGGAGCGGTCGATCATCGTCGGCCACGGCTCGCGTACGGGCCAGATGGATCCCAAGAGCTTCGGCGTCGAGGCCGTGGCCGAGCGCGCGGCGATCGACGCGGCCATCGACACCGTGGCCAAGGTGCGCCTGACCGACGAGGTGGTCGGCTACATCGTCGATCTGGTGCGGGCCACCCGCGAGTCCACCGACATCGAGACCGGCGCCAGCCCGCGCGCCGGCGCCATGCTCGCCGTCGCCGCCCGGGCGCGGGCCGCGCTGGACGGCCGCGACTACGTGATCCCCGACGACGTGAAGTCCCTGGCCGCGCCGGCTTTGCGCCACCGCCTGATCCTCTCGGCCGCCGCCGAGATCGAGGGCCGCAAGGTCGACCACGTGCTTTCGGGCCTGGTCGAGCGGGTGGCGGCTCCCCGGTGATCTATCCCACGCGCCGCGCCGTCGTCGCCGTCGCCGCCGGAATGCCGGCGGCGCTGGTCGCCGGCGTGCTCGCGCCGGCTGGCTGGCTGGCCGGACCGATCTGGATCGGGGTCATGCTGCTGGCCATGGTCGCCGACGCGCTGTCGGGCGGCTCGCGCTCGCGCCTGGTCTTGGACGAGCCCCAGCGGCCGTTCCTGTCTGTCGCCCGCACCGCCGCCATCGCCTTCACCACGCGCTTCGGCAAGGGCCCGGTTCCCGGCCGCGCCGAGGCCGCGCTGGACGCCGACGACCGCCTGGGCCTGCAGCCGCGTTTCGCCCGCAGCGAGGTCGAGGGCCGCGCGGCGACCTTCGACTTCTCCCTGACGCCCGAGCGGCGCGGTGAGGGACGACTGCACCGCCTGTGGGTGCGCTGGACCGGCCCGCTGGGCCTCGTCTGGAAACAGCAGACCTTCGTGCTCGACATCGAGGCGCCGGCCGGCACCGACCTTCAGGGCGTGCGCGAGGAGGCCGTGCGGATGCTGGCCCGCGACGCCCTGATCGGCAGCAAGACCCAGGTCGACCGCGGCGAGGGCTCGGAGTTCGAGGCGCTGAAGGAGTTCCAGACCGGCATGGACCCGCGCGCCATCGACTGGAAGCAGTCGGCGCGCCACCTGCACCTGCTGGCCAAGGAGTTCCGCACCGAGCGCAACCACCACATCGTCATGGCCATCGACGGCGGCCGGGCCATGTGCGAGCCGGTCGGCGGCGCGCCCAAGGTCGATCGGGCCATCAACGCCGGTCTGCTTCTGGCCTATGCCTGCCTGCGCGCCGGCGATCGGGCGGGGTTCTACTCGTTCGACTCCGCGCCCCGGCTGCTGACCGGCGTGGTCAGCGGGCTGGACGCCTTCCGGCAGCTGCAGCACGCGGCCGGCCGCATCGACTACTCCGCCGAGGAGACCAACTACACCTTGGCGCTCAACACCCTGGCGGCCAAGCTGCGCCGGCGCTCGCTGGTGGTGGTGTTCACCGACTTCACCGACCCCACCGCCGCCGAGCTGATGATCGACGCCTCGGCCCACCTGCTGCGCCGGCATCTGGTGCTGTTCGTGGTCATGCAGGACGAGGAGCTTGAGACCATGGTCGACGCCGAGCCGTTCGAGCCGGCCGACATCTCGCGCGCCGTCGTCTCGGCCGGCCTGCTGCGCGAGCGCGAGGCCGTCGTCGCCCGGCTGCGCCGCATGGGCGCGCACATCGTCGAGGCCCCGGCCGCTCGCATCGGCCCGGCCCTGATCAACACCTATGTCGACCTCAAGCGGAGGGACCTCCTGTGATCGACGTCAAGGTCGACGGCCGCCTCAAGAGCCAGCGCTTCCGCCAGGAGCGCGAGGGCGACTGGAAGCGCCTGGAACGGCTGATGGAGAAGGTCGAGAAGGGCTCGATGGCCAGCCTCTCCGAGGAGGAGATCCTGGCTGCGCCGGTGCTCTATCGCTCGGCCCTGTCGTCGCTGTCGGTGGCCCGCGCCACCTCGCTCGATCGCAGCATGATCGACTATCTGGAGATGCTCTGCGCCCGAGCCTACTTCTTCGTCTACGGCTCGCGCGAGACCCTGCGCAGCCAGCTTGGCGCCTTCTTCGCCGGCGGCTGGCCGGCGGCCGTGCGCGGCCTTTGGCGCGAGACCCTGGTGAGTGTCGGGCTGATGGTGATCGGCGCCCTCGTCGGCGCCTGGCTCTTCGGCCAGGACGCCGAGTGGTACTACGCCTTCATGCCCCGGGAGATGACCGCTGGGCGCGATCCGGCCGCGACGACCGAGATGCTCCGCTCCACCCTGGACGGCGCCAAGTCGGGCAGCGGCCTTTCGATGTTCGCCACCTTCCTGTTCACCCACAACGCCCAGGTGGCCCTACTGGCCTTCGCCCTGGGCTTTGCGCTGTGCGTGCCGACAGCGATGCTGGTGATCTACAACGGCCTGACGCTGGGGGTGTTCTTCGCGCTGTTCGCCAGTCGCGGCCTCGGCGTCGAGGCGGGGGGCTGGCTGGCGATCCACGGGGTGACCGAGATCTTCGCCGTCTGCCTGGCGGGCGCGGCCGGCCTGAAGATCGGCTGGACCGTGGCCTTCCCCGGCGAGCGCAGCCGCCTGGACGCGGCGGCTGAGGCCGGACGGCACGCCGCCACGGTCATGGGCGGCGTGGTCGTCATGCTGTTCTTCGCGGGCCTGCTGGAGGGCTTTGGCCGCCAGCTGATCGGCTGGACGCCGGCCCGCTACGGCGTGGCGGCGCTCACGGCGCTGATCTGGGGCCTCTATTTCTATGCGCCGCGCCGGAGGGCGAGGGCATGAGCGAAGCCTCGACGCTCAAGCTGACGCGGGCCTTCGTCACGCCCGAGGGCGTCGACCTGCGCCTGCAGCTGGCCGACGCCAGCCAGCGCGCCGGCGCCTTCCTGGTGGACGCGGCGATCATGCTGGCCGTGCTCATCGTCGCCTCGATCCTGATCGGCCTGATCGGCGTCGGCGCCCTGGCGGCCGCTGGCCTGAAGGGGGCGGAAGTCATCGCCGTGCTGTGGCTGCTCGGCTTCTTCCTGCTGCGAAACTTCTACTTCGTGGGTTTCGAGCTCAGCGCCGCGGCGGCCACGCCGGGCAAGCGGGCCATGGGCATTCGCGTCGCCGCCCGCGACGGCGGCCGCCTGCGCCCCGGCGCGATCTTCGCCCGCAACGCGATGCGCGAGCTGGAGATCTTCATTCCGATCAGCATGCTGTTCGCCCCGGTCGGCGTCGAGGGCGGCGGTGTCGAGGGCTGGATGTACCTGCTGGGCGTCACCTGGGCGGGCGTGTTCGTGCTGTTTCCGCTGTTCAACAAGGATCGCCTGCGGGCCGGCGACCTGATCGGCGGCACCTGGGTCGTGCGCGCGCCCAAGCGCAAGCTGATGCGCGACATGGCCGACGAGGGGGCCCAGCGCCTGCAACGCTACGCCTTCACCCAGGAGCAGATCGACGCCTACGGCGCCAAGGAGCTTCACGTGCTCGAGGACGTGCTGCGCGAGCGCGACCGCAAGACCATGCGCGCGGTGGCCGACCGCATCGCCGGCAAGGTGGGCTGGACGCGTCTGCCGGAGGAGGACGACTACGACTTCCTCAGCGCCTACTACGCGGCCCTGCGCAAGCGGCTGGAAGCGCGTTTGCTGATGGGCGTGCGGCGTCGCGACAAGCACGACACCGCGCGCTGAGACTTCAGGCGGCCGAGCGCAGGAAGCGGCCCGCTCGCTGGCCGACCACGCCGCCGTCGCTCCAGGCCAGGGCGCCGTTGACGAACACGTGCTCCACGCCCCTGGCCGGGCGGGTGGGGGCCTCATAGGTGGCCTGGTCGATGATCGCCTCGGCGTCGAAGACCGTCAGGTCGGCCTTCATCCCCGCGGCCACGCGGCCACGACCGGCCAGGCGGAAGGTGTCGGCGGCCAGGCCGGTCATCTTGTGCACGGCCGCCTCCAGGCTGATCAGCTTCTGGTCGCGGGCGTAGTGGCCCAGCACGCGCGGGAACGCGCCCCAAAGGCGCGGGTGCGGGCGCTTGTCGTGCGGCAGGCCGTCCGAGCCGACCATGCAGCAGGGATGGGCCAGGATCGAGCGCATGTCGGCCTCGGCCATCTGGAAGTAGCTGGCGCCGCCGGGCATCAGCCGCTCTGCCGCCTCCGGCTGCGATAGGCCCCAGTCGGCGGCGATCACCGCCAGGGTGCGGCCGGCCATCTCCGGATGCGGCTCGGACCAGTTGACCAGGATCTCGACCTCGCCGTCGGCCAGGTCGGGGCGGATGATCGTCGAGCCGGCGGTGTAGGGATAGCAGTCCAGGTGCACCGGCTGGCTCTGGCGGGTCTGGTCGATCAGCCCCAGGGTCTCGGCCGCCCGGCCCCAATTGCGCACGCCGGCGCACTTGTGGTGCGACAGGATCAGCGGCGCGCCGCTGGGCGCGGCCACGGCGAAGGCTTCCTTCAGGGCCTCGATGATGCCCTCGCGCTCGTCGCGGATGTGGGCGGTGTAGACGCCGCCGGCCTGGGCGACGGTGCGGGCCAGCGCCTGAAGCTCTTCCATGTCGGCGGCCCAGGCCGGGGCGTAGAACACGCCCGAGCTCATGCCCAGGGCGCCTTCCGAGAGGGCGTTGCGCAGCAGGGTGTCCATCGCCTCGCGCTCGGCGGGCGTGGCGGGTCGCTCCAGGTCGTCCATGCACAGCACGCGCAGGGTCGAGTGGCCGACCAGGGCCGCCACGTTGACGCGCGGGCTGGCCGCCTCGATGGCGCGGCGATAGTCGGCGAAGGCGGCGTAGGCGAAGTCCTCGCGCGCGCCCAGCAGGTTGAAGGGCTCGGCCACCGCATCGTCGAAGCGCAGCATCGGGGCCGAGATCCCGCAATTGCCCGCCACCACGGTCGTCACGCCCTGGCTGATCTTGGGCAGCATGTCGGGCTGGGTGATGCAGACGAGGTCGTCGTGAGTGTGCACGTCGATGAAGCCCGGCGCCACCACCAGGCCCGAGACGTCGATCACCTGCGCCACGCCCGTCGGCAACGAGGCGCCCACGGCCACGATGGTGTCGCCGGCCAGGGCGACGTCGGCGACGAAGGCCGCGCCGCCGCTTCCGTCGATGACCGTTCCGCCCTTCAGGACGATGTCGGCGGCGGGGAGGGGGCTTGCCATGGTCGGACTGCTCAAGGAACGCTCGCTTTAGAAAAAGGTCTTCAGGCCGCCCAGCACGCCGTAGGCCTCGTCGACCTCCAGCAGCACCGACCACTTGTCGAAGGTCGTGCAGGGGTGGGAGATCTCGAAGCCCAGCAGGTCGCCGACCGCCAGGTCGGCGTCGGGGGCGATCGTGAGGAAGCCGTGCTGGTCCGCCAGCTTGGCGGTGACGACGCCGTCGATGCTCTGCGCCTGCTGGTGCAGGCCCGGACGGAACCAGTGGCGGGCGGCCGGCAGATGGATGTCGAACGAGACGTCGCGCTTGCCCATCATGACGATGGCCATGTCGGGCTGCGGGCGCGAGATCACCCGGGTCCAGACCTCCAGCGCGGGGCGCAGCCGGGGCGGAGCGCCGACAGCCTCGCGGGCGTCCATGCGGCTCAACAGTTCGCGATAGAAGCCGCTGTCGTGGGTGACGTAGCAGCCGCTGCGCAGCACGATCGTCGCGCCCGGCGCCTCGCCGGCCAGAGCCCGGGCCACCAGGTCGTAATAGGCCGAACCGCCGGCGGTCAGCACCACCTCGTCCAAGGCATAGAGGCCTTCCGCGCGCAGGGCGTGGTGCAACCCGATCAGGCCGTCGAGATAGGCGTCGACCTCGACGGCGTCGCGCACGGCGTGGTCGCTGAAGACCAGGCCCTCATAGCCCTCGACGCCGTGCAGTTCGACGCCCGGCAGGGCATGGACCAGGCGGCCCAGCGCCAGGCCTTCGCCCGCCGAGCGCACGCCGCAGCGGCCGTCGGCCATGCCCAGCTCGATCAGCAGGCGGGCCGGCGGCGCGTCGGGCGCGGCGGCGAAGATGTCGGAAATGGCCCGCACGCCGGCTTCGCCGTCGACCAGCACATAGACCGGGCGCTCGGGCGCCTTCTTCGTCAGGTCGCGCAGGCACTCGATCTCGGCGCGGCCGACCAGCTGGTTGGCCAGGATCAGGCGCGGGGCGCCGATCTCGTGGCACAGCTTCAGCTGGGTCATGGTCGCCGCCGTCAGGCCCCAGGCGCCGCCCTCGATCTGCCGCGTCAGTAGCTGCGGGCACATGGTCGTCTTGGCGTGCGGGGCGAGCTTCGCGCCCGCCGCGTCGACATAAGCCTGCATGACGGCCAGATTGTTGTCGATCGCGGCGCGTTTCAGCACCGCGGCCGGCATCGGGATGTCGCCGCCGAGCAGCGACAGGCCGCGGCCGGCCAGGTCGCCAAGGGTGCGCACCGAGCCGTCCAGCGGGACGGCCTTGGTTCCGGGCGCGAGGACCAGCGTGTCGAGATCGGCGGGCGACATCATCGGCGTCAGGCCTGCGGAACCACGGCGATGACCTCGATCTCGACCTTGCAGTCGACCATCATCGGCGACTGCACGCAGGCGCGAGCGGGCAGGGCGTCGCCGAAATAGCCGTTGTAGACGCGGTTGAAGGCGTGGAAGTCGCGGGCGTCGTCGAGCCAGACATTGGCCTTGACCACGTCCTTCAGGGTGCAGCCGGCCTTGGCCAGTATGCCGACGATGTTCTCGATGACCTTGTGGGTCTGGGGTACGACGCCGCCGTCGACCAGCACGCCGTTCTCGTCCATCGGCACCTGGCCCGAGACGAAGACGAAGCCGTTGGCGACCGTGGCCTGGCAGAAGGGCAGGGCGTTGCCGCCGGTGCCCGTGGTGGCCGCGCCGATGCGTTGGATGGACACGAAATTCTCCTGACTCAAGGTCGAGTTCCGATGCTCAGGAGCCATGCCGGATGTAGCGGTGTCAACGAAAATGTAGCAAAACTATCATTCTTGGTGCTGGTGGGGTCGCGGCCTTGATTGCGGCGCGACATCGTTGTCGGTATCAGTCGTCGGGCGCGCGCCGTTTGGTGAAGGGATCGGGGGATGAGTCAGTCTGAAAACGCCGTCGACGACGGCGACATCCTTCCGCGCATCGAGGCGATGATGGAGGCGATGACGCGCTCGGATCTCAAGATCGCCAAGCTGATCCTGAAGTCGCCGCACGAGTTCGTCCGCGCCAGCGTCAAGTCGGTGGCGACCGACCTGGGGGTCAGCGAGCCGACGGTCATGCGCTTCTGCCGCACGGTCGGTTGCGAGGGCTTCAAGGACCTGAAGTTCCGCCTGATCCAGGAGCTCGCCCACGCCCAGGCCGTCACCGACCAGCGCGAGCGGGCGGCGCGTCCGGCGCCGGCCAGGCCTGAGCCGCAGGTCGCCCTTGGCGCTGACGCCGCGGTCGCCGATCGGCTGTTCGACACCATCATCGACGCGCTCGGCCGCACGCGCGAGACCTTGAGCGAAAAGGACTTGCAGGTCGCCGCCCTGGCCATCGCCAAGGCTGCGCGCGTGGTGATCTACGGTATCGGCGGCAGTTCGGCGGCGCTGGCCAGCGAGATCCACAACCGATTGTTCCGCCTCGACGTGCCGGCCATGGTGTTCACCGACGGCTACGCCCAGCGCATGTCGGCCGCGATCCTGTCGCCGGGCGACGTGGCCTTGTTCCTGTCGTCCACCGGTCGCCCGCGCGAACTGCAGGAAAGCATGGAGCTGGCCAAGCACTACAAGGCCACCTGCATCGCCATCACCGACGCGGATTCGCCGCTCGGTCGCGACGCCGACGTCTGTCTGCACGTGGGGCTGTCGCCGTCGGGCGTCGAGGAGTTCCAGCCCAACCCGATGCGCTTCGCCCAGCTGTTCGTCATCGACCGGCTGGCCTATGCGGTGGCGGTGTCGCTGGGCGAGCGGGCGCACCAGATGCTGCGCCGGGCGCGCGGCAGCGTCGCCTGGCTGCACGGAATCGCGCCTCAGCAGCCGATCGGCGACTGACCGGGTCGGCCGGCCAGCCTTCGCCGCGGAGGCTCTTCTGGACGCCGCGTAGCCGTATGCTTGGCGAGTGACGCGCATCGCCTATTGGGGCGCTTGGAATTCGATCTTCTCTTGATAGCGCTCTCATGCGCTCTGCGTGTGCGCGCGAGGCTGCTCGCGTCGCTTTGATAGCGTATCTTTCATCGGCGCCGCATTTGCGGGCGCCGCTCTGTGCGTTGAAAAATAAGGGAATTTGTGGATTTCGGGGTGAGGTCATAGGCAATCGTTTTATGATTGCTACATAAATGAATGTTTTGTGATTGACGTTATATAGGCCCTGTGACAATCCTTCCTGCGTCCTCAAGAGGGCGGGAATTGAAGGCGGTGGCCCGGTTCGCAACAGTATCCGAGCCTAATTGTCCGACATTCAAAAATATAAAGAGCATCTCCGTGTCTGCGGAGAAGTAATAATATTTATCTGGAGTCGGGTTCAGTGAGCGCCAACAGTGCGCCCGGGCTCGTGCTCCTCGAGCAAGGGGGCTGGAAGTTGTTGAAATTGAATCGCCGAACCTATGCCGGCACGGTCTCGGCTCTGGCGCTGTTGTCCTGGGGGGCGATGGCCCACGCGGCTCAACAGGCCGAAGCGTCCGCCGCCGAAGGTGACTCCACCGTCTCGGAAGTCGTCGTCACCGGTTCTCGCATCGCCTCGCGCGGCTTCACTCAGCCGACGCCGACCACCACCGTCACCGCCGAGGACCTGGAGAAGGCCTCGCAGCCCAACGTCTTCCAGGCCATCGTCCAGATGCCGGCCCTGCAAGGCAGCACCGGCAAGACGGTCTTCGTCAACAGCACCAGCAGCGGCATGCAGGGCCTTAGCTCGTTCAGCCTGCGCGGCCTTGGCCCCATCCGCACCCTGACCCTGCTGGACGGCCAGCGCGTCACCCCCGCCAACATCAACGGGGTGTCCGACGTCAGCCAGTTCCCGCAGCTGCTGATCAAGCAGGTCGACGTGGTCACCGGCGGCGCCTCGGCCTCCTACGGTTCGGACGCCATTGGCGGCGTGGTCAACTTCGTCACCGACAAGACCTTCGAGGGCTTCAAGGCCCGCCTCGAAGGCGGCGAGAGCAAGTATCGCGACAACGACACCTTCGTGGCCCAGGCCGCGTTCGGCGACGCCTTCATGGACGACCGCCTGCGCATCATCGGCAGCGTCGAATACAGCCGCGAGGCCGGCGTCCTGGCCGGCGGCTTCGGCGAGCAGCAGGCTGGCGGCCGTGACTGGTACGAAACCCCCGCCATCCAGGTGCGCCCGCTGGCCTCGACCACCGACGGCCGTCCGCAGTATCGCGTCATCAAGGGCGCCCAGCAGATCCAGTACGCCAAGTACGGCCTGATCACCAACGGCCCGCTGCAAGGCATCGCCTTCGGTCAGGGCGGCGCGCCCTACCAGTTCCAGTACGGTTCGGGCGGTACGCCCAACGGCGCCGGCGGCGTCACCGGCTGCTTCGCCCCGTTCTGCGTCGGCGGCGACCTGTCGGGCGGCATCGGCGCCTCGCCGACCCTGGCCGCGCGGCTTAAGCGAAAAGTCGCCTACGGCCGCGTCAGCTACAAGTGGGGCGACGACGACGAGATCTACCTGACCACCAACTTCGCCCAGGTGAACTCGCTCAACCAGCCCAATGTCGGCGCCGAGCGCACCGGCCTGACCATCCAGTGCGAGAACCCGTTCGTGCCGGCCGCCATCCGTTCGGCCTGCGTCAGCAACAACATCACCAGCTTCCAGATGGGCACCAGCAACGGCGCCTTCGGTCCCATCGACGTCAACGTCAAGCGCGAGCAGGAACGCTTCGTGCTGGGCGCGACCGGCAGCCGCGAGGTGCTGGGCACGTCGTGGAGCTATGACGCCTACTATGCCTACGGCATCAACCGCATCAGCATCGACGTCGACAACATCACCCTGACGCCGCGCTACAACGCCGCCATCGACGCCATCGCCGGCCCGAACGGCACGGTGATCTGCCGCGATCCGATCGCCCGCGCCGCCGGCTGCGTGCCGCTGAACATCATCGGCAATGTCGCCCAGGATCCGGCCGCCCTGGCCTACGTCATGCCCAAGAACGGGCCGCGCCAGCGCTCCAAGCAGAACGAGTCCGTCGCCGCGTTCAACGTCACCGGCGAGCCCTTCCAGTCGTGGGCCGGCCCGGTGGCCATCGCCGCCGGCCTGGAATGGCGCGAGGAAAAGTACCGCACCATCGGCGACCCCTACGGCGACGGCGCCACCGCCGACAACGGCTACACCGACGACTACAAGGCCGATCCGCTGCTGCGCTTGGCGGGCAACAACTGGTACGCCGGCAACTATCACGGCGGCCACGGCTCCTACAGCGTCACCGAAGGCTATCTCGAAGCCAACGTGCCGGTCCTTCAGTCCGAGACCCTCGGCGAGGCCAACATCAACGGCGCGGTCCGCCAGACCAGGTACAGCACCTCGGGCAACGTCACGACGTGGAAGCTTGGCGGCGTCTGGAAGACCCCGGTCCAGGGCCTGCGCCTGCGGGCGGTGACCTCGCGCGACATCCGCGCCCCGAACCTGGGCGAGCTGTTCGCGCCGCCGGTGGTGACCAACGCCACCGTCCTCTATCGCGGCACGGCGGTGAACGTCCTCCAGGAGATCGTCGGCAACAGCAACCTGCGTCCCGAGATCGCCCGCAACACCGAGGTCGGCGTCGTCCTGGCCGAGCCGGCCTGGCTGCCGGGCTTCAGCTTCTCGGCCGACTATTTCGACATCAAGGTCGACGGCGCCATCAACTCGCTGGCCGCCCAGGACCTGGTCGACCTGTGCGTCGCCGGCAACCAGGAGATCTGCGGGGCGATGCTGCTGACCAGCACCCAGCCCAACACCAACTTCGTGCGGGTGCAGGCCTTCAACGTGGCCACCATGCGCACCAAGGGTGTCGACCTGGAGGCGATCTACCGCAAGAACCTGGAAGACTGGGGCCTGCCGGGCACGCTGTCGATCCGGGCCCTGGCCACCCACGTCATGAGCTTCAAGACCACCTCGGGCGTGCTGGGCACGATCCCGGTCGAGAGCGCCGGCGTGAACCTGTCCAACACCCCTGACTGGAAGGCCACCTTCAGCCAGACCTGGGCGCTCGATCGTCTCAGCCTGACCCTCTACCAGCGCTGGATCAGCGACGGCGTTTACAACAACGAATACATCGAGTGCCAGACCAACTGCCCGGTCTCGACCGTGCAGCGCCGCACCATCGACAACAACCACATGGAGGGGGCGACCTACGTCGACCTCGGCGGCACCTACGACGTCAACGACAACGTCACCGCCTACTTCAAGGTCGACAACCTGTTCGACGAGGATCCGGTCGCCGCGCCGACCACCAACGTCAGCCCGGGCGTCAACCCCTACCTCTACGACACCATCGGTCGGATGTACCGCGCGGGCGTTCGCCTGCGGTTCTGATCGCCGTGCTCGGGCGCGCTTCTGCGAGCGCGCCCACCACCGGCCGCGAAGCCACTCCCTCCCCGGTAAGCGGCCGGGCCTCAGCCCCAAGGCGGATCCCCTGCCTTGTTCGGCTTTAGATTCCCCGGCGCCACAAAACCCCACGGCGCCGGGGAATCGCTCTTTCCTTCCCGCAGCGGAGCGAAACGTCGCCCGCGTGCTCTAGGGTGGTGGCTTGGTCATGATGGTGCTCGCCGTTGTCGCGCTGATCGCGCTGCTGGTCGTGCTGATCGCCTGGGGCAAGGTCCCGCCGTTCCTGGCCTTCCTGGTCGTGGCTCTGGGCGGCGCGGTGCTGTTCGGCATGCCGCTGGCCCAGATCCCCAAGTCCCTCGAGAAGGGCGTCGGCGACATGCTCGGCGGCCTCGTGGCCATCATCTGCCTGGGAGCCATGTTCGGCCGCGCCATCGCCGACAGCGGCGCCGCCCAGAGCATCGCCCGCGCGCTGATCGGCGCCGTCGGCCTGCGCTTCATCCTGCTGGCCATGGCCATGACCGGCCTGATCGTCGGCATCCCGCTGTTCTACAGCGTCGGCTTCGTGGTCATGATCCCGCTGATCTTCTCGATCGCCAAGCGGGCCGACCTGCCGCCGGTCTATGTCGGCCTGCCGCTGCTGTCGGGCCTGTCGGTCGCCCACGGCTACCTGCCGCCGCACCCGTCGCCGGCCGCCCTGGTCACCCTGTTCGGCGCCGACACGGGCCTGACCCTCGGCTACGGCCTGATCGTCGCCATCGCCGCCCTGATGGTCGGCGGCCCGCTGCTCACGCTGGTGCTCAAGCGCGTCAACCTGCTGCCGCTGGGCGGACCGCCCGCGGACTCGCCGTTCGCCGCCGAGGAGGCCGCGGACGCCAAGGCGCCGGGCCCGATCAACAGCTTCACCACTGCGCTCTTGCCCGTGGTGCTGATCGCCGCCACCACGGCGCTGCTGGTCGCCTTCAAGAACCCGTCGCCGACCCACGACCTGATCGGCTTCCTCGGCAACCCCGCCGTCGTCCTGACCCTGTGCCTGATCTACGCCACCTTCAGCCTGGGGGTGCTGCGCGGCATCGGCATTCCCATCCAGATGCAGCGCTATGGCGACGCCCTGAAGGACGTGGCCTCGATCCTGCTGATCCTGGCCGGGGCAGGGGCCCTGAAGCAGGTGTTCGTCGACAGCGGCGTCAGCGCCACGCTCGGCGGCTGGCTGGGCTCGCTGCCGCTGCATCCGCTGGTGCTGGGCTGGCTGATCGCCGTCGTCATCCGCGTCGCCCTGGGCTCGGCCACCATCGCGGGCCTCACCGCCGCCGGACTGATCCAGCCCCTGATGGCCACGACCGGCGTCGACCCCAACCTGATGGTCCTGGCCATCGGCGCCGGCAGCCTGATGTTCTCGCACGTCAACGACCCGGGCTTCTGGCTGTTCAAGGAGTATTTCGGCCTGACCCTGAAGGAGACCCTGCTGTCCTGGACGGTGATGGAGAGCCTGGTCGGCATCGTCGGCCTGATCTGCGTGCTGGGGCTCAGCCTTGTCGTCTGATCGCGCCATCCATCGCCGGGGCTTTCTCGTCAGCGCCGCCGCCGCCGTCGCCACGCCGACCCTGGCGCGCGCTTCCGACGGCTGGTCGTGGCTCAACGCGCCGCCGACCTGGGCCTGGAAGGACGGAACCCTGGCCTGCGAAGCCGGCCCCGGCACGGACTTCTGGCGGCGCACGGCCGGCGGTCCGCTGGTCGACAACGGCCACTTCTGGTTCCGCCGCCAGTCCGGCGACTTCGAGATGACCGCCGTCCTGTCCGGCGATTACGCCGCCGACGCCGACCAGACCGGCCTGATGCTGCGCCTGGCCCCCGACCTCTGGATGAAGACCGGGGTCGAGCGCCTGGGCGGAGAGCTGCACTCGGCCACCGTCTTCACCCGCGACTGGTCTGACGGCTCCTCGCTCGTGATCCCCACCGCGCCGGCCGTGCGGGTCAAGCTGCGCCGCTCGGGCCAGACCCTGTTCTGCGCCCACGCCGTGGGGGAAGGCGCCTTCGTCGACACCCGCCTTGGCCACCTGCCGATGCCGGAAACCGTCGACCTCGGCGTCATGGCCGCCTCGCCGGCCGGCAAGGGCTTCGCGGCCCGAATTTCGAACATAACGATCAAGAGCCTCTGAAAAGAGGCCGCTGGGAGCTGACCATGCCTTTCGCCCTCCGATCCGTCGCGGCCGCCGTCGCGCTCGCCGCCGTGCTGCCCGCGCCGGCCCTGGCCGCCCAGGCCTTCGCCATCACCCCGGCCCCGGCCAAGATCGCGCCGGCGCAAGGTTCTTTGGCCCTGCGCGCCGGCGACGCCGTCTGGATCGCGGCTGGCGACGCCGAGGCCCGGGCCGCGGCCCAGTGGCTGGTCGACACCCTGGCGGCCACCCGCGGCGTGCGCCTTTCGATCAAGGAAGGCGCGCCCACCGGCGCCGGCGGCGTCGTGCTGTCGCGCGGCGGTCCGGCGGGCGAGGCCTACGCCCTCGACGTCTCGTCCCAGCGCGCGCAGATCCGCGCCCAGGACAAGGCGGGCCTGTTCTATGGCGCGGTGTCGCTGTGGCAACTGGCCGGTCAGGACAAGGCCGGCGCGCCGGTCCGCGTGCAGGCCGTGAGCATCGAGGACGCCCCGCGCTTTTCCTGGCGCGGCCTGATGCTCGACAGCACCCGCCATTACCAGAGCCTGCCGACGATCAAGCGGATCATCGACGGCATGGCCAGCCTGAAGCTGAACACGCTGCACTGGCACCTGACCGACGACCAGGGCTGGCGCCTGGAGATCAAGAAGTATCCCAACCTCACCGACCACGGCGCCTGGCGGCGTCCGGCCGGGGCGGCGGGCTACAAGGCCTCCGGCGAGGAGGTCCGCTACGGCGGCTTCTACACCCAGGAGCAGGCGCGGGAGATCGTCGCCTATGCGGCCGCTCGCAGCATCGTCGTCGTGCCCGAGATCGAGATGCCCGGCCACGCCCAGGCGGCGATCTCCAGCTATCCGCAGCTGGGCACGCGCCCGGCCGCCGATCGCGTGATGGCCGACTGGGGCGTCTATCCCGACATCTTCAACGTCGACGACGCCACCTTCGCCTTCCTTGAGGACGTGCTCGACGAGGTGATGGCCATCTTCCCGTCGGAATACATCCACGTCGGCGGCGACGAGGCGCTGAAGGCCCAGTGGGAGGCCAGCCCGAAGATCCAGGCCCGCATGAAGGAACTGGGCCTGGCCGACGAGCACGCCCTGCAGAGCTACTTCATCCAGCGCATCGAAAAGCACCTCAACGCCAAGGGCCGCCGCCTGGTCGGCTGGGACGAGATCCTCGAAGGCGGTCTCGCGCCCAACGCCACGG
Organism: Caulobacter sp. FG7; assembly: GCF_057808875.1. Lineage (NCBI taxonomy): Bacteria > Pseudomonadati > Pseudomonadota > Alphaproteobacteria > Caulobacterales > Caulobacteraceae > Caulobacter > Caulobacter sp. FG7. Next base: position 93,569 of record NZ_JBMDIW010000020.1, read on the forward strand.
TCATGTCCTGGCGCGGGCTGGAAGGCGCCGTCGCCGCCGCCAAGCAGGGGCACGACACCGTCCTGGCCCCGGGGCCGGTGCTCTACTTCGACCATCGCCAGAGCACCTCGCCCGACGAGCCGCCCGGCCGCGGCAAGCTTTCGACGCTGAAAAGCGTCTACGCCTTCAATGCCGAACCGAGCGAGCTGACGCCCGAGCAGCACAAGCACGTGCTGGGCATGCAGGCCACGATGTTCAGCGAGCACATCCGCACCGACGAGCGGGCCGTGACCATGCTGTTCCCGCGCCTGGCGGCCCTGGCGGAAAACGCCTGGACCCCCCGCGACAAGCAGGGCTGGGCGGGCTTCGAGGATCGCCTGCCGGCCACCTTGGGCCGCCTGTCCGACCTGGGCCTGGCCTACGACACCGTGCCGTTCGAGCCGCAAGCCGCGTTCGACTGGCCCAAGGGCGGCGAGATCGGCGCCAGCCTCGACACCGGCCTGCAGGTCGGCGAGGTGCGCTACACCACCGACGGTTCGGAGCCGACCGCGGCCTCGCCGCGCTACGCCGCGCCGCTGAAACTGTCGGCCGGAACGCCGCTGAAGGCCCGCACCTTCCAGGGCAAGCATCCGCTGGGCCGGGTGCGCGCCTGGAACGTCACCGCCGACACGGCCCTGACGCGCCGCTCGCACCAGCTGACGCGCTGCACGGAGGGCCTGATCCTCAACCTCGAAGACGACGGCGCCAATGAGAAGGGCGAGCGCGCGACCTTCCTGCTCGACATCCTCAACCCGTGCTGGATCTGGAAGGACGCCGACCTTTCGGCGGGCGCCAAGCTGACGGTCACGGTGGGCCAGCTGCCCTTCAACTTCCAGCTCGGCAACAAGCTGGAGCCGCTGCCGGTGCGTCCGCCTTCGCGGCCCGAGGGCGAGCTGGAGGTGCGCTTCGGTTGCAAGGGGCCGCGCCTGGCCACCGTGCCGTTGACGCAGGCGGCCAAGAACTCGGCCCTGACCGAGATCGTCGTCGACGCCCCGCCGCGCGGCAAGGGCGACCTCTGCTTCACCTTCGCCAGCAAGGCCATCGAGCCGATGTGGGCGGTGCACAGCGTGCGCATCACGCCGGGCGCCGTGGCGAAGGCGGACTGAGTTGGGGCGGTAGTTCGCGGCCCTTCATCTCTCAACCGAACTTCCCCGCGAAGGCGGGGATCCAAGCTGGGTTTGGGGATAAGGCGCTGCCGTGAACGACCCGCAGGCTCGGCTTGGGTCCCCGCCTTCGCGGGGAAGGACGGATTTGGGGGCTGTGTCCTGCTGAGTTTCGATCCACCCTGAAGCAAGCTCGTCATCCCGGACGCTGTCCGGGATGACGAACCTTCGGAGACGCCGGGGAGGGGATGGCGTCTCCAAGCTTGCGCCGTCCTAGAACAGCGCCCGCAGACCCATCACCACGTTGCGTCCGCGCAGCGGGGCCGACGTGGCGACGAACGAGGCGTGGTTCAGCGCCTTTTCGTCCAGCAGGTTGGTGCCGCGCAGGAACACCTGGCCGATCACCGGACCCATCGGCAGGTCGTAGGCCACAGTGGCGTTGACCATGTCGTAGCCCGGCGTCCGGCTTTCGAAGGCCGCGATGCGGTCCTGCTCGAAGACCCGCACATATTCGACATTGCCGCTCCACGCGCCGCTCTTGGCGTCGCCGCGCAGGCCCAGGCGTCCGGCCGGAATGCGCGGCAGGTCGCCGCCGCCGTCCTTCAGCTTGGCCCGCACGTAGTCGCCGAAGGCCGTCACCGACAGCCAGGGCTTCAGCTTCTGGGTCACCTGGCCCTCCAGGCCGGTGAAGGCGGCGTCGTCCTGGGCGTAGCGCACCAGGCGGAAGTCTTCGTAGCGGTCCAGGGTGTCGGCATAGATGTAGCCGTCATAGGCGTAGCGATAGGCGCTGGCCGAGAAGGTCGTGGCGCCTTGCGTCTTGCGCAGGCCCAGCTCCACCGAGGCGGCGGTCTCGACGTCGAGGCCGGCCGAGCCGATCTCGTAGGTGTTGGTCGCCAGGTGCACCCCGCGGGCATAGAGCTCCTGGGCGCTGGGCGCGCGCTGCGAGCGGGCGACCGACAGCGAGGCCACATAGCCCGGCGTGAAGGTCCAGCTGGCCGCGGCCGAGGCCGAGAACGGCTTGTGGTCGGTGTCCACGCGGCCTTCGGCGCTGGCCTCCTGCCACTCCTGGCGCAGAGCGCCTTCGAAGCGCCAGTCGCCGGCCACGTATTCCTCGACCACGAACAGCGCCCGGGTCTCGGTGCGGCTCTCCGGAAGGAAGGCCTCCTCGCCCACGGCCGAGAAGTCGCTCTTGCCCACCTGCACGCCGACCACGCCGCGCACCCCGCCGATCGGCGCGTGCTGCACCTCGACGCGGGCGTCGTAGCCCTCGTTGCCGAAGGTGGTGGCGATGGCGCCGTCCTCGATCTCGTGGTGGCGATAGTCGGTATAGCCGCCACGGAAACGGATGCGCTCGACACCGGCGAACGGGTCGTTGATCTCGCCGCGCACGTCGACGCGCTTGCTCAGCAGGTCGACCACCGGGGCGCCGTGCTCCTCGCCCTCATGGTCGTGATCGTGGTCGTCCTCGTCGCCATGATCGTCGTGGCCGCCGCAGTGCAGGGTCGTTCCGTGCGGGTGGCAGGACTCGTATTCGTGGCTGTGGCCGGGCAGGCCGTACCTGCTGTCCTGCTGGGTGTAGGCCGCGCCCAGATAGCCGCGCGAGCCGATCCACGACAGGCCAAGGGTCGCCGTCGAGGTGCGGTTGAAGGTGCCGGGGACGGTCGAGCTGTCGAAGCCGGGCGCCTCGTAGTCGTCGGTCTTTCGGCCGGCGGCCTCGATCCGCACCGCGAACTGGCCCACGCCCGCCGTCAGGCCCAGCACGCCGGCCCGCTCGTTGTCGCCCGAACCGAAGCGCACCTCGGCCACGCCGTCGCCGCCCAGCGGCGGGACCTGCGTCGGGATCTTGCGGTCGATCAGGTTGACCGCGCCGCCGATCGCGCCGCCGCCATAGAGCAGGGCGCTGGGACCGCGCAGGATCTCCACGCCCTCCAGCAGCAGCGGCTCGCCCGAGACGGCGTGGTCGGGCGACACCTCCGAGGCGTCCATCAGGGCCGCGCCCTCGCTCAGCACCTTCACGCGCGGGGCGGTCTGGCCGCGGATCACCGGCCGGCTGGCGCCGCCGCCGAAGGTGTCGGAATTGACGCCCGGCAGGCCGTTCAGCGTCTCACCCAGCGTCGCCTGGCGGCGCTGCACGAACTCTTCGCCGGTCAGCACCGCGACGCTGGAGATCACGTCCTTGCCCGAGCGGCCCAGCGGGTCGGCGGTCACCACCACGCCCTCGACGTCGGTCCCGCCGGGGCCGGACTGCGCGGCGAGCGCCCAGGTCGGAGCGGCGAGGGCGGTAAGGCTGCCGGCGGCGAGAAGGATGCTTCGAAGTTGCATGGAACGCTGACCCCATCTAACAATAGTAGGAGGTCAACTATGTTATAACGTAACAATGCGCAACCCGTAGTCGGCCCATTTTTCACCCATCATGGGCGATGTCAGGCGCGTTGGGCGCTGGGCGGCTCGCCGATCAGCTGGGCGCAGATCGCTTCGGCGGCGCCCGGATCGCGGTCGACGATGGCCTGGGCTAGCGCCCGGTGCAGCACCACGTCGGCCATCTGCTCCTCGGGCGTCTGCTTCTCCATCTGCCAGATCCAGAACCGCGTCGCGACGTTCTGCAGGGCGATGACGAAGCGGGCGAGGGTGGGGTTCTGGGCGGCGAAGGCCACGGCCCGGTGAAAGGCGTGGTCCATGGCCAGCATGGCCCGGAAGTCGCCGGCCTCGATCGCCGCTTCGGCCCCCTCGAAGGCGGCGGTGATGGCCACCAGATCCGCCGGACGACGGTTGCGGGCGGCCAGGGCCGCCGTGCGGCCCTCCAGCATTCGCCGCACCTCGAAGGCGTGCTCGATCTCGGTGACGTCCATCGGCGCGACGATGGTGCCCACGCGTGGCCGGCGCACGACCAGGCCTTCGATGGCCAGCCGTCCCAGCGCCTCGCGCACCCCGGCCACCCCGCCGGCGTAGCGGGCGGCCAGGGCCTTTTCCTCCAGCACCTGCATCGGCGGCAACTCGCCCAGGATGATGTCCTGCAGGATCAGCTCGTAGAGGCGGGCCTTCTGCAGCCCCGGCGCCCAGTCGCCATGGGGCTCGACGCTGTTCAGGGGGCCCTTCATGGCCGGCTCGGGGGCTGCGCGCGCATGCTCACGCTCGTAGGCGCAAAACGCGCCGCCGTCATTTCCCAAGGGCTCTAACATGTAAGAGTTTCGAAAAGCGACCAACGCTTGGCGAGCCTGAGGAGCGCGGCCTAACTGCTTGGCATGACGGCTCTTTCGCCTCCACCGCCGACCATCGCCCGGGCCTTCCGCCTGGCCCTCGACGCCGCCTCCGCCCTGGCCGGCGCCACCGCGCCAAACCCGCCGGTGGGCTGCGCCGTGCTGGCCGCCGACGGAACGGTCCTGGCGGTCGAGGCTCACCGAGGCGCGGGCCTGCCGCACGCCGAAGCCGCCGCGCTCGCCGCCTGCCGCGATCGCTGGGACGAGGTCCACACCCTCGTCGTTACCCTGGAACCGTGCAACCACCACGGCCGCACCGGCCCGTGCAGCGAGGCGATCCTAGCCAGCCCCGCCCGCGCCGTCTGGATCGGCGCCCGCGACCCCAACCCGGCCGTCGCCGGCGGCGGGGCCGGCCGCCTTTCCGCCGCCGGCCTCGATGTGGCCTTCGTCGCCGGACCTCTGGCCGCAGAGTGCGCCCGCCTGATCGCGCCCTTCGCCATGCGCGCCACCCAGGGCCGGCCCTGGCTGACCCTCAAGCAGGCCTTCACCGCCGACGGTTCGATGGTCCCGCCGCCGGGCGAGAAGACCTTCACCTCGGAAGCGTCGCTGGATCTCGCCCACGTCCTGCGCCGCCGCGCCGACGCGATGGTCACCGGTTCGGGCACGATCCTGGCCGACGCACCGCTGCTGACCGTCCGCCGCACGCCCGACCCCCGCCGCACGCCGCGTCGCCTGGCCATCCTCGACCGCCGGGGGCGCGTGCCGGACGCCTATCTGGCCGCCGCCCGCGAGCGCGGCCTCGACCCTTCCGTCCACGCCGACATCCCCGCGCTGCTGGCCGACCTGGCCGAAGGCGGCGCGTTGGAGGCCCTGGTCGAGGCCGGTCCGACCCTGTCGGCCGCCTTCCTCGCCGCCGGCCTCTGGGACGAGCGCGTCGTCATCACCAAGGCCGCCCGCGTCGGCGATCCCGACACTGTCGAGATCTCCTCGCGCGTCCAGGCGGCCCGCCAAGTGGCCTGAAGGAGCTCCATGTTCTCCGGCATCATCGAAACCCTGGGCGAGGTCGTCGCCGTCGCCCCCGAGGACGGGGCGCTGCGCCTGTCCCTGGCCACCGGCTTTGCCGACCTGACGCTGGGCGAAAGCGTCGCCGTCAACGGCGTTTGCCTGACCGTCGTGCGCCATGATCCTGGCGGCGGGGCCGACTTCTTCGTCAGCCCCGAGACCCTGGCCCGCACCAGCCTGGGCGCGGCCGGCGCTGGAACCCGGCTCAATCTCGAGCGCGCCGTGACCCTGTCGACCCGGCTGTCGGGACACCTCGTCCAGGGCCATGTCGACGGCGTCGCGCGCCTTGTCGAGGTGACCGACGACGGGGGCTCTCGCCGGCTGACGCTCAGCCTGCCGGGCGCCTTGCGGGCCTTCTGCGTCGAGAAGGGCTCGATCGCGCTGGACGGGATCAGCCTGACCCTCAACCACGTCGGCCCGGCGAACGCCGAGGGACGCTTCCCGGTCGGGATCACGATCATCCCCCACACCTGGACCCACACCAACCTGCAGCACGCCGGCGTCGGCGCCCCGATCAATGTCGAGGTCGACGTGCTGGCCAAATATGTGGAGCGGCTATGTCACGCCTATCTGACGCCCTCGAACGCCTGAAGGCCGGCGGCATGGTCATCCTCGTCGACGACGAGGACCGCGAAAACGAGGGCGACCTCGTGCTCGGCGCCCAGTTCGCCGACGCGCCGGCCATCGCCTTCATGGCCAAGGCCGCCAGCGGCCTGATCTGCCTGGCCATGGAGCCCGACGCCGTCGACCGCCTGGGCCTGCCGCCGATGGTCGCCGACAATCGCACCCGCCGCAGCACCGCTTTCACCGTCTCGATCGAGGCGGCGGTCGGCGTCGACACCGGCATCTCGGCCTTCGACCGGGCCCTGACCATCCAGGCCGCCGTGGCGCCGGGGGCCAAGCCCGCCGACATCGTCTCGCCCGGCCACGTCTTCCCGCTTCGGGCCGTGCCCGGCGGCGTGCTGGCCCGCGCAGGCCACACCGAGGCCTCGGTCGAGCTGATGCGCCTGGCCGGCCTGACGCCCGCCGCCGTGATCTGCGAGGTGATGAACGACGACGGGACCATGGCTCGCCGCGACGACCTGGAGGTCTTCGGCGCGCGCCACGACCTGCCGATCCTGACCATCGCCGAACTGGTCGAGCACCTGCGGCGCCAGGCGGTCGAGCCGGTCGCTGCCTCGCATCTGCCGTCGGCCCATGGCGGGGCGTTCGAGGTCCGCGCCTTCCGCGACCGCACCAGCGGTGTCGAGCATCTCGTTCTGCTGAACGGGCCGCTGGGGTCCGCGCCGCTGGTGCGGGTGCATTCCGAGTGCCTGACCGGCGACGCCTTGGGCTCCCAGCGCTGCGACTGCGGCGCCCAGCTTCAGGCCTCCATGCGCCGCATCGGCGAGGAGGGCGGGGCGCTGGTCTATCTGCGCGGCCACGAGGGCAGGGGTCTGGGCCTCGCCAACAAGATCGCCGCCTACGCCCTTCAGGATGGTGGGCTCGACACGGTGGAGGCCAACCATGCGTTGGGCTTCGCCGACGATCCGCGCGACTACGCCGCCGCCGTCGCCATGCTGAAGAGCCTGGGCGTCGATCGCCTGCGCCTGCTCAGCAACAACCCGCGCAAGGCCGCCGCCCTGCGCGACGGCGGGATCGAGGTGGTCGAGCAGGTCCCGCTGCTGGCGCCCGTCACCCCGCACAACGCCGCCTATCTCGCCGCCAAGCGCGACAAGCTGGGCCACGGCCTGGCTCGCGCCTCCTGATCCGGACCCGTTTCATGACCCATCCCGTTCCCCGTGTCGCTATCGTCGTCAGCGGCTTCAATCCCGAGGTCACCGGCGGCCTGTTGCGCGGCGCCCTCGCCGAGCTTCAGGAGGGCGGCGCGCCCGTGGCCGAGGGCGACGTCATCGACGCGCCGGGCGCCTTCGAACTGCCGCTTCTGGCCCAGGCGCTGGCCCGCACCGGCCGCTACGACGGCGTCGTCTGCCTGGGCTGCGTGATCAAGGGCGACACCGCCCACTTCGAGTTCATAAGCCTCGGCGCCAGCATCGGCCTGATGCAGGCGGGCCTGGCCACCGAGACCCCGATCACCTTCGGCGTGCTGACCACCTACGACGACGACCAGGCCGTCGTCCGCAGCCGCGACGACGCCGCCAACAAGGGCCGCGAAGCCGCCGCGGCGTGCCTGGGGGCGATTGCGACGCTGCGCAGGATCCGGGCGGCGGCCTGAAGATCCTCCCCCTGAAGAGGGAGGTGGCCCGAAGGGCCGGAGGGGGCGTTCTCAGCTTTCGAGGCGTCGGCCGCGGCGGCCTCAAAGCCCTTCCCCCTTGATGGGGGAAG
>NZ_JBMDIW010000021.1:0-100215 GCF_057808875.1 Caulobacter sp. FG7
CCACGGTGGCGGGGATGATGTGCAGCAGGAAGCCGACGATGGTGGTCTCGTGGGCCTTCGCCGCATAGTCGGCGATCTTGTCGCTGTGCAGGCTGGCCGGGTCGACGTTCATGCCCGCGCCCGGCTGGACGACATTGGCGACGATCAGGCCGAGGATCAGGGCCAGGGTCGAGAAGGTCAGGAAATAGGCGAAGGCCTTCAGCGCCACCCGCCCAAAGCGCCCAAGGTCGCGCATGCCGGCGATGCCGGTGACGACGGTCAGGAAGATCACCGGGGCGATGACCATCTTCACCAGCTTGATGAAGGCGTCGCCCAGCGGCTTCAGGTCGGCCCCGAACCTGGGCCAGAAGTGACCGATCAGCGCCCCGGCCACGATGGCGACCAGCACCTGGACATAGAGGTGGGTGTACCAGGGCCCCTGGCGAGTCGGCGCGGCGCCGGCGGGGGTCGTCTGCGGGATCATCGATGGCCTCCCCGGCCGTCGTCGCCGATCCCGACGCCGCTGCGGCCACGCTCTAGATGTCGCCGCCTCGCGATGCGGGGCAAGCGTTTTCGGGCGTGGCCGGAAGGAGCCTTACGACTTGGGCTTCTTGGATTTCACGCTGGGCCAGGCGGCGGCGTATTCCTCGGGCGTCAGCTTGCGCATCGCCGAAACGCGGTAGCTGTGCGAGGAGCCGGTGACCTCGGGCACGATCACCGAGGCGTCGAGCGGCGAGCAGATCCACGAGCCGCCGCGCGACTTGATGCCGATGCGGTTGGCGACCTCCAGGTCGAAGGGCGTGTTCAGCAGGGTCAGCTGGAAGGCTTCCTTGCGGCCCAGGTCGACATTGAGCGTGCGGTCGTCGACGACCTGGTAGCCGCGGATCTGGTCGGCGAAGAAGCAGCGGTCGGCCGTGCCGGGCTTGGCCTTCGCGGCTGGGGCCGGGGTTTCGGCGAGCGCCGGGGCGACGAGGCCGGCGGCGAGGCCAAGGGCGCAGGCGAGAAGAGCGGGACGATGCATGTCGAAGGCCTCCTGATCGGACCAGCCTCTACTATAGCGCGACGGGGTCTCCGCTGTATTTCCGTTTGTAGGCCGATTGCGGCGAAATCAGGCGGCCTGGCGCGACAGGTCCTCGATCCAGGCGTCGAGATCGGCCACGGCCCGGCGGACGCCTTCACGCAGGCGCTCCAGGGGGACGGCGAGCGGCCGGCCTTCGATGCAGGCGGTCTCCAGTTCGGCGGCGTCGCGCGACAGGCGCATGAAGCCGAGGATCCCGGCCGAGCCGGCCAGGCGGTGGGCGTCCTCGCGCAGGGCCTCGAGGCTTTCGTCCTGGAAGCGTTCGAGCAGTTGCTGGCGCAGCATGTCGGCCAGTCGGGCGACACGCGCCGCGCCCATGGCGGCGGCAAGGGCGTCGCGGGCGGCGGCTTCGTCGTCGATCTCGACCGCCGGGGCGGCCATGGCGGCGGCGTTGGCCAGGTGCAGGGCCAGGGCCTGGTCGAGGTCGCGCTCGCTCAGCGGCTTGAGCAGGTGGCCGACCATGCCCGCTTCGAGGCAGGCGGCGATCTGCTGGGGCGCGCCGCTGGCGGTCAGGGCCACGATCGGGGAGGCGGTCAGGCCGCGCCGGCGGATCTCGCGGGTGGCGGTCAGGCCGTCGATCACCGGCATGTGCACGTCCATCAGCACGAGATCGAAGACGGCTTGCTCCAGGGCCTTCACCGCCTGGGCGCCGTCGTCGGCGGTCTCGACGATGCAGCCGCGGCGGCCCAGCAGCTCGCTGAACAGTTCGCGGTTCAGTTCGACGTCGTCGACCAGCAGGATCCGGCGGCCGGGGAAGGCGGTCCGGCCGGACGCCTCGACCGGCGCGACGGTGGTTGGGGTCCGGGCCAGGGGCAGTTCGATCTCGAAGGCGAAGGTCGAGCCTTCGCCCAGCTCGCTTTCCACCCAGATGCGGCCCTCCATCAGCTCGACCAGTTCGCGCGAGATCGCCAGGCCCAGCCCGGTGCCGCCGAAGGTGCGGGTGATCGAGCTGTCGGTCTGGGAGAAGCGCTTGAACAGCCGGTCCAGTTTGTCGGGCGCGATGCCGACGCCCTGGTCGACGACGCTGATCCGCAAGGTCGCGCGGCCGTCGGCTTGCCTGAGGACCTCGACCTGGGTGGTCACCGAGCCGTGGCGGGTGAACTTCACGGCGTTGGACAGCAGGTTGAGCAGGATCTGGCGCAGGCGGTGACGGTCGCCGACGTACCAGCCGTCGAGGTCGCCGACCATGCGCAGGTCGACCTGGTGCTCGTCGGCCTGGGGCTCGACCATGGCCGTGGTCTCGACCAGCATCTCCTTCAGAGCGAAGGGGGCGCTTTCGAGGGTGACGGCGCGGGCCTCGAGCTTGGAGAAGTCGAGGATGTCGTTGATCAGGGCGTTGAGGGCCTCGCCGGCCCCGCGCACCCGCTCGGCGCGGCGCCGGTCCTCGGCGGCCAGGTTCGGGCTTTCGGCCAGCAGGCGCGAGAAGCCGATCACCCCGTTCAGCGGGGTGCGCAGCTCGTGGCTCATATTGGCCAGGAACTCGGCCTTGGCGTGGTTGGCTTCCTCGGCGGCGTCGCGGGCCGAGGCCAGCTGGGTGGCCATGGCCGCCAGCTGCAGGGTCTGGTGTTCCAGGGCCTCCTGGGCCTCGACGCGGGCCGTCTGGTCCTGGACCTGGGCGATGAAGTGCTTGGGCGAGCCGTCGGGCGCACGGACCAGCGACACAGACAGGTGCACCCAGACGATGCGGCCTTCCTTGTGGATGTAGCGCTTGTCCATGCCGTAGCTGGGGATCTCGCCGGCGATCAGCTGGCCCAGCAGGGTCAGGTCCTTGTCGAGGTCGGCGGGGTAGGTGATCGTCTGGAAGTCGGTCGCCAGCATCGCCGCCTCGTCGTAGCCGACGATGTCGCAGAAGGCGGCGTTGATCTTGTTGAAGGCGCCGTCGAGCGTAACCAGGGCCATGCCCACCGAGGCGTGGTGGAAGGCGGTCTCGAACTCTTCCATCTGCGCCTTGCGGGCGCTGATGTCGTGCATCAGGGCGGTGAACTGCCAGCCGTCGGCGCTGCGGGCGGCGCTGATCGCCAGTTCGACCGGAAAGACCTCGCCGTCACGCCGTTGGGCCGAAATCTCGATCCGCTGGTCGAGCACGGCGCCGCGTCCGGTGGCGAGGAACTGGGTCAGCCCCTCGTCGTGGGCCTGGCGCAGGCCGGCGGGGATGATCAGGTCGGAAAGCCGCCGCCCTTCGGCTTCGGCGGCCGTCCAGCCGAAGGTGCGTTCGGCGAAGCGGTTCCAGTCGGTGACCACGCCGGCCTGGTCCATGGTGACGATGGCCTGGTAGGCGTCGGCGATCACCCGCCGGGCGCGGGCCTCGCTGGCTTCCAGCTTGCGGCGCAGGGCGCGCTCGTCGGTGATGTCGCGCAGCACGCCGAAGACGGCGATCACCCGGCCGTCCTCGTCCAGTTCGCAGGTGGCGCGCGAGTGGCCCTGGCGGACCGAGCCGTCGGCGCGCAGCAGCCGCAGTTCGTGCTCGAGCACCGCGCGCTCGACCACCACCTGGCGGGCCCGGGCCTCGGCGGCGGCCCGGTCGTCGGGGTGGTACATCTGCAGCCAGTTTTCGAAGGTCGGCGTGAAGGTCGCCGGATCGCGGCCGTAGATCCGATAGACTTCGTCCGACCAGGTGATCGTCTGGTTGACGAGATCGCAGCGCCAATGGCCGACGCCCGAGATCGCCTCGGTCATGGCCAGCATGCGGCGCTGTTCGACCATGTGACGCTCGGCCCGGCCCTTCTCCATCCGCGCGACCACGGCGTCGGCCAGCATCCGTAGGCGATCGAGGTCTTCTTCGGAAGGACGGGGACGGGGGGCGCTGTCGATGACGCAGAGCGTGCCCAGGTTGTGGCCGTCGCGATCGCTGAGCACGGCGCCGGCGTAGAAACGGATGTCCGGTGCGCCGGTGACCAGCGGGTTGGCGGCGAAACGCGGGTCGGCGGTGGCGTCCTCGACCACCATCACCGAATGCGGCTCCTGGCGCAGGGCGTGGGCGCAGAAGGCCATCTCACGCGGCGTGGACTCCGCGTCCAGGCCGTAGCGCGACTTGAACCACTGCCGGTGCTCGTCGACCAGCGAGATGAGGGCGATGGGCGCGTCGAACAGCTCGGCGGCAAAGCCGGTCAGCCGGTCGAAGGCCGGTTCGGGAGCCGTGTCGAGGATGCGGTAGGAGGCCAGGGCCGCCAGGCGATCGGTTTCGAGCATGTTCGGGACGCCGCTATCTCAGGTCGATAACCTGACCCGATACGCCTTCACATCTACTGAACGCCGGTATCCGCGCGCTGCGGCCTATTGAAGCAGAAGCCTCGCATGCAAACGAAAACGCGCCTCTCCGCAGGGGATGAGGCGCGCGATCGGAAGATCGAAAGAGGGAGAGGGCCTCAGGCCGGCTCGTCGTCGACCATCGCCTTGACCAGGTCGACCACGCGGCGGCGCAGGCGACGGTCGTTGAGACGGGGGAAGAGGTCGGCCAGTTCCAGGCCCTCGGGGGTGGCCACGAACTGGGTCATGCGCTGGGCGACGCCGTCGTCCTCGCCATTGTCGGTCTCTTCCAGGCCGTCGAAGAAGTAGGACACCGGCGACTGCAGCAGGCGGGCGGCGTCGTAGAGCTTGCTGGCGCTGATGCGGTTGGCGCCGCGCTCGTACTTCTGGATCTGCTGGAAGGTGATGCCCAGGGCGTCGGCGAGCTGCGTCTGGCTCAAGCCGAGAACCTTGCGCCGAATCCGCATGCGGGCGCCGACATAGATGTCGACGGGGTGAGCGACTTCGGCGGTGGGCTTCTGGGTCATGATGATCTCGTCCTCGGCTCCGGTCGGACCGTAGCGGTGCACGTGGCGCGGTTGTTTATGGTCGAGAATAGACCGCTGATCGTATTCCGTCACCTCGCCTCGACGTCGCATGTCGCTAACACGACACAAATGCCGCACCCTTGCGTCGGTCCGCCGACAGAAAGGCATTCGGACTTGACCTTTCGGCCGCTGGGCGGTGTCTGCCGCCCATGATTTTGCAGTCAGGCGCGCGCGTCGCGATCGCCGGAGCCGGCGCTTTCGGCTCGGCGACGGCGCTGATTCTCTCGCGACTCGGGTTCGCGGTGACGGTGTTCGACCCCGCGCCGCCCGGTGAAAACGCCTCGGGCGTGGCCGCCGGCATGTTGGCGCCGGTGGCCGAGGCGGTGTTCGACAAGGTCTCGCGTGGTCACCTGCCGGTGTTGCGGCGAGCGCGCGAACGCTGGACAGCCTTCGCCCAGGACCTGGGGATCGCGGTGGATCGCGAAGGTCTGGCCATCGAGGGCGATGCAGGCTTCCTGGCCGAGGTCGAGGCGGCTTTGGTCGAGGCCGGCGCGCGGTTCGAGCACCGGCCGAGCGGCTTGTTCAGCGACGAAGACTGGCGCCTCGATGCGCGCCTGGCGCTGGCGACCCTGCGCGAGGCCGCGATCGCGGCCGGCGCGACCTTCGATGCGCGGGGCGTGGCCGCCTTCGAGGGCGGTCGCGCGACGTTGGACGACGGCGAGGCTTCGGTCTTCGACATGCTGGTGGTCGCTACGGGCGGCGGCGGCCGGGGGCTGGCCCCGGAGCTTGCGGCGCTGACGCCGATCAAGGGCCAGATCCTGCGGCTCGACACCGCCATGGCCGGCGGTCCTGTCCTGCGCGGCAAGGGCGTCTACATCGCACCGGGCCAAAGGCCCGCGGTGGGCGCGACCATGGAGGCGGGGCGCGACGATCGTGAGCCCGATCCAGCCGTGGTCGAGCCGCTGCGCATCGCCGCCGAGGCGCTTCGGCCGGAACTGGCGGGCGCGGGGGCCGTGATCGAGGTCGGCGTGCGCGCCTCCACGTCCGACGGCTTGCCGCTGGTGGGCAAGAGCCGGGCGGCCGGGGTGATCCTGGCGGCCGGGGCTCGTCGCAACGGCTGGCTGCTCGCTCCGCTTGTGGCCGACATGGTCGCGGCGTATCTGACGGACGCCGATCCCGGAGAGGACGCGGCCGCCTTCGATCCGCAGCGTTTCGAGGGCTAGATAAAGAACGACAAAGCGCAGGGAAGGGACGACATGGCCGGTTTCTGGCTGACCGACGAGCAGGAAGCGATCCGCGAAGGCGTGGCCAAGGTGTGCGCCGCCTTCGACGACGAATACTGGCGGCGGACCGACGAGACCGGAAACTTCCCCGAGGAGTTCGTCGCCGCGATCGCCGAAGGCGGCTGGCTGGGCGTGGCCATGCCCGAAAGCGTCGGCGGAGCCGGTCTTGGCCTGACCGAGGCGGCCGTGATGATGCAGACCGTGGCCCAGTCGGGCGCGGGCTTCTCCGGCGCCAGCGCCATCCACCTCAACATCTTCGGCCCGATGCCGCTGGTGAAGTTCGGGACCGACGAGCAGCGCGAGCGCCTGCTGCCGCGGATCATCTCGGGCGAGGACAAGATGTGCTTCGCCGTCACCGAGCCCAATTCGGGGCTCGACACCTCGAGCCTGGAGACCAAGGCCGAGAAGGTCGACGGCGGCTATCGCCTGAATGGCCGCAAGATCTGGACGACCGGCGCCCAGCGCGCCAACAAGATCCTGATCATCGCCCGCACGACGCCCAAGGACCAGTGCGCCAAGCCCACCGGGGGCCTGAGCCTGTTCTACACCGACCGCGAGAAGATCGAGGCCAAGCCGATCCCGAAGATGGGTCGCAAGGCCGTCGAGTGTAACATGCTCTTCATCGAGGATCTGTTCGTGCCCCAGGAGGACCTGGTGGGCGAGGAGGGCAAGGGCTTCCAGTACCTGCTGCACGGCCTCAACCCCGAAAGGGTGCTGTTCGCCGTCGAGGCCATCGGCCTGGGACGGGCGGCGCTGGCCAAGGCCTCGACCTACGCCAAGGAGCGCGTGGTGTTCGGCCGTCCGATTGGCCAGAACCAGGGGGTGGCCCATCCACTGGCCAAGTCGTGGGCGGAGCTGGAAGCGGCCAACCTGATGGCCTTCAAGGCCGCGGCCCTCTACGACGCCGGCAAGGATTGCGGGGCCGAGGCCAACGCCGCCAAGTACCTGGGCGCCGAGGCGGGCTTTTCGGCCTGCGAGGCCTCGGTGCTGGCCCACGGCGGCATGGGCTACGCCAAGGAGTACGACGTCGAGCGCTATTTCCGCGAGGCGATGATCGCCCGCATCGCGCCGGTCAGCCGCGAGATGATCCTCAACTTCATCGCCGAGCGCGTGCTGGGCCTGCCCAAGAGCTACTGAAGAAACCCGGACGGACGACCAGATACGCGGTCGCCCGTCCGACGCCCCCTCAGTCAGCGGCGTTGAAGCGGATGGGGATCCTCACCTGCGCGCCGTCGACCGCCTGGCCGTTCTCGAGTTGCGGCTTCATCTTGAAGAACCGCGACAATTTCAGAGCCGCATTGCCAAAGCCCTCGCTGGCCGGGCTTTCGGCGATCACCATGCAGTTCTCCACCGTGCCCTTGGCGGTGACCGCGCAGTTCAGCGTCGCCCCGCCCGAGACCCCGCGCCGCTGGGCGCTTTCGGGGTAGTAGCGCGACATGTCGTCGGCGCTTGGCATCTTCAGCCAGCTGGCCCGGGTGATGATCCGGGGCGCGGGGGCGGTCGATGGCGGCGCGGGCGGCGCCGGGGGATCGGCCGTGAAGTTGGGCGGCGCGGCGATGGTCGGAGGGCCTGGATCCTTGGGGATGGGCACGGGCAGCGGTTCGGGCGTCGGGAACGGCGTCGACAGCGGCGGATGCACCGGGATCGGATTCGAGGCCCTGGGCGGCGTCGGCAGGGGCTTTTCCGGGGGAGGGGGAGGCGGCGGATCGGGAATGAACGGCAGCAGCTTGAAGCCTTCGTCATCCTGGATCACCGGCGGCGGCGCCACGTACTTCTGCACCGCGATGTAGGCGAACAAGGCCACGTGCGCCGCGCCGGAAATCGCCAGGGCGATGACCAGGCCCTTGGAGAGCTTGCGCTTTTCGTCGCGGTCCAGGCCGGCGATGCGCGGGTTGAAGTCGGCGGGGTGGGCGATCATGGCGACCTCCGTGAAGCGGCGTCGATCGGTGTCGACGTCTTCACGCTGTCACGGAAAATCACGCCCGTAAACAGATAAAATGACGCGCGTAAAATCTATCTTGCCCGGCCGGTCTCTGGCAGCAGGTCGCCCAGGTCGCTCCAGGTCAGGACGGGATGGCGGCGGACCATGCGCATCAGTCCGGCGAGCCACTTCCAGGCCGCCTCGTCGTGGTCGAGGTGGTGGGTCAGCAGGCCGATCGGCGCGTCCCAGGCGCCGGCCTTGCGGCGTCGCGCCAGTTGGCGACGCAATTGCGAGGCCAGGCGGCCCGCGCCCCGAAAGCGCGGAGCCGGGTTCCAGCGCAGCAGGTCCAGATGGGTGTCGACGCGTGGCGGCGCGGCTTCGGGCGCGACTTGCGACCAGGCGCTCCAGCCGACGTAGCCTTCGCTGGCCAGGGCCTCGGTCAGGCGGGGATGGATCGCGTTCCAGGGCGGCGTGAACAGCTTCAGCGCGCCGGGCAGGGGGGCGAGCCGGGTCCAGCCGTCGCGCAGGGCGGCGGCGATCTCGTCGGCGGTGCGCTCGGGCGAAAACTCGAAGGCGCCGCCGCCGGTGCTGCGGTCCACGTGGTCGGCGCCGTGCTGCACGACCCGCACGCCGCGCACGGCGGCGAGGCGCTGGGCGAGCTCGGCGCGGTCGCCGTCGGGAATGACCGCCAGGGTCAGGGGCGCGTCGAAGGCCAGGGCGTGGGCCAGCAGCCGCTCCAGCGCCGGGCCGGGCGTGCGGGCGTCGTCATCGCGCCACCACAGGCGGGCGCGACGGCCGGCGGCGCGCCAGCGCGCCAGCTCCCAGGACAGCAGAAGCGCCTGGACCATCAGGCCAGCGGCGAGGTCGAGGCCACGGCCTCGGCGCAGACCGCCGTCGGATCCTGGACCATCGAGGCCGTGCCGCGCACTTCCAGCTGCATGCGCAGCACCGACAGCAGCGGATAGATCGCGGCCATCAACGCGATCAGGAAGCCCCAGCCGCCTTCACGCCAGCCCTGCCGCGAGACGTAGCACTTGTAGAAGCGCCGCACGCCGCGGAAGGCGTTGCGGCCAAGGCCCGGCCATTCGCCGGTCTCGGCCAGGTCCCTGGCGCGCAGTTCGGTGTAGCGGTCGAGGCGGCGCAGCATGTCGGAGATGTTGTCGTCGACCTCGTGGCGGATCGGCGTGCGCAGCGACGGGCCGGCCTCGCCGACGAACTTCACCGACGGATGGACACGCTGGGTTCCCCAGCTCTTGACGCCGCGGCGGAAGAGACGAGCCACCGAGGTGGTGCCGAACGAACCGCCCCAGCCGTACTTCACGAGGCGGGCGCCGATATAGTTGTCGACGGGGATCTGCCGCCAGTCGCCCTGGCCGAACGCCACGGCGGCGCGCACCTCGGCGGCGAGCTCGGGGCTGACATATTCGTCGGCGTCGATCTCGAGGATCCAGTCGCCGGTGGCGGCGGCCGCGCCGGCCGCGCGACGGGGGCCTTCCAGCGGAAACGCGCCCTCGACCAGCACTGCGCCATACTGCTTGGCGATCGCCGCCGATCCGTCGGTGCAGCGGTCGAGCACGACCACCAGTTCGTCGGCGAAGGACAGGCGGGCCAGGCATTCGGCCAGCCGGGCTTCCTCGTTGTGTACGCAGATCAAGGCCGAGAGTCTGGCCATCGTTTCCCCCGAAAGTTGGCGCGCGGTAACATTGTTGCGTTATCGAAACAATGTTTCTCGCACAAAAGGGGAAAGCTTCAGCGTGGCAGTTTGTCGCGGGCGCCAAGAGGAGGCGGGGCGACTTGTCGCGGCCCGGTCCGGCGAACATGGAAACGTGGTTAAGGCTGCATTAACCACGCTGGTTCAGACATTCAGACCATGGCCGTCCAATCCATCCGCAACGTCGTCGAGTCGGCGATCCAGCGCGCGTCGAACGCGACTGGTGTCGACTTCACGTTCCTGATGGGGACCGCCAAGCGCGAGAGCGGCTACAATCCGGCCGCCAAGGCGCGGACCTCCTCGGCCTCGGGCCTGTTCCAGTTCGTCGACCAGACCTGGTTGTCCACGCTGAAGAAACATGGCGCCAAGTACGGCTACGCCCGCTACGCCGACCTGATCCAGCAGGGCTCGGACGGCAAGTACCGCGTCGCCGGCGACGAGGCCCGCAAGGCCGTGCTCGGCCTCAAGCTCGACCCGCACGCCGCCTCGCTGATGGCCGGCGAGCTGGCTTCGGACCATGCCTCCTATCTTCGTGGTCGGGTCGGTCGCAGCCCGACCTCGGGCGAGCTCTACGCCGCCCACTTCCTGGGCCCGCAGGGCTCGGCCCGCCTGATCGAGGCGGCCAACCGCAATCCGGGCGCCAGCGCCGCGTCGATGTTCCCCGAAGCCGCCGCCGCCAACCGCTCGATCTTCTATCGCGAGGGCCGCGCCGCCACGGTGGGCGAGGTCTATGCGAACCTGACCAAGAGCGCCGGCGGCAATGGCGGGGTTCCCACCGTCCGCGAGCGCGAGCCGCAGTCGGACGAAGGCTTCCTGCAGTACGCCTCGGGCCGGCGCCTCGACCGCATTGACCAGCAGAAGGCCGTCGTCGACCTCGTTCTGCGTGGTTCGCAGGGCTATGGCGGCGCCTTCAGCGGTACGCGTTCGGACGATGGCGGCGGCGTCAGCCGCGTGGCCAACAGCCTGTTCTCGGCCGAGATGCTGCGCATGCTGTCGGACGCCAACGCCGGCTCGGCCGGCGGCAAGGCGCGCTAGGCCGTCAGGGCCTCGATCTCCTCCTGCGAATAGCCGAGTTCGGCCAGCACGGCGGCCGTGTCCGCACCTAGCGCCGGCGCAGGCGAGCGCGGCCGCTCGTCGATGCCGGAGAAGCGGGCCGGCGCGGCCGGCGAGCGGCGACCGTCCAGCGTCTCGACGAAGCAGCCGGCGGCCTGGGCCTGCGGATCCTCGACAAGGTCGCGCGGCGTCTGCCAGGGCGCCCAGGTGATGTCGCCCGCGTCGAGCGCGGCGGCGGCGGTTTGGTAGTCCATGGCGCCGAAGGCGGCGTCGAGGATGTCGACCAGGGCGGCGGTGTTCTCGCGCCGGGCCCGGGCGCCGGAGAAGCGCGGATCGTCGACCAGTTCGGGCCGGCCGACGGCGGCGGCGATGCGTGGCCAGTCGGTCGCGCCCTGGCGGGCCAGGAGGCAGATCCAGCGGCCGTCCTTCGTCTGGAAGAAGTTGGCGAGCGGCTGCACGGCCTCGCGGCGCGGACGGGTCGAGGCCAGCTTGCCGAAGTGCAGCTGGATGGCGAGATCCGAGCCGATGGCGTAGGCGCCGGTGCGCAGCAGCGAGGTCTCGACCAGCCGCCCGACGCCGGTGCGATGCCGCTCGTGGACGGCCGCGAGGATCGCCGAGACGGTGGCAAGGGAGGTGACGTGGTCGCCCATGCCGGTGCGGATCGGGAAGGGCTCGGCGCCCTTGGGCGCGGTCAGGGCCCCGACCCCGGCGCGCGACCAGAAGGCGGCGACGTCCATGCCCGGCTTGTCGGCGTCGGGACCGGTGAGGCCGTAGCCCGTGAGGCTGCAGTAGATCAGGCGAGGGAAGGCCTCACGCAGGGTCTCGTGGTCGAGGCCGGCGCGGCGCAGGGCGGCGGGGCGGACGTTGGTCAGGAAGATGTCGGCGCCGGCGACGAGGCGCTTGAGGGCGTCGACGCCGGCCGGGGTGCGGATGTCGAGGACGACCCCGCGCTTGCCGCGGTTGTCGAGCTCGAAGACCGGGTTGGCGGCGTGGTCCGAGCCGATGGTCTCGAAGAAGCGGCGCATCGGGTCGCCCTCGGGCGACTCGACCTTGACCACGTCGGCGCCCCAGTCGGCCAGAATGCCGGCCGCGCCCGGGGCGGCGATGTAGGTGGCCAGTTCGACGACCTTGAGGTCCCGCAGCATCCGCTTCCTCCGTTCTTTTCGTTGGGAGGAAGATGGGCGGTCAAACGAGCGTTGGGAAGCCTTGTCAGGCGACGCCGCGCGAGGCCTCTGCGCGCGGCGCGCGGGTCAGGGCGGCGGCGTCGGCCACGGCGCGGGCGACGCCCGCCACGCTGACCGGCTTGCGCAGCACGGTGTCGGCGCCGGCCTCGGTGCACTCGCGGGCCTCGTCGGCGTCGCCGCCGATGACGGCGATGATCGGCAGCTGGCCGTTGGCGCCGGGCATGGCGCGCAGCTCGGCGGCGGTCTGCGGGCCGTCCAGCACCGGCATGCGGCCGTCGAGCATGACGAGGTCGAACTCGCAGACCTTGGCCAGGTCGACGGCGCGGCGGCCGTTCTGGGCATGGACCACCTGGTGGCCGAGTTGCTCGAGGATGGCGCGCAGCATGGCCGCGTTCAGGGCGTCGTCCTCGGCGATCAGCACGCGCAGGCTGCGCTGGACGTCGGGCGCGGTGTCGACGGCGGCCAGGGCCTCCTCGACGGGTTCCTGCGGGCATGGGCAGGCGGCGTCATAGGGCAGCAGCACGGTGAAGCAGCTGCCCACGCCCAGCGCGCTGCTGGTTTCCAGCGCACCGCCCATCAGCTTGGCCAGCTGGCGCGACAGCGACAGGCCAAGGCCCGCGCCGTTGACGCCCGCGCCGGTGCGCTCCACGCGGCGGAAGGGCTCGAAGGCCTGTTCCAGTTCCTCGGCCGACAGGCCAGGACCGGTGTCGGCGACCTCGATGGCGATGCGGTCGTCGCCGCGCGGCTCGATCCGCACCTCGACCCGGCCGCGGACGGTGTATTTCACCGCGTTGCCCACGAGGTTGGCGATGATCTGGCGGGTGCGCATCGGGTCGGCCATGGCTGCGCCCAGCACCCGGTTCTCCAGCGATGCGTCGACGTGGACGGCCAGCTCCAGGCCCTTGGCCAGGGCGTGCGGGCGTTCCAGCAGGACGAGGTCGCGGACCAGGCGCACAGGTTCGAAGGCCTGGCTCTCGACCGCCAGGCGGCCGGACTCGGCGGTTTCGGCGTCGAGCGTGGCGTTGAGCACCGCGATCAGGTCCTGGGCCGCGTCGAGGGCGGCGTTCAGCTGCTCGCGCGACGGCGCCGCGCGGCCGCCCTTGCCGGCCGCGGCGGCCAGCACGTGGGTGACGCCGGTCAGGCCGTTGCGGATCTCGTGGCTGAGGGTGGCGACGATGTCGGACTTGGAGCGGGCGGTGCGCTCGGCGCTTTCCAGCACGCGCATCCGTTCCTCGACCAGGGCCTCGTGGGCCACGGCCAGGGCGTGCTGGCGGCGCAGCATGCGGTTGAAGATCATCGCCATGGCCAGGGCCAAGGCCAGCCCCCCGACGGCCATCAGGCCGGTCTGGCGGCTCTCGGGACGGCTGAACAGCGCCCACAGCGGGCCCACCGCCGCCACCGGCGCAACGACGACGAGGCACTGCAGAACGGGCGAGGCGAAGAAGATGCAGACCATGCCGGCGGCCGCGGTCAGTAGCAGCAGGGTCTCGCGGATGGGGCCGGCGCCATCGGCGAAGGCCGACATCTGGATCACGCCCAGCGCCCACAGCAGGCCGCCCGCGACCTGAAGCCGCAGGCGCTTGGTCAGGTCCTCGGCCTGCGGCGTCTTCAGCCAGTTGGTGATCCCGTAGAACACGCCCCAGTTGATGGCGAAGATCGCGAAGCTCAGCGACATCCACATCGCGTTGCGGGCGAACGAGCCCGCCCAGACGAAGAAGGGCAGGCTTACGGCGAAGATGGCCAAGGCGTAGGGCAGCAGCGCCACCTGCACGCCGAGGGCGAGCGCGGTGTCGGCCCCGGGCCTTTTCACATCATGGGTTCGGCGCTCAGCGAACAAGAATCGGATCCTCGGGCGTTCAGGCGAGGACGCTAGGCGAGCACGGTTTGCGGGGGGTTACGCGGTATCGTTAATGCGCAGGGCTTTAAGGGCAAACAATCGTTAAGCCTAACCGCCCATCCTTTGATTCGACCGTCCATTCGCAGAAGGCCAGGCCCATGGCCACGACCCGCGCCGCGCTGACCAACGACGACATCCGCATGCTCGTGAAGGGCGCGACGCCCGACGAGCGCGCCCTTGCCGCCCATCGGTTGTGCCGCAAGATCGACCGCGCTGAACTTTCCGAGGAAGAGCGCCTGCAGGCTCAGGAAATCCTGCGGGTCATGGCCGCCGACGCCGCCGAACTGGTGCGCCGGGCGCTGGCCGTCACGCTGAAGACCTCGCCGCTGCTGCCGCCGGACGTGGCCAACCGCCTGGCGCGCGACGTCGAGAGCGTGTCGCTGCCGGTGATCAGCTTCTCGCCGGTGTTCACCGATCACGACCTGGCCGAGATCATCCGTCTGGGCGGTCCGGTCCGCCAGATGGCCGTCGCCCGCCGGCCCAAGCTGTCGAGCAAGGTCACCGGCCTGCTGGTCGACCAGGCCCCGGAAGACGTGGTCGCCGCGGTCTGCGCCAACGACAACGCCCGCTTCTCCGACCTGGCCCTGCAAAAGGCGCTGGACCGCTTCGCCAAGTCCGAGAGCGTGCTGCAGGCGGTCGCCTACCGTGCGGTGCTGCCGCTGTCGGTGACCGAGCGCCTGATCGACATGGTCGGCGACCAGCTGCGCGAGCACATCCTCGACAATCACGCCCTGTCGGCCGAACGGGCGCTGGAGATCATCGTCGGCGCCAAGGAGCGGGCGACCATCGACCTGGTGGACCAGGCCGGCCGCACCGCCGATCCCAAGGCCTTCGTCGCCCACCTGCACCGCGCCCAGCGTCTGACGCCGTCGCTGCTGCTGCGGGCCCTGGCCCATGGCCACATGACCTTCGTCGAATGGGGCCTGGCCGAACTGGCCGGCGTGCCGCATCACCGCACCTGGCTGATGGTGCATGACGCCGGCGCCCTGGGCCTCAAGGCCGTCTACGAGCGGGCGGGCTTGCCGTCACGGCTCTATCCGGCTTTCCGCGCCGGTGTGGACGCCTATCACGGCATGGAGTTCGACGGCCGCCCCGGCGAGCGCGAACGGTTCCAGGAACACATGCTGCAACGCTTCCTGACCTCCTCCCAGGCGGTGTCGCGCGAGGAAAGCGACTACCTGCTCGACAAGCTGGACCGCCTGGCGGGCTTCAAGGCCCGCGCGGCAGGGTAGGGGATCAAGATGCTCCCCCTGAAGGGGGAGCTGTCGGCGAAGCCGACTGAGGGGGAAGCGATTGCTGCTGTTGGGGAGGCGTTGACCTCTTCAGACACTTCCCCTTGCGGCCCTCAGGGCCACCTCCCCCTTCAGGGGGAGGATCTTGTGCGGCGCCTTACTCCGTCGGCAGGCCGGCGCCCGCCGCGTTGATCCAGCCCACCAGGTCGCCGATGACTTTCGCATTGGCCTGGTCGAAGGCGGCGACGATGGGGCCGACGCGGTTGTCGGCGGCTTTCACCTTGGCTTCGAACACCTGGTCGCCGACCAGGGCGCGGTCGCCGGTGCGGCTGATGACGCCGCGCACCTGGACGATGATCTCGGGCGGGGCCTTGGGGCCGTCGACATAGGCGGCCTCGAAGGTGCGGACCTCGAGCCGCAGGACCATCTGGGCTTTCGCCACCTCGCCGCGGCCGATCAGGCGGGCGCGGCCGGGATCGGCGTCGAAGGCCCGCGACAGGGCCTCGTCGAACTGCACGCTGGCCGGGGCGATCCAGCGGGCGCCGGCGACATAGGCGGCCTCGCCGCCGGGACCGGTGGTCAGGATGCGGTCGCCGGCCGAGGGGCGTGTGAAGACGGTCGGGGCTTTCAGCACGCCGAACATCGCGCCGGGCGGACCCTTGGAAGCGGCCGGGGCCGTGGTTCCGAAGCGGTACATGCCCGAGGGCTCGGCCTTGGGGAACACGCTGATGCAGCCCGACAGGGCGAGCGCGAGGCCGGCCAGGGCCAGGCCCGAGGTGATCTTCTTCACGGAAGCGCTCACGGCTTGATCTCCACTTCCTTGGCCGGGGCCTTGCCCACCAGGCCGCGCGGGTTCTGCTCCACCTCGCCGACCAGACGGTCGAGCGACTCGGCGGCCGACTGCAGGGTGACGATGGCCGAGGACAGCTGCGGCAGGCCGGTGGAGGCGAAGTCGCTGGTCGGGCCTTCCAGGCGGCTGACCATGGTGCGAACGTCCTTGGCGGCCAGCTTGATCTCGTCGGCGGCCGCGCCGAGGTCCTTGATCGCCTTGCGGCCGTCGCCGTCGACCACGCCCTGGGTGGAGCGCGACAGGTTGGCGATCTCCTGGGCGGTGGCGTCGATGCTCTGCAGCGCCTTCTGGGCGTCGGCGATGATCTCCTTGCGCTCGCGCAGTTCGGCGGTGACCGACTGGACGTCGGACAGGCTGGCGCTGAAGGTCTTGATGTTGCGGTCCGACAGCACGCGATTGACGCGGTCTAGCGCCTCGATGGTGCGGCTCAGCACCGTGCCGCCGCCTTCCAACAGGTCGGACAGGGCGCTGCGCTGGCTGCGGATGATCGGCACCTCGCCGCTCTTGACGGTGTCCTTCAGCAGCGGCTTGGTCGAGGTGCCGGCGGTCAGCTGGATGTAGTTGACGCCGGTGATGCCCTGCGGCTCCAGCGTGGCGTAGCTGTCGACGCGGATCGGCACGTCCGAGGTCAGGCGCGTGCGGGCGATGACGCGGTTGGGATCGCTCTTGTCGAGCTCGATCTTGGTGACCTCGCCGACCTTGATGCCGTTGAAGTGCACCTCGCCGCCCTCCGACAGGCCGCGCACCGCCCCGACGAACAGCACGTCGTAGAGGTCGTAGTCCTTGTTGAACTGCAGCTTGGCCAGCCAGACGACGAACACCACCAGACCCATGAACAGGATCAGGCAGGCCGCCCCGACGAGGGCGTAGTTGGCGTTTCTTTCCATCAGCGGCTCCTCGCCGTAGCGGCTTTCCCGGCCGCGCGTCCGCGCGGGCCCAGGAAGTATTCCTTGATCCAGGGATGGTCGGAGTGCTCGAGCTCCTCGACCGGGGCCTTGGCGATCACCTTCTTGTCGGCCAGCACGGCGACGCGGTCGGTGATGGTGTAGAGGCTGTCCAGGTCGTGGGTAATCATGAACACCGTCAGATCGAGGCTGTCGGACAGGTCCTTGATCAGCTCGTCGAAGGCAGCGGCGCCGATCGGGTCGAGGCCGGCGGTCGGTTCGTCGAGAAACAGCAGCTCCGGGTCCAGCGCCAGGGCGCGGGCCAGGCCCGCCCGCTTGCGCATGCCGCCCGACAGCTCGGCGGGCTTGAGCGCCCCCGCGCGCGGCGGCAGGCCGGTCAGGGCGATCTTCAGGTCGGCCAGCTCCAGGATCTCGCTCTTGGGCAGGCGGGTGTGCTCGAACAGGGGGGCGGCGACGTTCTCGCGCACGGTCAGGTTCGAGAACAGCGCGCCCTGTTGGAACAAGACGCCCCAGCGCCGCTCCAGCGCCGTCCACTTGCGGCGCGAGGCCTCCTGCATGTCCTCGCCGAACAGGCGGATGACGCCGCCGTCGGGGGCCTTGAGGCCGATGATGCTGTTGAGCAGCACCGACTTGCCGGTGCCCGAGCCGCCGACCACGCCCAGCACCTCGCCGCGCTCGACGGTGAGGTCGAGGTCGTCGTGCACGACGTTGTCGCCGAAGCGCGAAACCAGGCCCTCGACCTGGATCGGCGGTGCGGCCTCGGCTGGCGCAGGAGCGGGGGCGGCGGCCGCCTTCATACGTTCAGCTCCATGTAGAGCAGGGCGAAGACGGCATCGATCAGGATGATGGCGAAGATGGCGTGGACGACGGCGGCGGTGACGCGGCGGCCCAGCGACTCCACGTCGTTGCCGACTTCCATGCCCTGGCGGCAGCCGATGGCGGCGATGACCATGGCCATGACCGGGGCCTTGGACATGCCGATCCAGAAGTGGGTGGCGCCCACATAGTCGGTCATCCGCTGCAGGAAGAAGCTGGGCGACAGGTCCAGCACCACCCAGACCACGACGATGCCGCCGGCGAGACCGGCGAGCGTGGCCACGAAGGTCAGCAGCGGGATGGTGATCAGCAGGGCCGCGAAGCGCGGCAGCACCAGGGCCTCGTAGGGGTCGACGCCGATGACCTGCATGGCGTCGATTTCCTGGTTCATCTTCATCGAGCCGATCTCGGCCGCGAAGGCCGAGGCCGAGCGGCCGGCCAGCAGGATGGCGGTAATCAGGATGTTGAACTCGCGCAGCACCGACACGCCGATCAATTCGACGCTGAACACCTGGGCGCCGAAGTCGGTCAGGAGGTTGGCGCCCAAGAGGGCCACGACCGCGCCGATGAAGAAGGTGGTGGTGGCCACGATGGGCATGGCGTCCAGGCCCGCCCGCTCGGAAAGCGAGATGATCGGCGCCCAGCGGATCTTGCGCGGGTTGACGGCGCAGCGGGCCAGGGCGGTCAGCAGGTGGCCCAGGAAGACGAGCGTGCCGTAGCCGTCGCGCAGCAGGTCGAACAGGCCCCGGCCGATGCGGTCGAGCAAGGCGACGACGCCGTGCAGGCGGTTGTCGGGCGGGCATTCGGCCTGGGTGGCCTCGCCGACCAGTTCCAGCAGGCGCAGGGTCTGGGGGCGGGCCTTGATGTTGCCGGCGCTCAGGCGGCCGTCGGCGGCGCGGATGATGGCGTAGGCGCCGGCCGTGTCGCAGCGGTTCATGCCGGTGAGGTCGAGGTCGAACGACTCGGAGCCCTTCATGGCCTCGGCGAGTCGCAGGCCGGCGTCGGCCATGCCGCGCGCCGTCCAGTCCCCGGAAAGCACGACAGACTTGCCGCCGTCCTTGTCGTCCAGGGTGAATTCCGCCGGCACGCCCATCTACTGCGCTTACCCCTCGTTACCACGCACGCCCAGCCTAGCAGGGACTGTGTCGCCGGCTCAAACGCTTCAAGGCGCAGCTTGTTGCGTCCTGATCATGGCCGAACACGGACGACTCGCCTTGCAGCTTTATGCGGCGCCGCCGCAAAGACGCCGTCAACTGGCGATAATCCAACGCTCGGTTTGTAGCGTCGCCCGGACGCGCGGCATAGAAGGGCCGCATGGAATTTGCTTCTGTCAGCCGGCGCGGCGCGCTCGGCACGCTGTCTCTCGGAGCGCTGGTGGCCATGCTCCCCCGTCTTGTTGCGGCGCAACCGTCGCCAGTTGAAGGCGAGGCGTTCTCGCCCGACATTCTGCGCGCCCTGGCCGAACGCCTGGCCAAAAAGCCCTATCGCACGCCCGCCGCCGGCGGCGACAAGGGCCTGGCGGGCTTGTCCTACGACGAATATTTCCGAATCCGATTCCGTGGCGAGCATGCCCTGTGGGCCGACCGGCCGGCGCCGTTCCGCGCCGAGTTCTTCCCGCCGGCCTATCTCTATCCGCGCGTTTTCCCGATCTACGAGGTCGAGGGCGGCGTCGCCCGGCCGGTGCCGTTCGATCCGGAGATGTTCGACGTGCCGGGCGAGCACGCCGGCGCGGCCAAGGCCATCGGCGGCTTTTCGGGGCTGCGGCTGCTGTGGCCGCTGAACCGCGCCGACAAGCTGGACGAGATCGCCGTCTTCCAGGGCGCGAGCTATTTCCGCAGCCTGGGCCGCGACCAGTTCTACGGCCTGTCGTCGCGCGGCCTCGCCATCGGCGCGGGCGAGCCCAACGAGGAGTTCCCCAGCTTCGAGCGCTTCTGGCTGGAGCGTCCGGCCGACGGCGCCGAGACGGTGGTGGTTCACGCCCTGATGGACAGCCCCAGCTGCACGGGCGCCTACAGCTTCACGATCCGCCCCGGCCAGGCGGTGACCTTCGACGTCACGGCCACGATCTTCCCGCGCGTGAAGATGACGAAGATGGGCGTGGCCGCCCAGAGCAGCATGTTCCTGTTCAACGTCTCGGATGGTCCGCGCGGCGACGACTTCCGCACCGCCGTGCATGACAGCGACGGCCTGGCCATGCTGACAGGGACCGGCGAGCAGATCTGGCGACCGCTGACCAATCCGACGGCCCACCGCCTGTCGTACTTCCAGGACGAGAACCCCAAGGGCTTTGGCCTCGTGCAGCGGGCGCGGCGGCTGGAGGACTACGGCGACCTGGAAGCCCGCTACGACCTGCGTCCCAGCCTGTGGGTCGAGCCGTTGGGCGATTGGGGCAAGGGCGCGGTGGTGCTGGCCGAACTCGCCACTCGCAAGGAGAGCGACGACAACATCGCCGTCTTCTGGCGCCCCGACGCGCCCTGGGAGGCCGGCTCGCGCGTCGACCTGTCCTATCGCCTGCACTGGGGCGGCGAGCGGCTGGGCGACGGCGAGGCGAGGGTGGTGCGCACCCGCACAGGGGCCGACGCGCAGGACGGACTGCGGATGTTCACCATCGACCTGTCGGGGCCGATGCTGGCCGACGGGCTGGACGGGGTTAAGCTCGACATCGAGGCCAAGGGCGGCGAGACCACCTGGAGCAACATCACGCCCTATCCGCGCGCGGCCACCGCCCGGGCGGCGTTCGGCCTCAAGCCCACGGGCAAGCAGGCCGAGCTCAGCCTGCGCCTGACCCGCGACGGCAAGCCGATCTCGGAGACCTGGCGCTACCTCTGGACGGCGTGACGGGTCGTCGCAGGGCGACTGCTTATACGGCTTTTGCGTAAGAACCCGCCTGGGTTTCAATCTTGGTTAATGAATTGCCGTCACGGCTCTTCCGATCAGGATTCCAGTGACCAGGGGTGGCGGCATGAGCGCGCAGAACCAGCTCGACCAGCGCATGAGCTTCATGCGCTTCGACCACAAGGACCGCGCCGCCCTGCGGGCCGCCAAGCCGGTGATCGACGCCGAGATCAACGGGGCGCTGGACGCCTTCTACGCGCAGGTCCGGGCTTTCCCCGAGACCCGCAAGATGTTCTCGAGCGACGCCCACATCAGCAACGCCCAGGGGCGGCAGTCCTCGCACTGGCGTCGCCTGGCGACGGCCGAATACGGCGCCGACTACCAGCAGGACGTCGCCCGTATCGGCAAGGCCCACGCCGTCATCGGGCTTGAGCCGCGCTGGTACATCGGCGGCTACGCCCTGGTGGCCGAGAAGCTGATCCGCGCCATGGTCGAGAAGCGCGCCAAGGGCCTGTTCGCCAGCGCCAAGAGCGACGCCGACCTGGCCGACGGCCTGGTGGCGCTGAACAAGGCCGTGATGCTGGACATGGATCTGGCCATCTCGACCTATCTGGAACTGCTGCAGGACGAGCGCGACCAGCTGGAAGCCGAGCGCGCCAGCGCCGAGCAGCGCCAGGCCGACGCCGTGCGCGCGGTCGGGGACGCCCTGTCGCGCCTGGCGGCCGGCGACCTGTCGGCCCGCGTCGACGGCGCCCTGTCGCCCGAGTTCGTCAGCCTGAAGTCCGATTTCGACCAGGCCGCCGCCGCTCTCGCCGAAGCCATGGGCGCGGTCGACCGCGCCACCCGGGGCATCCGCTCGGGCGCCGACGAGATCGCCTCGGCCGCCGACGACCTGGCCATGCGCAGCGAGCAGCAGGCCGCCACGCTGGAGCAGACCGCCGCCGCCGTCGAGCAACTGACCTCGACCGTCGCCAAGACCGCCCAGAGCGCCCGCGAAGTCTCATCGCGCGTCGGCGAGGCCGCAACCGAGGCCCAGCGCTCGGGCGCGGTCGTGACCCGCGCCGCCGAGGCCATGAGCCAGATCGAAAGCTCGTCCAACCAGGTCAACCACATCCTGGGCGTCATCGACGAGATCGCCTTCCAGACCAACCTCCTGGCCCTGAACGCCGGGGTCGAGGCCGCCCGCGCCGGTGACGCCGGCAAGGGCTTCGCCGTCGTGGCCCAGGAAGTGCGGGCTCTCGCCCAGCGCTCGGCCGAAGCCGCCAAGGAGATCAAGAGCCTGATCTCCGACTCCAGCCGCCAGGTGGGCGAGGGCGTCGAGCTGGTCCGTCAGACGGGCGACGCCCTGCGCGGCATCGTCGACAAGGTTGGCGCCATCGACGGTCTGGTCAACGAGATCGCCGCCTCGGCCAACGAGCAGGCCAGCGCCCTGACCGAGGTCAACAGCGCCGTCGGCCAGCTGGACCAGGTCACCCAGCGCAACACCGCCATGGCCCAGCGCTCCACCGACGCCACCCGCGCCCTGCGCGCCGAAGCGGCGGACCTGGCCAACCACGTCGGCGGCTTCCGCATCGGGTCGGCCGCACCGGCCCAGCGCCACGCCGAGCCGGAGCATCCGGTGCACGCGGCCCGCGCCAAGGTCGCCGCGTTCGCCCGTCCGGGCCGCTAAGGCTTCCAGGCTTCGAAATCAGAAGGGGGCGCGGTCCAGCAGGGCCGCGCCCCTTTTTCGTTCGGGTCAGGGCTTGGGCGCGTCCGTGGCCACCACATAGTCGGTGCTCGTGGGGCCATAGCCGAAGATGTAGACGCTGGCCGGCTGGTCATGCGTCTGGGCGAAGTGATCCACGCCCGCCGGCTCGGTGTAGAAGCTGCCTGGCGGCAGTTCCTTGACCAGCGGGTCCTCGTTCTTCTTTCCGTAGCCGAAGAACCAGACGCCGGAGACCACCACGGCCGTGCGGTCGTCCTTGTGGCTGTGGGCGGCGATGCGCGTATGGGGCGGCACCCGGATCTCGATCGTGTAGGGGCCGGCCTTGGTTGGATCGCCGTACAG
Source organism: Caulobacter sp. FG7 (assembly GCF_057808875.1). Classification (NCBI taxonomy): domain Bacteria; kingdom Pseudomonadati; phylum Pseudomonadota; class Alphaproteobacteria; order Caulobacterales; family Caulobacteraceae; genus Caulobacter; species Caulobacter sp. FG7. The sequence goes on from NZ_JBMDIW010000021.1 coordinate 22,565, forward strand.
CGTCGTCGTCCGGATTCCGGCGACGCCGGAGGTGCCGGCCCCCGCGCCGCCCTTGGCCAGGGCCGCGATCTCGGGCGGGGTCAGGCGCAGATCCTGGGCGTGGAGCGGCGGGGCCGAGGCGAGGCTCGCCAGGGTCAGGCCAGCGAGGATGGCTAGGCGCGGGCTCACGGCCTGGCCGCCGGCTTGGCGTCGAGGAAGTCGTGGACGATCTTCACCGTCGCGGCCGGGTTCTCTTCCATGATCCAGTGGCCGGAGGCGGGGATCACGCCCTCGGTGACGTCGCTGGCGGTGTAGCGCATCACCGCCGCCATGGTCAGGCCGAACGACTTCTCGCCGCCAAGGGCCAGGACCGGCATCGGAAGCTTGCCCTTCTCGGCGAGTATGGCCTTGTCGTCGATGGCGTCCTGGTCGAAAGCGGCGAACTGGGAAAAGCCGGCGTGCATGGCGCCGGGCTGGGCGTAGAGCTTGGCGTAGTGGACACGGGCGCCTTCGGAGAACTTGGCCGGGTCGGCCGAGAACTCGTTCCAGAAGCGGTCGAGATAGATCCGCTCGCGGCCGGCCACCAGCCGCTCCATGTCCGGCCCGCCGAAGCGGAAGTGCCAGAGCAGCGGGTTCTTGGTGATCTCGTCCCAGGGGCCGATCCCCGGCACGGGAGCGTCGATCAGCACGAAGCGGCCCACACGCTCGGGGCTGCGCATGGCGAAGGCGTAGCCGACCATGTTGCCGATGTCGTGGGTGACGAGGTCGGCCTTGTCGATCTTCAGGGCGTCCAGCACCCCGGCCACGTCGCCGGCCTGGGTCTTCTTGTCATAGCCGCCGGCCGGGCGGGACGACAGGCCAAGGCCGCGCAGGTCGGGCACGATGACCGTGTGGTCGCGGGCCAGGTCGGCCGCCAGCGGCGCCCACATGTCGCCGGTCTCGCCATAGCCGTGCAGCAGCACGACCGCCGGTCCCTTGCCGCCCACCCGCACGTGGATCGTCGCGCCGTTGGTGGCGATCTGGCTGGTCTTGAAGGCGGCGGGGAAGGGCGGCGGCTGGGCGAGGCTGGCCGAGGCCGAGGCCAGGCCGGCGGCGAGGACGGCGGCCGCTGCGGCGGCGAGGAATGTACGGGTCATCGGTGTCTCTCCGGAGGCGTGCGGCTGGCGTTGGTCGACGCCCCCGCGATTTCCGATGACACTGTTCTTCTGGTGTGCTTGAGCCCTCAAGGCCAACCGGGGAGCGAGGGTTTACCCGGATGGGTATGAGGGCGCGGCGCGGTTCGGCGCAGTGTGAGGCTCGGCTTCAGTCCGGCTTCAGGGGGACGCGATGATCGACTGTCGAGGTTCGCGGAGCGTCCTCGCGCTGGCCCTGCTGGCCGCGTTCCTGCTGACCCCGCTGGCGGCGCTGGCGCAGTCCGACGTCCTGTCGATCGCGCAGTTCCGCCACACGGCCTGGCGAGGCGCGGCCTCGGCGCCGGGGCGGATCAACGACATCACCCAGACGCGCGACGGCTATCTGTGGATCTCGGGATCGGACGGCCTGGCCCGGTTCGACGGCGTGACCTTCGACACCTTCTCGCCGGCCAGCGACGATCCCACCGTCTTCTACGGCGTCGCCCAATTGCTGGAGACGCGGACGGGCGAGCTTTGGGTCGGCAGGTTCCAGGGCGAGGGCGTGTCGATCTTCCGGGACGGCCGCTTCGCCTCGACCGGCATGCCCGATCCCTCGCGCCAGATCACCGAACTGCTGCAGGACCAGGACGGCGTCATCTGGGCGGTCAATGCCAGGGCCACGAACTCGCTGTCGCGGTTCGTCGGCGGGCGCTGGGAGACGCTGGGGACGAACTGGGGGGGCGCCCGACGGCTGGATCATGTCGGTGGTGGCGGCGCGCGACGGCGTGCTGTGGGTGGCCACGCTGGACAAGCTGTTGTTCCTGCGCCGTGGGGCGCGCCGCTTCGAGACGACCAACGCCAGGGTCGAGAGGGGCGCCGGGCTGGCCGAGGACGCGGCCGGCCACATCTGGATCTCCGACCAGGCGGGAACGCGCCGGCTGCCCGACTACGCCGCCGGCCAGACCAGCGCGCGGGGGCTGCCCAACTATCCGGCGCCGGGGCGGCGCCTGCGCACCAAGATCGCCTTCGCGCCCGACGGCAGCCTCTGGGGCGCGACCGGCTCGGCCGGCCTGTTCCGCATCACCCATCCCGACGGGCCGGGCGTGATGACGACCTACGGCGTCAAGGACGGCCTCACCGACGACCAGGCGGCGTCGATCTTCGTCGACCGCGAGGGCACGGTCTGGACCGGCGGCGACCGGGGCCTCAACGCCTTCGTGGCGCCCAGCATCGTCGAGGAGGCGGCGATCCCGGCCGGGGCGGACGAATACTACATCGCCGAGGACGGCCGTGGCCTCGTCTATGTCAGCGACAGCGCCGGCCTCTTCGTGATCCGCCCCTACGCGCCGCCGGTGAGGATACGCCAGGGCCTGACGCGCGACATCGTCCTGTGCGGCGGCGAAGGCGCTGTGTTCCTGCTGCACGACGGCGTCGTCGACGAAATCCGGGACGGCCGCACGGTCTCGTCCTTCGCGATGGACAAGCCCCGGACGCTGTTCCGGTGCGTCGTCGGGGCGGGCGGGACGCTGTGGGTCTCGTCCAACGACCACGGGCTGGCCATGCACGACGAGACCGGCTGGCATGACCGGCGGGCGCTGACCAGCGGCGTCGACGAGCAGTTCGCGGTCGATTGGCGCGGCCGGCCGATCGTCATCAGCGGCTTTTCCAGCCTGACCCGCATCGACGGCGACAGGACCACGGCCTGGAGCCGCGCGCAGCTGCGGCTGGGCCGCCTGACCTTCGTCCACGACGGCGCGGCCGGCCTAGTCGCCGGCGGGGCGGCGGGCCTGGCGCGGCTGTCGCCCGGCCGCATCGAACACATCGACCTGCGCCGCCACCCCTGGCTGCGCAACGTGCGCTACATGCTGGAGACGCCCGACGGCGAGGTCTGGCTGTTCACCTTCTCCAGCATCGTGCGGCTGTCGGCGGCCGACCTGGACCGGGCCTTCGCTCATCCCGACGATCCGATCCCGCATCGCGTCTTCGACGAACTGGACGGCCTGACCAGCGGTTCGGCCCGCTATGACGGCGTGCGCGCCGCGCGAGGCGGCGACGGCCGGCTGTGGTTCCTGGGCACGGCCAGCGTCATGCGCATCACGCCCGGCGGCCTGATGCGCAACGATGCGCCGCCGCCGGTCTTGGTCCGCGCCGTGACGGCGGGCGGACGGCCGTTCCCCGCGACCGGTTCGATCAGCCTGCCGGTCGGGACTTCGAGACTGCAGATCGACTATGCGGCGCTGAGTCTGCGTACGCCGAGCCGGGTGCGGTTCCGCTATCGGCTGGCGGGGATCGACGAGACCTGGGTGGAGGCCGGATCGCGCCGCACGGCCTTCTACAACAACCTGCCGCCGGGCCAGTACCGCTTCACGGTCGTGGCCGCCAACGACGACGGGGTCTGGAACACCACGGGCGCCTCGCTCGACGTGACCGTGCCGCCGACCTTCTGGCAGTCGCGACTGTTCCTGGTGCTGTGCCTGCTGGCTTTCGCGGCCATGGTCTGGGGGCTCTACCGCGTTCGGCTGCGGGCGGTGACGGCGCGGATCCGTACACGGATGAATGAGCGGATCGCCGAGCGCGAGCGCATCGCCCGCGAGCTGCACGACACCCTGCTGCAGGGTGTGCAGGGGCTGATCCTGCGCTTCCAGCTGATCGTCGAGGACCTGCCGCGCGACCAGCCCCAGCGGGCGCCGCTGGAGCGGGCGCTCGACGCCGCCGACGAGGCGCTGGGCCAGGCCCGCGACCGGGTTCTGGACCTGCGCGCGGCCGATCGGGCCGAAGACCTGGAAGCAGCGCTCTCCAAGCTGATCCAGGCGCAGGGCGGCGAGGGCGGGCCGGCGGTGGGCGTCTTCGTCGAGGGAACGCCCCGGGCGCTGGACGAGATCGCCGCCGACGAGGTGCTGGCGATCGTCGGCGAGGGGGTGGCCAATGCCCGGGCCCACGCCGGCGCCGGCTGCATCGAGGTTCGCGTGACGTTCGGACCGCGCCGCCTGACCCTGGCGGTGGTCGATGACGGCAAGGGCATGGCGCCCGACATCCTGCGCGAGGGCGGCCGACACCGTCATTTCGGTCTGGCCGGCATGCGCGAGCGGGCCCGAACCCTCAGCGGCAGGCTGGCCATCGACAGTTCGCCGGGCGGAGGCACGCGCATTGTCGTCACCATCCCCGCGCGGGCGGCCTATAGTCCCAGGCCTTGGCCGTCGTGGCGCGCGCTGCTTTCCTGGAGACCCTGGCATGGATGACCCGAGCGCTCCCGCCGGCCTCATCCGGATCCTGGTGGCCGACGACCACCCGATGCTGCGGGACGGCATCGTCGGGCTGATCGACCGGCAGGCGGACATGCGGGTGGTGGGCGAGGCGGCCGACGGCGTCCAGGCGCTGGAGGCTTTCGCGGCCCTGCGCCCCGACCTCACCCTGATGGACATCCAGATGCCGGGCATGGACGGCGTGGCGGCGATCGAGCGGATCCGGGGCCTGGACCCCCGGGCGGCGGTGATCGTCCTGACCACCTATCCCGGCGACACCCTGGCCCTGCGGGCCCTGAAGGCCGGGGCCAGCGGCTATCTGCTGAAGAACTGCATCCGCAAGGAGCTCTTGGAGACCATCCGCAACGTCCATGCCGGGCGGCGGGTGCTGGCGCCGGAGATCGCCCAGGAGATCGCCCTGCACGCGCTGGAGGAGCCGCTGACCGATCGCGAGCGGGTGATCCTGCTGCAGGTCGCCGAAGGGCGGGCCAACAAGGAGATCGCCCGGCGCATGTCGGTGTCGCCGGATACGATCAAGGCCTGCCTCAAGACGATCTATCTCAAGCTCGACGTCGGCGACCGCACCCAGGCCGTCGTCGCCGCCGTGCGCCGGGGCTATATCGGTCTTTAGGCTCTAGGGCGCCGGCGGCGGGGCCGTCGAGGCGCGGTGGATCAGCTCGAACGGCAGCAGTTCGTCGATCGGGGCGGCCATGGCGCCGGCAGCTCCGCCCTTGACCTGGCCCTTGATCAGCAGGCGCGTGGCCAGTTCGGCCATCTCGACCACGGGCTGGCGCACGGTGGTCAGCTGCGGACGCGAGAAGCGGGCGCTGGGGCTGTCGTCGAAGCCGGCGACCGAGACCTCGCCGGGCACCAGCACGCCGGCCTCGGCAGCGGCGGCCAGGACGCCCAGCGCCATGTCGTCGTTGGAGGCGAAGATCGCAGTGGGGCGGTCGGGCAGGGCCAGGAGGGCCTTGGCCGCGTCGTGGCCCGACTGGAAGGTGAAGTCGCCCTGGCGGATCCAGGCCTCGTCGACGGAGAGGCCGCGGGCTTCCATCGCGGCGACATAGCCGGCTCGGCGGGCCTGGCTGGCGCCGTGGCGCGGCTCGCCGACCACGAAGCCGATGCGCTTGTGGCCAAGGCCGGCCAGGTGCTCGGTGACGTCGCGGGCGGCGGCGAAATTGTCCATGTGGACGCGCGGGCCGGGGCCGTCGGCCTCTTCCGGGCCCAGGCGCACATAGGGCGTGCCGGCCTTGTTCAGGAGTTCCAGCACGATCTCGTTGTCGGAGCTGGGCGGGGTCAGGATCACGCCGTCGGGCTTGAGGGCCGCGAGCAGGGCGCCGACCTCCTGGCGGATCTGCGGGGCCTCGTGGTCGATCAGCTCGACCAGCAGGTGGTAGCCGGCGTCGCGGCATTGCAGCGTGGCGCCCAGCTGGATGCGCGACAGGTAGTCGGCGCCGCGCTCGCTGCGCCAGTGGTCGATGGTCAGGGCCGCGTCGACGAACACGGCGATGACGAAGCTCTTGGAGCCGGCCAGGCTGCGGGCCGACAGGTTGGGGCTGTAGCCGAGCGCCTGGGCGGCCTCGAGCACGCGCTCGCGCATCATCGGCCGCACGTTGGGCTCGTTGTTCATGACCCGCGAGACGGTCTTGATCGAAACCTCGGCGCGCGCCGCCACGTCGTAGATGGTCACCGAGGCCATCGGTCTGCCGTTTCCCCCGCTAGCGGACTCAACCCTTTGTCCGAGCCTAGAGCATTTGTCGTGCCTAGGGCGACCCCGCCAGCGACGAAAAAACTCGGGGACAGGCCTGAAGGCCCCTTGCCGGGCGCTGGCGTCGCGGCGAAGGTCGCCGGGCAGGCGAACGCGGCGGCTTTAAATGACCGCGTCGGTTACAGGGAGCAGCCATGTCGCGGAGCGGCGCCAGCCGGCCGGTCGAACCGGTTCGGCCGAGTTTCATCGCCGCCTTCACCTTCGCCCAGATGGGCGCGTTCATCAGCTTCATGCCGCTGATACAGGTGCTGCTGCCGCTGAAGGCCGCCGCGCTGGATCCCGCCCAGAAGGCCCTGGTTCTCAGCCAGACGGCGTTCTGGGGCGCGCTGATCGCCAGCATCGCCAACCTGCTGGCCGGGGCGATCAGCGATCGGACGACGTCGCGCTTCGGCCGCCGGCGGCCCTGGCTGCTGATCGGCCTGGTGGGCACCGTGCTGGCCTATGGCGCGATCATGCTGGCCGACAGCCGGCTGGAGCTGATCCTCGGCGTCATCGTCTTCCAGCTGGCCTTCAACATGTTGTTCGCCGCCCTGCTGGCCCTGTTGCCCGACCGCGTGCCCGACGCCCAGAAGGGGCGGGTGGCGGCCTTCCTCAGTCTCGGCCATCCGATCGGCGCGGTGGCGGGCGCGGTTCTGGTCGGGGGGCTGCTGGCCTCGGAAGCCTCGCGCTATGCCGCCATCAGCGTGGTTCTGGTGCTGGCCATCGCCCCCTTCGCCCTGCGGCTGAAGGACCCGCCGATCACCGCCGATGCGACCGAGCGCTTCAGCCTGGTCGGGTTCCTGAAAGGCCTCTGGGTCGACCCGCGCAAGCATCCCGACTTCGCCCTGGCCTGGGTCAGCCGGTTCATGGTGCTGGTCGCGATCACCCTGACCCAGTGCTACATGCTCTATTACCTGCAGGACGCGCTGAACTACCCGGCGCTGTTCCCCGGCCAGCGGGCCGAGCAGGGCCTGGCCCTGCTGACCACCGTGGCGACCGTGGCCAATGTGGCCTGCGCGATGCTGTTTGGCATGCTGAGCGACCGGCTGGGGCGGCGAAAGCTGTTCGCGGCGGGCGCGGCGATGATCCTGGCTGCGGCCATGGTGACCTTCTCGCTGACGCCGGGCTGGACGGTGGTGCTGGTCGGCTTCGTGGTCTTCGGCTGCGGGGCGGGCTGCTACTACGCCGTCGACATCGCCCTGGTCAGCCAGGTGCTCCCCTCGCAGGACGACGCGGGCAAGGACCTGGGGGTCATCAACCTGGCCAACACGCTGCCGCAGGCCCTGGCCCCGGTGCTGGCGGTGTGGTTCCTGGGACCCAGCCGCACGGACTATCATTCGCTGTTCCTGGTGGCGGCGGGGCTGGCCATGGCTGGCGGTCTGGCGATCCTTCCGATACGGGGCGTGCGGTAGTTCTCAGACTCAATTGATATCGCTCTTCGGATCGTCATCCCGGAAACGGCAAAGCCGTTATCCGGGACCCAGGGGCCGGCGCAGTGCGGGTGGTCCTGGGTCCCGGCTCTCCGCTGCGCTGCGGCCGGGATGACGATAAATTTGAGCGTTTGATGTTGGCGAGGCCGCCGAACGTTCATCCTGGAAACAGCCTTGCCGCAGTTCGTCACCATCACCGATCCCGCCGACCCGCGCGTGGCCGCCTATCGCGACATCAAGGAGCGCGATCTCGTGGGCCGGGAAGGGCGCTTCATCGCCGAGGGCGAGACGGTGCTGCGGGCCTTCGTGCGCGACGCGCCCCAGCGCGTGGAATCGCTGCTGATCGATCCCAAGCGTCGCGACAAGCTGTCGGCGGTGTTCGACGGCCTGCCCGAGACGACCCCGGTCTACCTGGTCGAGCAGGCGGTGCTGGACGTCGTGGCCGGCTTCCACCTGCATCGCGGGGTGCTGGCGGTGGGTCGCAAGCCACGGGCGATCCCGGCTGCCGAACTGTTGGCGGGACTGCCCGAGCAGGCGGTGGTGCTGGCCCTGTTCGGCATCGCCAATCACGACAATCTCGGCGGCATCTTCCGCAACGCCGCCGCCTTCGGGGCGGACGCGGTGCTACTGGACGCCGACTGCTGCGATCCTTTCTACCGCAAGGCCATCCGCGTCTCGGTGGGCGCGACGCTGAGCGTACCGACAGGCTACATCGCCAGGGACGAGGACGCGGTCGACCTGCTGAGCGACGCGGGCTTCACGCCGCTGGCCCTGACGCCGTCGGCGGGCCGCACCCTCGCCGAGTTGGAACCGCCGGCTCGGGCGGCCGCATTGCTGGGGGCGGAGGGGCCGGGGCTGTCGACCGACGTCATCGCGCGGGCGCAGGGGATCGGCATTCCGATGGCCAATGGCTTCGACTCGCTGAACGTGGCGACCACCAGCGGGATCGTGCTGCATCACCTGAGGTTCGGCGGTCGCTGATCTTGTCCACCGGTTACCTGGCGCTCTAAGGTCCGCGCCAAACTTAAGTTGGCGCGTGATGGCCGCCGAAACCGCTGACACTTTCGGCTATCACGCTTGCAGTAGAGTTCGGGAGAAACGTCATGCCGCAACTGAACCGCCGGAGCGCCTTCGCCCTGCTGGCAGGGATCACCGCCCTGTCGACCGCGAGCATGGCCAGCGCCGCGCGCAAGCCGGCCGTGCCCGAGCCGAGCGAAGTGCGGCCGCTGTGGCCCAATGACCCGCCGGGCTCGGCGGGCGTGACGGCCCAGGAGACTGTGATCGAGCGCAGCGACGGCAAGGGCCCGCGCGACCGGGCCGTGACCCACACCCGAAAGCCGACGCTCAGCCTGTTCCGTCCGCGCAAGCCCAATGGCGCGGCGGTGATCCTGATCCCCGGCGGCGGCTATGAGCGCGTCGTCATGGACAAGGAGGGCTTCGAGACCGCCCAGTGGCTGGCCGATCGCGGCTACACCTGCTTTGTCCTGCTCTATCGCCTTCCGGGCGACGGCTGGGGCGCGGGCCCCGACGCGCCGCTGCAGGACGCCCAGCGGGCCATGCGCCTGGTGCGCTCGTGGGCGCCGGGCATGAAGTTCGATCAGCAGCGCATCGCCGTCATGGGCTTCTCGGCCGGGGGTCACCTGGCGGCCAGCCTGACCACCCGCTTCGAGGCCCAGGTCTATGATCGCGTCGACGCCGCCGATGATCTGTCGGCGCGCCCGGACCTGTCGGCCCTGATCTATCCGGTGATCACCATGGTGGCCGGGACCACCCACGCCGGCTCGCGCAAGCAACTGCTGGGCGCGTCTCCCTCGTTCGAGGCCGTACAGGCCTATTCGGCCGAGACGGGCGTCGGCGGGCGCACGCCGCCGGTGTTCCTGGTCCATGCCGCCGACGACAAGGCCGTGCCGGTCGAGAACAGCCTGATGATGTTCGCCGCCCTGAAGGCCAAGGCGATCCCGGCCGAACTGCACGTCTTCGAGGAAGGCGGCCACGGCTTCGGCCTGCGCTCGATCGCCGGCAAGCCGGTCGCGGCCTGGCCGACGCTGTTCGAGACCTATGCCAAGAAGAAGGGGATCTGAGGGGAGCCGGAAATGACAAAGGGCCGGTTTCCCGGCCCCGTTCGCGGAAGCGGCGAGACTTGTCATCGTCTGTCGCCGCACCGGCTGCCTTTTGAGGGGCAGGCTCACAAGTCCCTTACGGGAACCTTCCAAATTTAGGGCACGCCGAGAGCGATTGCAACTCCAGCGCGGATCGCTGTCAGATCCGGCGCTGGCAGCGTCGGTACGACATACCTGCCGCGTCCTGCCTTGCACCGGTCGAGGCGGGCAAGGGAGACCGTGGCCACCATGTCGCATTTTGCCCAGCAGGTTATCCCGTGCGGGTTCGGTAGGGGGCTTTGAGCCAACTGATGGTGATAAGCCTCCTGCGGATCAGGCGCCGTCGTGGAGAGCGGCACCACCGTCACGAGTTGGCGGTTACGCCGATTACGGGCCAGGACGACGACAGGTCGCCGCTTGATCATTTCCGGCGCGACATACCCCTGGAAGTCGCACATCACGACCTCGCCGGGCCGCGGCTGGTAAAGCAGAGCCATAAGACTCAGTACGCGCGACAGGCTGGCTTGAAATCAACCTTTAATTGATTTTTCCGTTTCCTACCGCCCGCCGATCGGCGCCATGGTCCCCGAGGCTGGCGCATAGCTGTAGCCGCCGCGCTTGAGGTCGGCCGAGAGGGTGAGGGGGGCGACGCCGCCGTTGAGGCGGGCGCGGTAGACCATGGTCGTCTCCAGGGTGCGCATCACGTAGTTGCGGGTCTCGCTGAACGGAATGCACTCGATGAAGTCGAGCGGGTCGGTCGATGCGCCGCGCGGATCGCCGCACAGGGCGGTCCACTGCGGCGGACGGCCGGGGCCGGCGTTATAGGCGGCCGCGGCCATGATGTAGGAGCCGCTGAAGCGGTTGATCATGTCGCCCAGGTACACCGAGCCCAGGCGCATGTTGTAGTCGGGCTCGAACAGGCGATCGACGCTGTGGCTCTCGCCCAGCTTGCGGGCGACGCCGGCGGCGGTGGGCGGCATCAGCTGCATCATGCCGCGCGCGCCGACGCCCGAGCGGGCGCGGGGGTCGAAATTGCTCTCCTGGCGCGAGATCGAATAGACGAAGGCGGTCTCGGCCGCGCCCGGAATGGGCGTGAAGTGGTGATCGAGCAGCGGATAGCCGCGCTCGGGCAGGATGAAGCCGCGCTGGGCGGCGGTGCGGACCGCGCGCATGGCCAGGTCCTGGTCGCCGGTGTTGCGCGCGAAGTCGACCAGCAGGGCCTGCTCCTGGGCGGTCGGCAGCTGGTCGTCAATATAGAGAACCAGGGCGCGGAAGGCGTCGTTGGCGCCGACGTCGCGCAGCAGCTTGGCGGCGCGGATCAGCTCGCGGCTCTCGAAGCGGGCGCGGTCGGCCTGCGTGATCACCGGATCCTTGTCGAGGCGGATCTCCTTGATCCCGGCCTTTTCGGCGGCCAGCTGGCCGTAGAAGGTGGTGATGTGGCGCGCGCCCTCGGCGTAGAAGGCCTGGGCGGCGATGACGTCGCCCTGCGCCTCGGCCGCGCGGCCCTGCCAGTAGAGGGCGCGGCCGCGGGTGATCGGCGAGGCGCCGATCTCGTTGATGCGGCTGAAGTGGGCGGCCGCGGCGTTGGCGTCCTTCAGGCGCGACAGGGCGATCCAGCCGGCGAAGAACTCGGCCTCGGCCGCATCGGCGCCGCCCGGCAGGCCGGCGTTGGCGGCGGCGTAGGCGCCGCGGCTGTCGCCGTTCTTGATGGCCGACATGACCAGTTGCTTGCGCTCGCGCCAGATGGGGCCGGCGGTGTCGTCGGACGGCGGGGCGGCGGGGAAGTAGCGCACGAGGTCGAGCGCCATCACGTCCATGCCCTTGCGGCGCAGATAGGCCGCGCGCTCGAAGGCGACGCCCGGCGAGACCTGCTGGGTCGGCGTGAGGGCGGCCACCAGGTCGTTGGCGTTGCCGGCGTTGGAGCGCAGGGCGATGCGGGCCTGGGCGGTCGCCTGCTGGTCGTAGGGCAGCATGGCGACCATGTCGCGCGCGGCAGGGCCTTGCGGGCCGTACAGCAGCATGTCGGCGCGCTGGGCGTAGTCGTCGGCGGTGAGCATCGCGCCGAAGCGGGCCTGCATGGCGCGCTGGGCGTCGGCCTCGAAGGTCTTGCCGCGCCAGAAGCGGCGGATCAGGTTCGTGGCGTCCTGGCCTCGGCCGCTGGCCTGGTAGGCGCCGGCCAGGGCCATGGCGCCTTCGGCGGTCTGCGGTTCGGAGCCGCCGAACCAGGCGATGGTCTGGGCCGGGGTGAGGCCGGAGGTCGACAGGGCCTTCTCGGCGGGCAGGTCGCGGCGCGAGCTGCGCGGCCAGCCGTTGAGGTCGCGGCGGGCCTGGTCCAGCTCGAAGAAGCTCATGCTCTCGGCGCCGACGTCGGCCAGGGCCCACAGGGCGATCTTGCGGGCCAGGGGATCGGAGATGCCCATCATCGCCGCGCGCACGGTCGAGGCCGAGCGCTGGCCCATCACGGCCGCACGCAGGTTGGCTGCGTCGGTGTCCGACAGCGTGCCGGCGTAGGCGGTGGGCGGGGTGCTGACGAGGCCGGGGCGGGCCGAACCGGTATAGGGCTGGGGCGCGCTCGGCAGGCCTTCTTCGTTCAGCTGCTCTGTCTGGGCGTCGGCGACGCTCGCGACCAGGGTCAGGCTGACGCAACCGAGAAGAAGCCGACGAATCCCAAAAGCCAAAACGCGGTCTCCTTCAGTGCCGAGGCGGTGGTCCATGCCCTTGATGAGGGCGTCTGGCGGCCGATTTTGGGCCGCATGAGCCCTATAGCCCGGTTCGCCGGTTGATCGACCCGCCTTTCAACGCCGCAGAGCGACGAAAAGGTCGGAACGACCAGTTGCGGTCGAGGGGGGCGGAGACATATTGTCCGCCCCCACGTTTCAGCCGCAACTCTCGCGGCGTCTGCTCACGGCAAATTGCAAGTCATGGTCCATTCCCCTTTCAAGGGCGTCATCCCGGCCCTGGTCACCCCGTTCCTGAACGGCGAGGTCGACGAGAAAGGGTTCGTCGCCCTGGTCGAGCGCCAGATCGCCGGCGGCGTGCACGGCCTGGTGCCGGTCGGCACGACGGGCGAGACCTCGACCCTGTCGCATGACGAGCACAAGCGCGTCGTCGAGCTGTGCGTGAAGACCGCCCGCGGCCGCGTGCCGGTGATCGCCGGCGCGGGGTCGAACTCGACCGACGAGGCCATCGACCTGGCGCGCCACGCCAAGACCGTCGGCGCCGACGCGGCCCTGGTGGTCACGCCGTACTACAACCGCCCCAGCCAGGAGGGCATGTACCAGCACTACAAGGCGATCAACGACGCCGTAGAGCTGCCGGTGTTCGTCTACAACGTGCCGGGCCGCAGCGGCGTCGACATCTCCAACGAAACGTTGGTGCGCCTGTCGAAGCTGCCCAACATCGTCGGCATCAAGGACGCCACCGGCGACCTGACGCGCATCAGCATGCAGCGCATCACCTGCGGGCCCGACTGGGTCATGCTGTCGGGCGACGATCCGACGGCCCTGGGCTACATGGCCCACGGCGGCCACGGGGTGATCTCGGTCACCTCGAACGTCGCGCCGGACGCCTGCGCCACCTTCATGAACGCCTGCGTCAGCAACGACTGGGAGACGGCCCGCTATTGGCAGGATCGCCTGATCAAGCTGCACAAGGCCCTGTTCCTCGACAGCTCGCCGGGCCCGACCAAGTTCGCCCTGGCGCAGCTGGGCCTGTCGACCGAGGACGTGCGCCTGCCGATCACGCCGTGCAGCGAGGCCGTGCGTCCGGCGATCGTCGAGGCCATGCGCGAGGCGGGTCTGGTCTGATGACCAAGCCGATCGCGGAAAACCGGCGCGCCCGGTACGACTACTTCATCGAAGAGACCTTCGAGGCCGGCATCATGCTGACCGGCACCGAGGTGAAGTCGTTGCGCGTCGGCCGGGCCAACATCGCCGAGTCCTACGCATCGGTCGAAGGGCGGGAGATCAAGCTGATCAACGCCGACATTCCCCCTTACGGCCACGCCAACCGCTTCAACCACGAGCCGCGCCGTCACCGGAAGCTGCTGCTGCATCGCAAGCAGATCGAGAAGCTGATCGGCGCGGTGCAGCGCGACGGCCGCACGCTGATCCCGCTCAAGCTCTATTGGAACGAGAAGGGCCTGGCCAAGCTGGAGATCGGCCTGGCCAAGGGCAAGAAGAACCACGACAAGCGCGAGACCGAGGCCGCTCGAGACTGGGCGCGCGACAAGGCGCGGCTGATGAAGGGCGACCGGGGGGATTGAAGGTGATCGCGAAGCGATCGGTGGGGGGAGTGGTTGCGAAGCTGGCCCCCGCCTCGAAAGCTGAAAACGGCCCCCCTCCGGCCCTTCGGGCCACCTCCCCCACAGGGGGAGGATCTTGACCCTGGCCCGGCTCTTGCTCCTTCCTTCCTGAAGGAGTCCGCCATGTCCGATACTGGTGCAAACACGGCCAAGGTCGCGCGTCCGCTGTCCCGCGGCGGGCCGCTGGACGCGCTGCGGTTCTTCGCGGCCTTCTTCATCGTGGTCTATCACTATGCCGAGCAGGCGCCGGTCTCGCTGTTTGCGATCCACCCGGCGTTCGGGCGCGGCTATCTGGCCACCGACTTCTTCCTGCTGCTGTCGGGCTATGTGCTGGGCCGGGCCTATGGCTCGCGGGTGTCTGAAGGCCGGATCCATGACGGCGCCTTCCTGGTCAAGCGCATCGGCCGGGTGTGGCCCGCGCACCTCGTCATGATCGCCGCCTTCGTGGCCCTGGTGCTGGGCACCACGGCGCTGGGCATGCAGCCGCGCAATCCGCAATGGTACCAGTGGGACCAGCTGCCCCAGCAGGTGTTCCTCATCCAGACCTGGGGGTTCCAGGGGCCGTCGGGCTGGAACATGCCGACCTGGACGCTGTCGGCCCTCTTGGTCTGCTACGCCCTGTTCCCGACCCTGTGGCGGCTGTTCGGTAAGATCGGCTCGCCGTGGATGGCGCTGCTGGTCGGCGCAGCCGTGTTCGTGGCGGTGGACGTCTTCTCGCGCCAGGTGTTCGGCCTGCCGTCGTTCCATCTGCACCTGAAGAACGGCCTCTACCGCGCCATTCCGCTGTTCCTGATGGGCGTGTTGATCGCCCGCCTGGCCCGCGAGGTCGTCATCGGCCCGAAGCTGGCCGACGCCCTGGCCGTGTTCGCGGTGGTCGGGTTCGTGGTGCTGAACATCGTCGGCGAATACGCCTATCCGAGCCTGGCCTTGCTGGGCCTGCTGATCTTCGCCGCCAGCGGCTCGGCCCAGAACGGCTGGGGCTGGGCCAAGACCGGCGGGCGCCTGTCGTTCTCGCTCTACCTGACCAACCAGTTCGTCGGCGCGGTGTGGTTCGCCATGCAGCGCCTGCTGGACCAGAAGGTCGCGCTGCCCGAGGCCGCCCACTGGGCGATCTGGGCCATGGCCTTCCCGGCCGCCCTGGTGTTCGCCTGGCTGTTCGAGCGCCTGGTCGACGCGCCGCTGCAGGACTGGATCAAGCCGCGCCTGGAGAAGGCGACAGCCGGCTGGGGGCGCAAGCGCGAGCGGAACCAGGCGGCGCAAGCGATGGTTACGACCCTGCGCTGAACGGCGCCCTGAAATCGCCTTGCCGATCGCGGCGAGATAAGCGACGAGGGATGAAACGCGCGTTCAAAACGCAATGCGCAAAAGCAGCGAGCCTGCTCATCCGCTTCGGTTCCGAAGCGGGCAGGCTGCCAAGGGAGTCGAACTACCAATGCTCAGGACCGCCATCCTCGCCGCCGTCGCCAGCGCCGCCTTCGTCGCGCCGGCCATGGCCGCCGACATCTCGGGTCTGTGGCAGACCGAGACCAACGGCGGCCAGGTCGAGATCAGCCGCTGCGGCAACAGCCTGTGCGGCAAGCTGCTGACCTCGGACAACATCAAGAAGAACCCCGCCCTCAAGGACGAGAAGAACAAGGACCCGTCGCTGCGCACGCGCCCGCTGAAGGGCCTGCAGCTACTGTGGGGCTTCAGCGGCGGTCCGACCGAATGGACCGGCGGCAAGGTCTACAAGGCCGACGACGGCAAGACCTATTCGGGCACCATCACCATGACCAACGCCGACACCCTGAAGCTGAAGGGCTGCGTGGTCGCGCCGCTGTGCAAGACCCAGACCTGGACGCGGGTGAAGTAGGAACCGCTCTTCCTTCTCCCCTTGCGGGAGAAGGTGTCAGCGAAGCTGACGGATGAGGGGTCTCTCAGACGCAAGACGCCGCGAAAGCTGATCGGCTTTCGCGGCGTTTCTGTTCGTGCGACCCCTCACCCGATCCCCGCTTTCGCGGGGACCACCCTCTCCCGCAAGGGGAGAGGGATCACAATGGCTTACACACCTCTTCCAGCCACGCCCTAACCTCCGGCTCGACGCGCGGGCCGATCTCTTTCAGCACGCGGGCGTGGTAGGCGTCGAACTGGGCGACTTCCTCGGCCGTCAGCAGGGCCTTGTCGACCAGGCGGCGGTCGATGGGGGCCAGGGTCAGGGCCTCGAAGCGGTGCATCGGGCGGTCGCCGCCGCCGACGGCTTCCGCCGGCATGACCACTTCCAGGTTCTCGATGCGGATGCCGTACTCGCCGTCCTTGTAGTAGCCGGGCTCGTTGGAGACGATCATGCCGGGCAGCAGGGGAACCGTGTTGGGCGCCTTGCTGATCCGCTGCGGGCCTTCGTGGACGCCCAGATAGACGCCGACGCCGTGGCCGGTGCCGTGGTCGTAATCCAGCCCGTGGGCCCAAAGCGCCATGCGCGCCAGGGCGTCGATCGCCGAGCCGGTGGTGCCGGCCGGGAAGCGCAGGCGGGCGATGGCCAGGTGGCCCTTCAGGACCAGCGTGTTGCGCGTGACCATCTCGGCCGAAGGCTCGCCGATGGCCACGGTGCGGGTGACGTCGGTGGTGCCATTCAGGTACTGGCCGCCGCTGTCGACCAGCAGCAGCGAGCCCAGGGCCGCGCGCTCGTTGGAGCGCTCGGTCGGGCGGTAGTGGGGCAGGGCGCCGTGGCCGTTGGCCGCGCCGATGGTGTCGAAGCTGAGGTCCTTCAGCACGCCGGTGGCCTCGCGGAAGCTTTCCAGCTTGGCGACAGCTTCCTTCTCGTCCGGCGGGCTCACCTGGCCCTCGGTGGCCAGCCAGTGCAGGAAGCGGGTCAGGGCCGCGCCGTCGCGGCGGTGGGCTTCACGCGTGCCGTCCAGCTCGACGTCGTTCTTGCAGGCGCGGGGCATGGTGCAGGGGTCCATGCCGCGCACGACCTTGGCGCCGGCGGCGACCAGGGTGTCGAAGTACCAGGCCGAGGACTGGGCCGGGTCGACCAGCACCGACTTGCCCGCCAGCTCGGCCAGGGCGCCTTCGAGGGCCTCGGGGGCTTCCAGCGAGACCTCGTTGCCGAGCCAGGCCGGCAGATCCTCGGTGACCTTGGCCGGGTCGAGGAACAGGCGGGCGCTGCCGTCGGCGCGCAGCACGGCCTGGGCCAGTGGCAGGGGCGTGCGGATGACGTCGCCGCCGCGGATGTTGAACAGCCAGGCGATCGAGGACGGGGCGGTGATGACGGCGGCGTCGGCGCCCAAGGTCGAGGCGAGGCCCGAACCGACGCGGGCGCGCTTGGCCGAGCTTTCCTCGCCGGCATACTGCACCGGATGCGGCACGACAGGGGCCTGCGGCTGGTCGGGGCGCTGAGCGCCCCAGGCCTCGTCCAGCGGGTTGGCGGCGACGGGCTTGAGCGTCGCGCCGGCGCGGGCGGCGGCGGCTTTGAGCACGTCGAGCGCGGCCGGGCTGTGCAGGCGGGCGTCGTAGCCGATCACCGCGCCCTTGTGGGCGGTCTCCAGATAGGCCGGCACGCCGCCCTCGACGAGGTCGCGGATCTCGAACACGCCCTGGTCGACCTGCTCGCGGACCTGAAGGGTGTAACGGCCGTCGACGAAGACGGCGGCGCGGTCGCTCATGATGACGCCGGCCCCGGCCGAGCCGGTGAAGCCGCTGGCCCAGGCCAGGCGGTCGTTCGCGGCGGGCAGGTACTCGTTCTGGTGCTCGTCCTCGTGCGGCACGAGGAACCCGTCCAGGCCCTGGCGGGCCATGGCCTCGCGGATCAGCGGAACGTGGCGCGGGCCAAAGCCCGGATCGGTGGATTCATCGAAGGTCTGGCGCATGACGACCGATGTATGCCGCATGCGCCCGAGTTGAAAGGGAGTTATCGCGGCTGATCGGCCTGAGGCGACGGGGCCGTGCCGTCGGTCGCGGCCGGGGCCGTGGCGGCGGCGTCATGGGCGGCGTCGGCGGCGGTCTGGGCCTGGAGCTCGGTCTGGCGACGCACGCTCTCGGCGGCGGAGGCGGCTTCGCGGGCCGAGGCTTCGGCGGCCTGGCGGGCCTGGTCGGCGCCGGTTTGCAGCCCCACTTGAGCGCCCTCGACCAGGCCGGCGGCGCGACCCTGTTCCTGGGCCTGGGCGAGCTGGTCGGAGCTGGCGTCCATCGGTCGCGCGGTCAACATGAAGGCCACGGCGATCACCGCCACGATGGCCACGACGCCGGCGACCAGCCAGCCCAGAGGGCTCGACTCGCGGCGGATCTCGACCACGCGCTCGGGCTGTCGCGGGGCCTCGGGGTGAAGCGAAGGATCGGTGTAGGTCATGGTCGTTTCCTCGAACGATGTTGTCCGGGAAAACGTGGAGCCAAGCGCAGGCGTTCCGCCCCTCGCGTTCGAGGGGCGGCGCCGGAGGTTCTACGGGCGTTGCAGGACCAGGGTCGCCCAGGCGTCGCGGTGGATGCGGCTGACCACCTTGAAGCCGCGCGACAGGTAGGCGGCCTTGACCATCCGCTCCTGGGTGCGCAGCAGGCCCGACAGGATGACCGTGCCGCCGGGAACGAGCGCGCGCTTGATGTCCTGGGCCAGGCTGATCAGCGGGCGGGCCAGGATGTTGGCGAAGACCAGGTCGTAGGGGGCGTTCTGCGCCACCAGCTTGTTGGACAGGCCCGAGGCGTGGACGAAGCGGGCGTTGGCCATGTTGACCTTGGCGTTCTCCTTGGAGATCCGCACGCTGGGCTTGTCGATGTCGGTGCCGACGGCCAGCTTGCTGCCCGTGCGGGCGGCGGCGATGGCCAGCAGGCCCGTGCCGGCGCCGACGTCGAGCACCTTGTTGAACTTCTTGGCCTTGATCAGGCGGTCATAGGCCTGCAGGCAGCCGACGGTCGTGCCGTGGTGACCGGTGCCGAAGGCGGCGCCCGCCTCGATGCGCAGGTTGACCGTGCTGGCCGGCAGGCGGCCGCGGTCGTGCATGCCGTAGACGAAGAAGCGCCCGGCGCGCACCGGCGGCAGGCCCGACAGCGCCATGGCCAGCCAGTCGGCGTCGGCCAGGGCCTCGCGCTCGACCTTCAGCGGATAGCCGCCCAGCAGTTCTAGCAGGGCCGCGTCCTCGTCCTCGGTGGTCGGGAAGGCGTCGATGCGCCAGATGCCCTTGTCCTCGTCCTCTTCCAGGATCGAGTAGGTGGCGCCTTCCAGGCCGGGCATGTTGTCGATGGCGTCGGCGGCGGCTTCGGCGTCGGCGCGCGCGCCGCGGGCGACGATCTGCTGGTGGGTGTAGTCGGTCATGCCGCTCCAATAGTCGCACGCGCGGCCAAAGGCGAGACCGTCCGACGTCCGAAAGCGGGGGCGGGGCTCCAAATTTCCGGCGCGGGGTCGGGCGGCGCCAGTCGCCAGGTCAGCGGCGGCTCTTCGCGCGGGCGCCGTTCGCGGGCCGGCAGTGTGTTTCGAGCAGCGCCGAGGGCGGGTCCCAAGAGGCGCGTGGCGGCCGCGCAGGCCAGGGCCCAGGCGATGCCGTTACGCTCCAGGATGAAGCTTTCCGAGAAGGTGGTGATCAGGAAGATGACCAGGAACAGCGTGGCCCAGTAGCCGTCGCGCACCCTGTCGAAGCGGAACAGGGCGACCAGCAGCGGCAGGCCCAGCACCAGGGCCGAAAGCCCGACGCCGATCCAGCCCAGCTGGGCCAGCACGTCCAGCCAGCCGTTGTGGGCGGTGGGCACGTTCCAGCCGGTCTCCTTGCGGATGAACAGGGCCGGCACGGAGTCGTCGCGCCAGAACACCGCATAGCCGTAGCCGGTCAGCGGGGCCTTGGCCGACTGGCGCATCAGGGCGTCCCAGATCTCGGTGCGGCCGGTGAGGGTAGGGTCCTTGCCGAGCGCCTTGAACAGCAGTTCGGGGGCCAGCCACATGACGATGGCAACGCCGCCGATGACGGTCACGCCCAGCCAGACCATGGTGATCGCGGTCGCCGGTCCGCGCCGCATCATCCCCAGCAGGCCAGAGCCCACGAGGCCGATCAGCAGCACCATCAGCGAGGTCTTGGACTTGCTCATCACGATCATGAAGGCGCACAGCACGATGGCGCCGATGAACAGCTTGCGATGGCGCGAGCCGGCCAGGATGGCGGCCATGGCCCCCAGGGCGCCGTAGACCATCATCGCGCCCATCTGGTTCTTCTCGAACCACAGGCCGCGCCAGTCGCCGGCGTTGATGTCGTGCTGCACGCCCATCTTCGGATAGGCGATCGCGGCCAGCAGGCCGCCGGCCCCGAGCACCAGGAAGGTGGTCGCCAGGATCTCGGCCATGCGGCGGCCGTCGAAGCTGGCGGCGAAATAGAAGCCGAACAGGGTGGTGAAGGCCGCCGCCAGGGCCCGGCGGTTGGTCGTGCCCGGATCGAACGACCACGAGGCCGAGGCGAACACCCAGAATACCAGCAGGCTCAGAAGGCTGGCCGGCAGCCAGAACTTCATGAGGCGAGGGGCGCGCCACAGCACCAGGGCCAGGATCAGCGCATAGACCGGCAGCCACATCAGGCGAAGGATTGGCATGTCCTCGCCGCCGGCCTGTTCCGGATCGAGAAACGGCCCGATCAGGGCGTTGGACAGCATGAACAGCACGAAGCCGCAGGCCCAGGCCTCGAGCGTGCGCAAGAGTCCGCCGTCCTCCTCGTTCCTGTCTGGCGTCGCGGCGTCCATGCGCGTTCCCGTGTGGCGCGAAACGGCACAGTTACCGGTCGCATGCGCGGGAGGCTGCAAGGGGGAGGCCGCAATCCAGGGAACCTCCCCCTGTGGGGAAGGCGATCGCGTCAGCGATGGGGGGGGGAGTTTTGAGGAAATCGGCCGATGCCGCGGAAGCTGATAACGGCCCCCCTCCGGCCCTCCGAGCCACCTCCCCCAGAGGGGGAGGATTGCTAGTATCGCAGCGCCAATTCGGTGGGGACGGGGGGCTGGGCCGGCGGACCCGCGACCACTTCCTCCGGCAGGCGCTTGTCGAGGATGTCGCCCGAGGTCGAGGCGAAGCTCCGGGGCGGCGCGTCGGCGGGTTCGGTGGGGACGGCCGGCTGGTCGTCCAGCGCCACGGTGGTGGCGCCCGAGGCCGATACGATGTCGGCGTCGGTCGGATCGGGCTCGTAGCTGGCGGGCTCGACCAGGCCCATATCGGCCATGTCGGCCGAGGTCAGAACGACCGGCGTCTCGTCGACCGGCGGGCGCAGGAAATCCTGGCCGATGACGTAGTCGGGGACCTTGCCCGAGGGCCAGACCATGGGGGCGGCGTCGGCGTACTGGCTGCCCTGGACTTCGGCGTAGGGCTGGGGCTCGCGCTCCTGCGGGCCGATCTGCATGCCGACGCCGGCGATCGCGCCGAGGGTCAGGGCGACGGGGAGGCCGACGATGGCGGCCCGGGTCTTCAAGAGGTCGAGCGGCTTCATGTGCAGATAGCGTTCGAGCCGGAGATTCGTTCTAGGCTGGGGTCAAATTCCGGGCGGAAGGGCGCGAGCGATCATGAGCAAGACCAGGGGCGGCGGCCTTCTGCGGACGCGCGAGGGCGGTCACGCGCGGGTGACCTATGTGGAGCTGTTCTTCGACCTGGTGTTCGTCTTCGCGATCACCCAGCTGTCGCACGGGCTGATCGGCCACCCCAGCCTACTGGGCGTGATCGAGACCGGCCTTCTGCTGATGGCGGTCTGGTGGGCCTGGATCTATACCGCCTGGGTCACCAACTGGCTGGATCCCGAGCGGCCGCCCGTCCAGATCATGCTGTTCCTGGTGATGGCCGCCGGCATGGTGATGACCATGTCGATCCCCACGGCCTTCGAGGGACGGGGGCTGCTGTTCGCCCTGGCCTATGTGGGCATCCAGGTGGGGCGCAGCCTGTTCACCGCCTGGAGCGTGCGCCACGACAGCGGACTGAAGCTCAACTTCCTGCGCATCACCGCCTGGCTCGTGGTGTCGGGCGTGCTGTGGATCAGCGGCGGCCTGCTGCACGACGGGGCGCGCCTGGCCTGCTGGGCGGCGGCGATCGCCATCGAGTACGCCTCGCCGGCCGCCGGCTTCTGGACCCCGGGCCTGGGACGCAGCAAGACCGCCGACTGGACCGTCGAGGGCGCGCACCTGGCCGAGCGCTGCGCCCTGTTCACGATCATCGCCCTGGGCGAGTCGATCCTGGTCATGGGCGCCACCGCGGCCGGCATGGCCTGGACGCCCGTGGTGGCGGCCTCGTTCGCCTCGGCCTTCGTGGCCAGCATCGCCATGTGGTGGATCTACTTCTCGTTCACCGCCGAGGCGGCCAGCGAGGCGATCAGCCATTCGGACGATCCGGGCCGCGTGGCGCGCATCGCCTACACCTACAGCCACCTCTTGCCGGTGGCGGGGATCATCGTGGCCGCCGTCGGCGACGAGTGGGTGATCCACCATCCCGTCGGCCACGCCGACCCGAAGATCTCGGCCGCCCTGATCGGCGGGCCGCTGCTGTTCCTGCTGGGCGGGGTGCTGTTCAAGCGGGCGGTGTTCCGCATCTGGTCGCCGTCGCGCGGGGCGGGCATGGCGGCGCTGCTGCTGCTGATCCCGGTCTCGCCGCTGGTCTCGCCGCTGGTGCTGTCGCTGCTGACCACCGGCGTGCTGGTGCTGGTCGGGGCCTGGGAGAGCCTGGCGATCCGCAGGCGTGGGCATCAGCTGCGCGGCTGACAGGGCGCCGCAACGGCGCCGCAAGACTCGTCTATAGGGTCGCCAGAAGCGCCGCCTTCCTCCCCTCGCGCGGCCGCAACCGGGACTTCCAGTGATCAAAGAGCGTTTCCCCGACACCAAGGCCCTGATCTTCGACTGCGACGGCACCCTGGTCGACAGCCTGGGCCTCTACGCCCTGGCCTGGCCGGCGGGCTTGCGGTCCACGGGCCATGCTATGGAAGCGTCCTGGTACCTGGAGCGCGGCGGCTTCTCGGGCGACATGCTGATGGACGCCTTCGAGCAGGAGGTCGGCCAGGCGCTGGACCGGGCGCAGGTGATGAAGGCGGTGTGGGCGACCTACAGCGAGGGGATCGACAGCCTGGCCGAGATCACGGCCGTCACCGTCATCGCCCGTGCGTTCCAAGGCCGCCTGCCCATGGCGGTGGCCTCCAGCGGTCCGTCGGACTTCGTGCGGCTGAGCCTGAAGTCGCGGGGGCTGGACGTCCTGTTCGACACCATCGTCACGGTCGAGGACGTGGCGGCGGCCAAGCCCGCGCCGGACCTCTTCCTGGAAGCCGCCCGCCGGCTTGGCGTGGCGCCGGGCGACTGCTTGGTGTTCGAGGACAGCATCCAGGGCTTGCAGGCGGCCGCGGCGGCCGGCTGCAAGGCGATCGACGTGCGCGAGCTGATGGAAGAGGCGGCTTAGGGGGGCGGGCAACACCCCGCGTTGGGGCGAAAACCTCGTCCTTCGACAAGCTCAGGATGAGGTTTTTCTAGATCCGAGGCTTTCAATGGTCCTCTTCCTGAGCCTGTCGAAGGACGAGGACCGCGCGGGCGGTTGAGGGCGCGTCTACCGCCCGTACGCCGCCTCGGTGGCGCGGATCAGGCCGTCGATGACGCCGGGTTCGGTCGAGGCGTGGCCGGCGTCCCAGACGATCTCGAAATGGGCCGAGGGCCAGGCGCGGTGCAGGGCCCAGGCGCTGGCCAGCGGCGTGACCACGTCGAAGCGTCCCTGGACGATCCAGGCCGGGATATGCCGGATCGTCTCGATGTTGTTGAGGATCCAGCCGTCCTCGGGAAAGAAGCCGCGATTGACGAAGAAGTGGCTCTCGATCCGCGCGAAGGCGATGGCGAAGTCTTCCTCGTTGAACTTGGGCGGTCGGGCCTCGGGGCCGCGCAGCGAGATGGTGTCGCCCTCCCACTGGCTCCAGGCGTTGGCGGCCTCGGCCTGGACCCGGCGGTCGGGATGGACCAGACGCTTGTGATAGGCGGCCATCAGGTCGCCGCGCTCCTCGGGCGGGATCGGGGCCAGGAACCGCTCCCAGGCGTCGGGGAACAGCATCGAGGCGCCGTCCTGGTAGAACCAGGCCAGCTCCTTGTCGGTCAGCAGGAAGACGCCGCGCAGCACCAGGCCCTCGACGCGGTCGGGGTGCTTGATGGCGTAGGCCAGGGCCAGGGTTGACCCCCAGGAGCCGCCGAACACGGTCCACTTCTCGATCCCCAAGTGATCGCGCAGCCGCTCGATGTCGGCGATCAGGCTCCAGGTGGTGTTGTCGTCGAGGCTGGCGTTGGGCCGCGAGCGGCCGCAGCCGCGCTGGTCGAACAGGGTCATGCGCCAGCGCGACGGGTCGAAGAACCTTCGCATGGTCGGGTTGATCGCCCCGCCGGGGCCGCCGTGCAGGATCACCGCCGGCTTGCCGCGCGGCGCGCCGCATTCCTCGTAATAGATCTCGTGGGCGCTTCCGGTGGGCAGCCAGCCGAAGGAGAACGGCTCGACCTCGCGATAGAGGCCGCGGCGGCCGATGGAGGACATGGCTGCGAGTGAAGCGTGACGGTCCATGGCGCGAGCCTAGGCGCTTTGCTTGTCCGTGTGAACGGCGCTTCGTTCGTCGGCGGAAGGCCGCTGGCAAGCTTGACCGGCGGCAACCTGGGCGATAACGCGCTTGAGGGCTGAAATTCGGGGGCGAGCGGCATGCGGCGGCGGGAACTGATGGCGGGCGGACTGGTCGCGGGGCTGGCGGCGCCGAGCCTTGTGCTGGCCAAGCCCAAGCACGCGGTCGCCGGCGACGTCGCTCCGGAGTTCTCGATCGCCACGGTCAACAACGGCGTGCATCGCCTGGCCGACATGCGCGGCGACGTCGTGGTCATCAACTACTGGGCGTCGTGGTGCGCGCCTTGCCGGGCCGAGATGCTGGCCCTGGACCAGTTCATGCGCGAGAAGGCCGGCAAGGGTCTGCGCATCTACGCCGTCAACATCGAGAGCTCGCCGCCGGAAAAGGCCATGCGCGACCTTTCGGGCGCGCTGTCGTTCCCGGTCGGGCGGCGGCTGGCGGGCAAGGGCTACGGCAAGATCGACAACGCCGTGCCGACCAATTTCGTCATCGACCGCAAGGGCGTGGTGCGCCACGCCAAGGCCGGCGCCTTCTCGTACGACAGCTTCGCGCGCCTCCTGAACCCGCTGCTGGCCGAGGCCCGTCCCGTCGAGGTCGCCTAGACGCCACGATTCCCGCTATGGTGCGCCGGTATGAGCACCACGCCCGAAGACCTGACCGACGACGACCTCCTGAACCTGCTGACCGACGATCAGCTGGCCGAGCTCGACAACTCCATCGCCGAGATGTTCGGCGCCGAGGGGCTGGACCGTGCCGAGGCGCTGCTGGTGCTGGCGAGGGTCTATTCCATGCGCGCGGCCGAGCGCGACGAGGCCTCGGCCCTGGCCCTGCTGCAACTGGCCGCCGCCATGCGCCGCCGCGCCGAGCGGCTGATGCAGCGGCCGCAGTAGGCTCGGTCGTCTTTTGCTTACCGCTCTGGCATAGGTTGCGCGACTTTCCAATCAGGAGCGTTTCGCGGTGCTGAAGGCTTTTCTCTCCCTCTCCGCCGGCTGTGTGATGGCCTGCCTTGCCGCGTCCCAGGCTGGGGCGACGGAGGCCGCCGCCGGCCTCATCACCGACGTTCAAGTGGAGCGCAGCGGCGTGGTGGTGTTCTCGCACACCGGAGAGCGGACCGGCGCGGCTCCGGCGTGTCACCAGCCGGGCTATGGCTGGACGATCAACACCACCACCTCGGCTGGTCAGGCGCAACTGGCGACGCTGCTCACCATCAAGTCTCAGGGCAAGCTGGTCAGAATCGCGGGCCTGGGTGCGTGCAGCGACCGATCGGACACGGAGTCGGTGAACGTCCTGATCATCGTGGACTAGACATCCTCCGCGTCGAATGACGATCCTCGGACCCGGGGAGGGGGTCATCCTATCCGCAGGCTCGCCGTGTCGATCGCCTGGCTGATCCTCACCTGGCCTTTTTCGTCGCGGATCTCGACCGTGACCTTGGGGGCGGGTGGCGACCAGTCGATGGTGATCAGGCCGAAGTTGCGCTCGCGCAGCACCGCCGAAGCGCGCAGGGCGTTGGGCGGGGTGACCGGCCACACTTCGGTCAGGCCCGACGAAGTGACGTCCCACATCGGGTAGGGGACGTTGAGGTCGAGCCTGGAGACCTCGGCGTAGTGGGTGTCGCCGCTGACGAAGAACAGCCGCTCGGCGCGTTGGCGGCGGATGGCCTCGAACAGCCGCTGGTGGTCGCGGGCGTAGTTGATCCAGCTTTCCCAGCCAGCGAAGTCGGCCAGCACCTGCAGGCTCGAGCCGAAGATCCGCAGGTCGGCCGGCTGGGCCAGCTGGGCCTCAAGCCAGGTCCATTGCGGCTCGCCGATCATGGTGGCGTCGTAGTCGGCGATGCGGTCGTAGGGGCCGGGCGTCTCCTTGCCCTGCAGGCCGCGGGCGACGGCCCAGGCCTTGTAGCCGCCCTTGAAGGTCTTTTCGGCCAGCGGCGTGCGGTTCCAGCGCAGGTCGGGCAGGATGATCTGCACCCTCTGGCCCGCCGGACCGAAGACGTAGGCCGCGTAGACGCCGTCGCGCGTGCGGCGCGGAGAGTTTTCCGGCTCGCCCCAGAAGTCGCAGAACTGGCGGCGGCTCTCGGCCTTCATCGGATAGTCGCCGCCGGCGTCGTTTTCGCCGAAGTCGTGGTCGTCCCAGATGGCCACGACGGGGATCTCGTCGCGCAGCCGTTTGAAGTGCGGCTTGGCGGCCAGCATGGCGTACTTGGCGGCCATCACCTTGGGATCACGGGTATCGGCGTAGATGTTGTCGCCCAGGAACATGAAGAGGTCGGGCTTGGCCGCGAAGATCGCCTCCCAGATCGGCTGGTCCTTGTCCTGCTTGGCGCAGGAGCCGAAGGCGATGCGGGTCAGCGGCTTGTCGAGCGCCGGGTGGGGCGCGTCCACCGCAGCCTGGGCGGCGGCGGGCGCGAGCGCCAGGGCGGCGGCCGACAGGCCGAGCGCCGAGCGGCGGGAGAGATCGGTCACGGAGCAGCCTCCACGAAAAAGCCCTTCCCCCTCGATGGGGGAAGGGTTGGGATGGGGGTGTCTTGCGGCAGGAGAGGGCAAAGCAGCGCTTGTTGTCCAGCGCCGCGTCACCCCCAACCCCGGCCCTTCCCCCATCGAGGGGGAAGGGAGGCGGCTTGATCAGAACGCCTTCTTGATGGTCACGAAGCCCTGGCGCGGCGGGGCCGGCAGCAGGGTCATGGTCGTGCCGGCGGTGTCGCGGTTGACGAAGCCGCCCGAGCCGACCGTCGAGATGTAGTCCTCGTCGGTCAGGTTGGTGACGTTGGCCTGGATCTCCAGGCCCTTGCTCCAGCCCTCGCCGTCGAAGCGGTAGCCGAAGGTCAGGTCGGCCACGGTGTAGCCGTCGACTTCGCCGCCGACGTTCTCGTAGGTGTAGTAGCGCTCGCCGGTGTAGCTGACGCCGAGGCGGGCGAAGAAGCCGCCCTGCTCGAACTTCACCTCGCCCTTGAACAGGTTCTTGGGCGTGTTGACGACCGTCTTGCCGGCGGTGCGGGCGGCGATGGTGCCGTCGCCGTTCATGACGTCGTCTTCGTATTCGGAATTGTTGTAGGTGTAGGAGCCGTAGACCGACCAGGCGTCGGTGAGGCGGAATTCGCCGGCCAGTTCGACGCCTTGGGTCTTCACCGAGCCGACGTTCGACAGCACGGCGGGCAGGCCCAGGATCGGCGAGGCGGTCGAAGCGCTGAGCAGGCGGTTCTCGAAGGTCACGTCATAGAGCGCCGCGACGCCCTGGAAGCGGCCGTTGCGATAGCGGACGCCGCCTTCCCAGGTCTTGGAGCTTTCCGGCTCCAGGGTCTTGGCGACGTAGTCGACGACCGTCTGGCTCTGCGAGGCGAACGGACCGGCGGTGGCGGCCGAGACGTATGCCGCCACGTTCTCGGTGTAGCCGCCGAAGACTTCCAGGCCGCCGTCGAAGGCGTAGACCGCGCCGACCTGCGGCAGGAAGGTTTCCTCGCTCTTGATCGTGCCGGCCAGCGGGTTGCCGACCACGGTCTCGACGCTGTTCTCGACCTTCATGGCCTTGAAGCCGAAATTGACCTTGAAGGCGTCGGTGATCGCCCAGCTGTCCTCGATGTAGCCGGTCAGGGTCTGCGTCTTGAACCGGTACTGCCACTGGGTGGCGAAGGGGTTCTGCTGGAAGTCGAGCGGATCGCGCGACGGGCGCGAGATCGTCTCGGCGTAGAAGCGGCGGGCCTGGTTGAAGTGGTTGGTTTCGGTCCAGAAGCCGCCGCTCAGCTTGTGGGCGCCCAGGTCGACCGAGAGGCTGGCGGTCAGGCCGCCGCGGTCGATGTCGTACTCGGTGGTGCGGATCGACAGCGGGGCGGCGTCAGAGCCGGCCGCGCCGAAGCCGGGGCTGGCGAGGTAGGGCGTGTACCACAGGCCCTGGCCCTTGTTCTTGTGCTGGTAGGCGGTGGCCTTGAAGTCGACGCGGTCGCCGAAGGGCAGGGCCAGGGTCGCGCCGTAGAGGTCGTCGTCACGCACGCCGGCGCCGGCGTAGTAGGCGTCGTCGACCGTGGCGAACGGGGCGGGCAGGGCCGTGCCGGTCTGGTAGGCGCGGGCCGCCGCGATCGCCAGGTTCCAGTTGGGGATCAGGTTGTCCCAGTCGCGGCCGAGACGCTTGATCATCTCGAACGACATGTCCTGGTAGTCCTGCTCGCGGCGTTCCGAGCGGGTGTAGAAGCCGGTCAGCGAGCCTTCGCCCAGCGGCAGGACGGCCTTGGCGTCGTACTGGCGCTGCTTCTGCTCGCTGCCGCCCTTCCACTTGTCGGTCTTCTGGTCGGCGACCGAGACGAAGGCGCGCAGGCCGCCCAGCTGTTCCAGGGCGCCCGTCTCGAAGCGGGCGAACACGCGGTGCATGTTCTGCGAGCCGCCGGTCAGGTTGACCTGGCCGCCCATCACTTCCGACGGATCGCGCGAGTAGAACTGCAGCGTGCCGCCGAGGTTCGAGGTCGAGGCGGTGCCCAGCGAGCCCGCGCCCTGGGCCAGCTCGACCTTGCCGATGTTCTCGCTGGCGATGGCGCGGCTGATGTGCAGGCCGTTGTGGTTGCCGTAGCTCATGTCGCCCAGCGGCACGCCGTCGCGGGTGAAGCCCAGCTGGTTCTGGTTGAAGCCGCGGATCGACAGGCTGGTCGACCATTCGTAGGCGCCGAACGGGTCGGCCGACTGGAACGAGACGCCCGGCAGCTTGTCGATGGCCTTCAGCGGGCTGGTTCCGGCGGCCTGGGTGGCGATGCTTTCCTCGTTGAGGACCTGGACCTGGCGGCTCTGGCCCTGGCCGATGACGACGACAGCCTCGACTTCGGCGGCGGCGTCGGGCGCGGGTTCCGGCGCGGGGTTTTCGGCGGCCAGTACGGGCGCGGCGAACAGGAGGGCGCCGAGGGCGGCGCTGAGCAGGAGGGCGGACTTCATTTGATTATCCCCTAGTGCGCCGAGGGCGGGGAGGCCGCCGGGCGCGTCTGGGGCTGTTCGCCTAACGTGGATCGGCGACGTGGCTGCGACGGTTATTTGTCGCCTCGCCGACAGTCCGGCGACGAACCTGTGAAGGGGCCGAGATTGCGCAAACCCGCCCCAGCCGCTATTTGAGCGGCCGATCCCCGAACCCGACCCGAGAGACGAAAAGCCCCTCATGGCGCAGCAATACATTTTCCAGATGCAGGGCCTGACCAAGGCCTATCCCGGCGGCAAGAAGGTCTTCGAGAACATCTGGCTGTCGTTCTATTCCGACGCCAAGATCGGCGTCGTCGGCGTCAACGGCTCGGGTAAGTCCACCCTGCTGAAGGTGATGGCCGGCCTGGACAAGGAATTCTCGGGCGAGGCCAAGGCCGCCGACGGCGTCAAGCGCGGCTATCTCCCGCAGGAGCCGCAGCTGGATCCGACCCTGGACGTCTGGGGCAACGTGATCGCCGACTGCGAAGACAAGAAGGTCTTCGACAAATATAACGAATTGGCGGCCCAGCTCGGTGAGGAATACACCGACGAGCTGATGGAGGAGATGACCAAGCTCCAGGAGATCATCGACGCCAAGGATCTGTGGGACATCGATTCCAAGATCGAGATGGCGATCGACGCCCTGCGCTGCCCGCCCAACGACGCCAACATCGAAAGCCTGTCGGGCGGTGAAAAGCGCCGTATCGCGCTGGCCCGCCTGCTGCTCAGCAAGCCCGACATGCTGCTGCTCGACGAACCGACCAACCACCTGGACGCCGAGTCGGTGGCGTGGCTGCAGCACCACCTGGAAGAGTTCCCGGGCTGCGTGATCCTGGTCACCCACGATCGCTACTTCCTGGATCAGGTCACCAAGTGGACCCTTGAACTGGATCGCGGCAAGGGCATCCCCTACGAGGGCAACTACTCGGGCTGGCTCGAGCAGAAGCAGAAGCGCGTCGTCCAGGAGCAGTCGGAATCGGAAGCCCGCCAGCGCGCGCTCACCCGCGAACTGGAATGGGTGCGCAGCTCGCCCAAGGCCCGTCAGTCCAAGTCGAAGGCCCGTCTGGCGTCGTACGAGGAAATGGTCGCCGCGCAGGAAAACGCCCGCGCCGCCCAGACCCAGGCCCACATCCAGATCCCGCCCGGCCCGCGCCTGGGCAACGTGGTTCTGGAAGTCACGGGTCTCGAGAAGGAGTACGGCGACAAGGTGCTGTTCAAGGACCTGTCGTTCCGCCTGCCGCCGAACGGCATCGTCGGCGTCATCGGCCCCAACGGCGCCGGCAAGTCGACGCTGTTCAAGCTGATCACCGGCCGCGAGACCCCCGACCAGGGCACCGTCAAGGTCGGCGAGACCGTGAAGCTGGCCTATGTCGACCAGTCGCGCGACGCCCTGGACCCGAACAAGACGGTCTGGGAAGAAGTCAGCGGCGGCACCGACGTGATGGTCGTCGGCAAGCGCGAGATCAACAGCCGCGCCTATGTCGGCAGCTTCAACTTCAAGGGCGGCGACCAGCAGAAGAAGGTCGGCCTGCTGTCGGGCGGTGAGCGCAACCGCGTCCACCTGGCCAAGACCCTGGCCACCGGCGGCAACCTGATCCTGCTCGACGAACCGACCAACGACCTGGACATCGAAACCCTGCAGGCCCTGGAAGAGGCGCTCGAAGAGTTCGCCGGCTGCGCCGTGGTCATCAGCCACGATCGCTGGTTCCTGGACCGCCTGGCGACGCACATCCTGGCCTTCGAGGGCGACAGCCACGTCGAATGGTTCGAAGGCAACTTCGAGATGTACGAGGAAGACAAGAAGCGCCGCCTGGGCGCCGACAGCCTGATCCCCAAGCGGATCAAGTTCCAGAAGTTCGCCCGCTAAACGGGGTTCTTCGGTCGAAGACGAAGAGAAAGGGGCGGCCCCATCGGGGCCGCCCCTTTTGCTTGTGCGCCTACTTGGGTTCCTTCGGCTGCATCACGGGATCCGAGCCGGGCAGGTTCGAGCCCGGGTTCGGGGCCATCATGTCGTCGGGCGGAGTGTTGGTCGGGGGCGTGACCGGCATCGAGGGCGGGGCGTCGGTGGTGGGCGGGTTCACCGCGGTGCTGGCCGCCGCGTCGCCCGACATCGAGCCGTTGGTAGTGGCGGGGGGCATGGTTGCCGAGGTATCGGCCGACGTGCCGACCATGGCTTCGCCGGCCCACCAGTCCTTGGTCGCGCGCTGCTTGGCCGAGGCCTTGGAATAGGCTTCGAGCTGGCCGTAGGGGATCGGCTGCTTGGGGCTGGCTACGGCGGCCGAGGCCTTGATCTTCGGATTGGCGACGGCCGCGCCGCAGACGGCCGAGGAGGCGACCAGGGCGAGCGTCGCGCCCGCCAGGAGGGTTTTCGTGAACATGGGAGTTCTCCCTAAAGCGCCGTTCTCGGCGCCAGTCGATAAAACCCCTTCGCGGTCAAGGCGTTCACAGCTTGGCCGCGCACGGAACCGTCGGCGCCCATGACGGGTTGAAAACGGCGCTTCAGATGTTCGTGCGTCGCGTGTTGAGTGCTGGCGCGCGGGCGTCAGAGGAGTAGCCTGTCCCCAGCAAGAACGATCGTCCCGCGGATCGGCGGCGGAGGCAGTCCGCCGCGCGCCGGGACCGGAGAAGCCGTATGTCGCAGACCCCCGTCGTGAAGCCCCACGTCGTCCTGTCCCACGAGATGCTCCTGCCGATGCAGCCGCTTCTCGAGGGCGCCTACGAGGTGCATCGCCTGTGGGACTATCCCGATCGCCTGGCCTTCCTGGAAGGGCCGGGCAAGCAGGTGCAGGCCATCGTCCACGCCGGCGAGATGGTGCTGCCGCGCGATCTGCTGGCGGAAATGCCGCGCCTGGGTTTGATCGCCTGCGTCAGCGCCGGCTATGACGGCGTCGACGTGCCCTGGTGCCGGGCGCACGGCCTGGCGGTGACCCACTCGGTGGGGCTGAACGCCGGCGACGTGGCCGACCACGCCCTGGGCCTGCTGCTGAGCGCCTGGCGCGGCATCGCCGAGGGCGATCGCCGGGTGCGCGCCGGACGCTGGAGCTCCATGGACCGCATGGGCGCGCGCCACGGCCTGCGCGGCCGCAAGGCCGGGATCATTGGCCTTGGCCACATCGGCGAAGCCGTCGCTCGCCGTCTCGAAGCCTTCGACGTCAAGGTCGCCTGGTGGGGGCCGCGCCCCAAGGAGGCCAACTGGCCGCGCGCTGAAAGCCTGCTGGCCATGGCCCGCGACAGCGACATCCTGGTGGTCTGCGCCCGGCCTGACGCCAGCAATCGCCACCTGGTCAACGCCGGGGTGATCGACGCCCTGGGGCCGCACGGCCTGCTGGTCAATGTCTCGCGCGGGTCGCTGGTCGACGAGGAGGCGCTGGTCGCGGCGCTGAAGGACGGTCGCCTGGGCATGGCCGCCCTGGACGTGTTTGAGCAGGAGCCCACCCCGCCGGCGCGCTGGGTCGACGTGCCCCACACCGTGCTGACCCCGCACATGGCGGGCGCGACGCTCGACAGCATTCCGGCCATGGTCAACCTGACCCTGGAGAACCTGCGGCGCTATTTCCACGGCGAGCCGCTGGCCAGCCCCGTGGCGGCTTGAGATCGGTTCGAGGGGAGGGGCGAATGGCCAAGGTGCTGGGTCTGGGCGGCGTGTTCTTCAAGGCGGAGGACCCCAAGGGGCTGGCCGCCTGGTACGCGCGGGTGCTGGGTATGAAGGTCGAGGACTGGGGCGGGGCGATGTTCCCGCACCCGAAGGTGGGCATGACCAACTGGTCGCCGTTCCCGGCCGACACCCGCTATTTCCAACCATCGACCGCGCCGTTCATGATCAACCTGATCGTCGACGACCTGGACGGCGTGCTGGCCAGGGCCGCGGCCGAGGGCGTCGAGCCGACGGGGCGGCAGGACGAGGAGTACGGCCGCTTCGCCTGGCTGGTGGATCCCGCCGGTTTCAAGGTCGAGCTGTGGCAGCCGGCCGCCGAAGGCTGAGGATTGGAAGATTTGTCCCCGATCCCGTCGCCAGGGTCACGTCGAGGGGCTTTTTTATCTCTGGGCGGCGGGTTATGGAGCGCCCCGCCGTCACAGAATTCGCTTGCCAAATCGGACATAAAGATATCTTTATATCCCTATGGCGCTAGCGAGCGAACAGGTTGTCGACGTACTGCGCGCGGCGGGTGAAAGCACCCGTCTGCGCATCCTCGCGCTGCTGGCCGCCGAGGAGCTTTCGGTGCTTGAGCTGTGCCGGATCCTCGACCAGAGCCAGCCGCGTGTTTCCCGCCATCTGAAGCTTCTGGCCGAGGCAGGGCTGGTCGAGCGCTTTCCTGACGGTGCCTGGGTGTTCTATCGCCTGGCCGGCACGTCCGGCGGCGGGGCGGTGGTCGCCGCGGCCCTGGCGCTGATCCAGGTCGACGACGCGGTGGTGCAGGGCGATGCGAGCCAACTGGCCGCCGTGCGCGCCGAGCGTTCGGCCGGCGCCCAGGCCTATTTCGCGCGCAACGCCGCGCGCTGGAACGAGATCCGCTCGCTCTATGTCGACGAGAAGGAGGTCGAGACGGCCATCCTGCGCGCGACGGGCGAGGGGCCCTTCGACGAGATGGTCGACCTGGGCGCGGGCGCGGGCCGCATGCTGACGCTGCTCGGCGGGCGGGCGTTGAACGCCCTGGGGCTGGACCTGTCGCAGCAGATGCTGAACATCGCCCGTGACGAGGTGGCCAAGGCGGGGCTGACGGCCTGCGAGCTGCGCCACGGCGACATCTTCGACACCGGCCTGCCGGGCGGCTGCGCCGACCTGGTGACGGTGCACCAGGTGCTGCACTACCTGGGCGACCCCGCCGCGGCCGTGGTCGAGGCCGCGCGCCTGGTGGCCCCCGGCGGGCTGCTGCTGATCGCCGACTTCGCCCCGCACGACCACGAGTTCCTGCGCGAGGCCCACCAGCATCGCCGTCTGGGCTTCGCCGACGACGAGATCCTGCCGTGGATCGAGGCCGCGGGCCTGGCGCCCGAAACCAACATCGCCCTGCCGCCGACCACGGCCGAGGGGCTGACCGTCAAGATCTGGACCGCCCGGCGCCCCGGCGCGGCCCTCGCCGAAAGGACTGCCGCATGACCCTGCCGCCCACCCGTCGCGTGATCGGGCCGGTGGCCCGCGCCGGCGAGCGCCCGGTCGGCGCCGCCCGGCCGCGCGTGTCGTTCGAGTTCTTCCCGCCCAAGACCGAAAAGATGGAAGCCAGCCTGTGGGAGGCGATCACCCGCCTGGCCCCGCTGGACCCGGCCTTCGTCTCGGTGACCTACGGCGCCGGCGGCTCGACCCGCGAGCGCACGCACCGCACCGTCAAGCGCATCCTCGACGAGACCAGCCTGAAGCCGGCCGCCCACCTGACCTGCGTCGGCGCCAGCCGCGCCGAGGTCGACGAGGTGATCCACGACTACTGGAACATCGGCGTGCGCCACATCGTGTCGCTGCGCGGCGATCCGCCTCCGGGCGAGGGCGGAATCGGCGGGGTCTATGTGCCGCGCGAGGACGGCTACAAGAACGCCACCGAGCTGACGGCGGCCCTGCGGGGTGTCGCGCCGTTCGAGGTGCTGGTCGGGGTCTATCCCGAAAAGCATCCCGAGAGCCCGTCGCTGGACCACGACATCGACGTGCTGAAGGCCAAGGTCGACGCCGGCGCGACCCTGGGCATCAGCCAGTTCTTCTTCGACATCGACGCCTTCCTGCGCTTCGTCGACAAGGCCCGCGCCGCCGGCATCACCATCCCGATCGTGCCGGGCATCATGCCGGTGACCAACTTCAACGGCCTGAAGAAGATGTCGGCGGCGTGCCAGACCTCGGTGCCGTCGTGGCTGGCCAACCTGTTCGAGGGCCTGGACGAAGACCCCGAGACCCGCCGCCTGATCGCCTGCTCGGTGGCCGCCGAGATGTGCGCCAAGCTGCAGGAGCAGGGCTTCAACGACTTCCACTTCTACACGCTGAACCGCGCCGATCTCGTCTACGCCATCTGCCGGGTGCTGGGCGTGCGCGAGACCGCGCCGGCCCACGAGGCCGCCGCATGAAGGCCCTGGTCTTCGCCCTGGCGCTGGGCCTGGCCTCGACCAGCGTCGTCGCCCGCGCCGACGACAACGCCAACTGGACGCGGCCGATCAAGCCGTACCGGGTGGCGGGCAACATCTACTATGTCGGCTCCGAAGGGCTGTCGGCCTGGCTGATCACGACCTCGGAAGGCCACGTGCTGCTGGACGGCGGTCCGTCGGCCGAGGGCGGCAAGCTGATCGAGCGCAGCATCCAGTCGCTGGGCTTCAAGCTTTCGGACGTGAAGGTGCTGATCAACACCCACGCCCACTACGACCACGCAGGGGGCCTGGCCCAGCTGAAGACCGACACCGGCGCCAAGGTCTGGGCCTCGCGCGCCGACAAGCCGGCCCTGGAGAAGGGCCAGCACTTCGGCGACAACGCCAATGGCGCAACGCCCTTTCCCGCCGTGAAGGTCGACAAGGCCTTCGGTGACGAGCAGAAGCTGAAGATGGGCGGCACGACCTTGATCGCCCACCTGACGCCCGGCCACACCATCGGCTGCACCAGCTGGACCACCCAGGTGGTCGAGAGGGGGCGGCCGCTGAACGTGACCTTCCCATGCTCGCTGTCGGTGGCCGGCAACGTGCTGGTCGGCAACAAGACCCACAAGTCGATCGTGGCCGACTACCGCGCCAGCTTCGCGGCGCTGCGGGCCATCCCGACCGACGTGATGCTGCCCAGCCACGAAGAGCAGGGCGACCTCTTGGCCAAGCGCCAGAAGCAGCTGCGCGGCGACGCCGACGCCTTCATCGATCCGACGGAGCTGACCCGTTTCGTCGACGGCTACGAGACCCGGTTCAACCAGGAACTGGCGCGTCAGCAGGGAGCCGCCAAATGACCGACCTTTCGATCCGCGCCAACCGTGTCGCCGCCCTCAAGGCCGCCGCCAAGCAGCGCATCCTCATTCTCGACGGCTCCTGGGGCGTGATGTTCCAGAAGAAGAAGCTCTCCGAGGCCGACTACCGCGCCGAGCGCTTTGCGAACTTCGACGGCCAGATGAAGGGCAACAACGACATCCTGTGCCTGACCCGGCCTGATCTCGTGGCCGAGCTTCACGACGCCTATTTCGCCGCCGGCGCCGACATCTCCGAGACCAACACCTTCTCGGGCACCACCATCGCCCAGGCCGACTACCGCCTGGGCGAACAGGACGTCTGGGACATCAACCTGGAAGGCGCGAAGATCGGCCGCCAGGTCGCCGACCGCTGGAACGCGGAGAACCCCGACCGCCCGAAGTTCATCGCCGGCTCGATCGGCCCGTTGAACGTGATGCTGTCGATGTCGTCGGACGTGAACGACCCGGGCGCGCGCAAGGTCACCTTCGACCAGGTCTACCAGGCCTACCGCCAGCAGGTGGACGCCCTGTACCAGGGCGGGGTCGACCTGTTCCTGATCGAGACCATCACCGACACCCTCAACTGCAAGGCCGCCATCAAGGCGATCCTCGACTGGCGCGACGAAGGCCACGAGGAACTGCCGATCTGGATCAGCGGCACCATCACCGACCGTTCGGGCCGCACCCTGTCGGGCCAGACGGCCGAGGCGTTCTGGAACTCGATCAAGCACGCCAAGCCGTTCGCCGTCGGGTTCAACTGCGCCCTGGGCGCT
Source organism: Caulobacter sp. FG7 (assembly GCF_057808875.1). NCBI lineage: Bacteria > Pseudomonadati > Pseudomonadota > Alphaproteobacteria > Caulobacterales > Caulobacteraceae > Caulobacter > Caulobacter sp. FG7. The sequence continues at coordinate 59,624 of NZ_JBMDIW010000021.1, forward strand.
GATCTGATGCGCCCGCACATCGCCGAGATGGCCCGCATCGCCGACACCCTGGTCGCGGCCTATCCCAACGCCGGCCTGCCCAACGCCATGGGCGAGTACGACGAGGAGCCGCACGAGACCGGCCACGCCCTGCACGAATGGGCCAAGGACGGTCTGGTCAACATCCTGGGCGGCTGCTGCGGCACCACCCCCGACCACATCCGCCACGTGGCGGACGAGGTGCGCGGCGTCGCGCCTCGCGCTATTCCTGAGCGCCCGAAGGCCATGCGCCTTGCCGGCCTGGAACCCTTCGAACTGGCCTGATCGAGTACGAGACGATGCGCACCACCATCCTTTTCGGCGGCCCCAGTCGCGAGCGTCTCGTGGCCGTGGCCAGCGCCCAGGGCCTGTCACGAACCCTGCCGGAAGCCGACCTTTGGTTCTGGGCTCCGGACGGCTGGGTCTATGTCGCCAGCCAGGGCGCGCTTCTGGGCCATGAGCGTCCTTTCGAACTGGATCTGCCGACCGAAGGCGCGCCTATCGGCGACATCGAGGCGGCGCTGGACGTCGCCGCCCGTGAGGACCGCGTGCTGCTGCTGAGCCTGCACGGCGGTTTCGCCGAGGACGGCGGTTTGCAGGCGCTGTGCGAAGCCAAGGGCGTGGCCTTCACCGGTTCGGGCTCGAAGGCCAGCCGCCTGGCCTTCGGTAAGATCCTGGCCAAGGAAGTCGTCGGCAGGGCAGGCGTCTCGGTTCCCGAGAGCATCTTTCTGGAGGGCGCCGAAGGGGCCCTGGCCGAGTATGGTCGGCTGATCGCCAAGCCGGCCGAGGACGGTTCGAGCTATGGCCTGATCTTCGTCGATGGTCCCGCCGACCTGGCGGCCGTCGCCGAGGCGGCCAAGGAGATGCCCTATGTCATCGAGCCCTTCGTCAAGGGCCTGGAATCGACCTGCGGCGTGCTGGAACTGGCCGGCGGCGAACTGATCGCCCTGCCGCCGGTGGAGATCCGTCCGTCGGCCGGCAAGTTCGACTACAAGTCCAAGTATCTGGCCAAGGACACGGTCGAGATCTGCCCGGCCACCTTCGCGCCGGAGGTCAACGCCGCCCTGCAGGACCAGGCCCTGAAGGCCCACAAGGCTTTGGGTTGCCGCGGCTATTCGCGTTCGGACTTCATCGTCTCCGAGCATGGCCTCGTCTATCTGGAAACCAACACCCTGCCGGGCCTGACGGCCTCGTCGCTTTATCCCAAGGCGCTTAAGGCCCAGGGGATCGAGTTCGGCGAGTTCCTGCGCGGGCAGTTGGCCCTGGCCGAGGCTCGCGCCAAGCAAACCGTGACGGCGGCCTGATCATGGGCGCCTGGGACAACGGACCGTTCGACAACGACGAGGCGGCCGACTTCATCGAAGACCTTGCCGAGGCGCCCGACTGGCGCACCGTGGTGCGCATCCTCGAGCACGTGACCAAGGCCGCGGGCTATCTGGAAGCGCCCGAGGGCGAGATGGCCGTGGCCGCCGCGGCGATCGTCGCGGCCTGCGTCGGCGACGTCGCGGTGCTGCCCGAGGACCAGCGCGGCCTCAGGGACGCCCTGGGCGCGCCGCCCGAGGGCCTCGTTCGCCTGGCCCGCACGGCCCTGGCCCGCGTGGTCGCCCCCGCTTCCGAAATCGACGAACTCTGGCAGGAAGGCGACGCGCACGATGCGTGGCTGACCCACATCGCCAGCCTGCAGACTATCCTGAGCGCATCCCAATGAGACCTGTCTTCGTCAACATCGGCGAGCGGACCAACGTCACCGGTTCGGCCAAGTTCAAGAAGCTGATCGTCGAGGGCAACTTCCCCGAGGCCCTGTCGGTCGCCCGCCAGCAGGTCGAGGCCGGCGCCCAGGTCATCGACGTCAACATGGACGAAGGCCTGCTCGACTCCGAGCAGGCGATGATCACCTTCCTGAACCTGATGGCGGCCGAGCCCGACATCGCCCGCGTGCCGGTGATGATCGACAGCTCCAAGTGGGAGGTGATCGAGGCCGGCCTGAAGTGCGTGCAGGGCAAGGCGATCGTCAACTCGATCTCGATGAAGGAAGGCGAGGCCAAGTTCATCGACCAGGCCAAGCTGTGCCTGCGCTACGGCGCGGCCGTGGTGGTCATGGCCTTCGACGAGGTCGGCCAGGCCGACACCGCCGCCCGCAAGGTCGAGATCTGCACCAAGGCCTACGATATCCTGGTGAACAAGGTCGGCTTCCCGCCGGAAGACATCATCTTCGATCCCAACATCTTCGCCGTGGCGACGGGGATCGAGGAGCACGACAACTACGCCGTCGACTTCATCGAGGGCACGCGCGAGATCAAGGCTCGCTGCCCGCACGCCCGGATCTCGGGCGGGGTGTCGAACGTGTCGTTCAGCTTCCGCGGCAACGAGCCGGTGCGCCGGGCGATCCACTCGGTGTTCCTGTACCACGCCATCAACGCCGGCATGGACATGGGCATCGTCAACGCCGGCGACCTGCCGGTCTATGACGACATCGACCCCGTCCTGCGCGAGGCCGTCGAGGACGTGATCCTCAACCGCCCGCAGCGCACAAATGTCTCCAACACCGAGCGCCTGGTCGACATGGCGCCGGGCTACAAGGGCGAGAAGGGCGCGGCCCAGCAGGTCAATCTGGCCTGGCGCGAGGGCACGGTGGGCGAGCGCATCACCCACGCCCTGGTCAATGGCGTCACCGAGTTCATCGAGGCCGACACCGAGGAGGCGCGCCTGGCGGCCGAACGTCCGCTGCACGTCATCGAAGGCCCGCTGATGGACGGCATGAACGTCGTCGGCGACCTGTTCGGCGCGGGCAAGATGTTCCTGCCCCAGGTGGTCAAGTCGGCCCGCGTCATGAAGCAGGCCGTGGCCTGGCTGATGCCGTTCATGGAAGCCGAGAAGGAAGGCCAGGAGCGCAGGGCCGCCGGCAAGGTGCTGATGGCCACCGTCAAGGGCGACGTCCACGACATCGGCAAGAACATCGTCGGCGTCGTCCTGCAGTGCAACAACTACGAGGTCGTCGACCTGGGCGTCATGGTGCCCGCCGACCGCATCCTCGAAGAGGCGAGAAAGCACGAGGTCGACATGATCGGCCTGTCGGGCCTGATCACCCCGTCGCTGGACGAGATGGTGTTCGTCGCCGCCGAGATGGAGCGCCAGGGCTTCGACATCCCGCTGCTGATCGGCGGCGCCACCACCAGCCGCACCCACACGGCGGTGAAGATCGAGCCGGCCTATCGCCGTGGCCCGACCACCTATGTCGTCGACGCCAGCCGGGCGGTCGGCGTGGTCTCCTCGCTGCTGTCGCCGACCGAGAAGGACCGCGTGACGGCCGACACCCGCGCCGAGTACGTCAAGGTGCGCGAGCAATACGCCCGCGGCCAGACAATCAAGGCCCGCACGGCCATCGGCGAAGCCCGCAAGCGCAAGTACGCCATCGACTGGAAGGGCTACACGCCGCCCAAGCCGCTGTTCACCGGCGCGCGCACCTTCGAGCCGAGCCTGGCCGAGCTGGAGCCGTTCATCGACTGGTCGCCGTTCTTCGCCAGCTGGGAGCTGATCGGCCGCTATCCGCAGATCCTGGAAGACGACGTGGTCGGCGAGGCCGCCCGCGACCTCTATCGCGACGCCCGGGCCATGCTCGACAAGGTCATCGCCGAGAAGTGGTTCGGGGCCAAGGGCGTGATCGGCTTCTGGCCGGCCCAGGCGGTCGAGGACGACGTGGTTCTCTATTCCGACGAGACCCGCACGGTCGAGATCGCCCGCCTGCACACCCTGCGCCAGCAGATCGACAAGGGCCCGGGCGAGGGCAAGGCGAATCTGGCCCTGTCGGACTTCGTCGCCCCGGTGGGCGGTCCGGCCGACTATGTCGGCGGTTTCGCCGTCACCGCCGGCCATGGCGAGGACGAGATCGTCAAGCGGTTCAAGGACGCCGGCGACGACTACAGCGCGATCATGGCTTCCGCGCTCGCGGACCGTCTTGCCGAAGCCTTCGCCGAGTGGCTGCACCACAAGGCGCGCGTCGAGCTGTGGGGCTATGCGCCCGACGAGGGCTTCGACGCCGAGCGCCTGATCGCCGAGAAGTACCAGGGCATTCGCCCGGCCCCCGGCTATCCGGCCCAGCCCGACCACACCGAAAAGGGCACGCTGTTCCGCCTGCTCGACGCCGAGGCCGCCACCGGCATGGCCCTGACCGAGAGCTTCGCCATGAGCCCCGGCGCGGCCGTCTCGGGCCTCTATTTCAGCCATCCGCAAAGCCACTATTTCGGGGTCGGCAAGATCGACTTCGACCAGGTCGAGGACTACGCCCGTCGCAAGGGCTGGGACCTGGCCACGACCGAGCGCTGGCTTTCGCCGATCCTCAACTACGACCCGCTGGCCCGGGCGCGGGGCGAGGCGGCTTAAGGACCGAAATCCTCCCCCTGAAGGGGGAGGATCTGGCTGCTCTGGCCAAGCCCTGCGCTTTCAGGTCATCCTCTCCCCAACGAACGACCCTGGGGGAGTGGGGCGATGGATAAGAGGGGCATGAGCCGCCGTGCGCTGGGCGCACTGGCGGTCGGGGGAACGGCGGCCGGGCTGGCGGGATGCGCCGGGCCCAAGGGCGGCGAGGTGAAACCGAAGTCGCGGGACTTTCCCAAGGACTTCGTCTGGGGCACGGCCAGCGCGGCCTTCCAGACCGAGGGCTCGCCGACGGCCGACGGGCGCGGGCCGAGCGTCTGGGACGTATTCCAGGATCAGCCGGGCAAGATCATCGACGGCTCGACCGCCAAGGTCGCCACCGACAGCTATCGCCGCTGGGCCGAGGATGCCGACCTGGTGGCCGGGGCGGGGATGGGGGCCTATCGCTTCTCGATCTCGTGGTCGCGGGTGCTGCCGACCGGAGCGGGGGCCGTCGCCCAGGCCGGCGTCGACCACTACAGCCGCCTGGTCGACCGACTGCTGGAGAAGGGCGTCACGCCCTACGCCACGCTATTCCACTGGGACCTGCCGCAGGCGATCCAGGATCGCGGCGGCTGGGCCGCGCGCGACAGCGCCAAGGCCTTCGCCGACTACGCCGCCCTGATCGGCGAGCGGCTGGGCGACCGGCTCAAGAAGATCATCGTGCTGAACGAGCCGGCGGTGCACACCGTGTTCGGCCACGTCACCGGCGAGCACGCGCCGGGGCTGAAGGACGTGGCCCTGCTGGGCCCGGTCACGCACCACATGAACCTGGGACAGGGGATGGCGATCCAGGCCCTGCGCGCCGCGCACGGCGACCTGTCGATCGGCACGACCCTGGCGTTGCAGCCCTGCCGGCCGGCCGGCGGCGGCCTGGCGTTCTGGAACCGGCTGGCCTCGGATGGCCTCGACGCGCTGTGGAACCGCGCCTGGCTCGATCCGCTGCTGAAGGGCGAGTATCCCGACCAGATGGACGAGTTCCTGGGCGACCGGGTGCGCTCGGAGGACCTCTCGACCATTCGCCAGCGGGTCGACTTCATGGGCGTGAACTACTACGCGCCGGCCTATATGCGCCTGGCGCCGCTGTCGCCGGGGCGGATCAAGCCGGCCGATCCGCCGCGTGGGGCGGAGCTGGACGCCTTCGGTCGGCACATCGATCCGTCGGGCCTGCTGGAGGTGCTGACGCGCTTACGCACCGAGTATGGCAATCCGCCGGTCTTCGTTACCGAGAACGGCTGCTCGGATCCGTTCGGCGACGGCAGGGCGATCCAGGCCGACACCTTCCGCATCGCCTTCCTGCGTCGTCACCTGCAGGCCGTGAAGGGCGCGATGGAGGCCGGCTCGCCGGTGAAGGGCTTCTTCGCCTGGTGCCTGGTCGACAACTGGGAATGGGCGCTGGGCTATCGCTCGAAGTTCGGCCTAGTCAGCCACGACCGCACGAGCGGTGAGCGCAAGCCCAAGGCCTCTTACGGCTGGTACGCGGGCCTTGCGCGCAGCGGGGTCCTGCCGACTGCGCCGTGAAGACCGCCTGTGAGGACCGCCTGGCGGCGGCCCCCTCAGTCGCTCCGCGACAGCTCCCCCAGAGGGGGAGCATCTTGGTGCTTCAGATCCTCCCCTCTTGGGGGAGGTGGCCCGGAGGGCCGGAGGGGGCCTTCTCCGCTCAGTCCGGCTTGCAGATCAGCACGTCCTTGCCGCCGCGCTTGGCGGGGACGAGGTTGCCGGCGCACGCCTGGGGATTGGCCGGATCGATGATGATCTCGCGGCTGGCCGGCAGCTTGGCCGGGGTCGAGCCGATCGGCGCCAGGGGCTTGGCGGCCGTGGAGGCGGGCTTCGCCGCCGGCTTGGCGACCGGCTTCTGAACGGCGGGCTTGGGCGCGGGGGCGGCCGGGGCCGAGGCCTCGATCTTGGCCGGGGCGGGCGTCTCGGCGGGCGGCGGGGGCGGAGCGGCTTCCGGTTCGGGCGCCGGCGCGGCTTCGGGTTCGACCGGCAGGGCGCTCTTGACGTTGTAGTTCAGGGCCTGGCCCAGCAGGTTGGACTTGGTCTCGAGGGTCTTGGCGCGGGTCTCGCAGTCGCCGGGCGGCGACCAACTCATCCACACCTGCGCCAGGCGGGCCTTGTCGATGGCTTCCGAGCCGCCCCAGATCGAGCGGCCCTTCTTCATGGCGCCGGCGCCGTACTCCGAGATCGGGCGCGGGCTGGCCTTTTCAGCGGCGGTGATAGCCGAGGCGTAGGCCTTCAGGTCCGAGCGCGCCTGGATGCGCATCGCCGGATACTCCTTCAGCGCCGCGGCCGCGCCGTCGGGGCCCGGGAAGGCCTTCTCGATCCGCGTCACCTCGGGCATGACCTTGTCGTACAGGTCGACATAACCGCTGAGCGCGCCGTAGCACCAGGCGATGTAGCCGTACTCGTCGGTCGGCGGCGTGGCGGCCGGCTGGGTGCGCGGGGGAGGGGCGGCGGTGGTCACGGGCGCGTCCTGCGCCATCAGGGCGAGAGCGAAGAGAAGGGCGGTCGCCATACGGCCGGGAATCCTTTTCGGTAGCGTCAGTAGAGCTGACTAGATCATTTCGGGCCGCATTGGGACCTCAGCATGGCGCCGAATGGTCAAAGTCGCGCGCCAAGCTCAGCCATAACGACGCAGACGCCGGATGGCTCCGAAGATGACGGCAATTCTGAACAAGTTTACATGTGCGATGCAGCATTCGCCGGGTGGGTCGCGTGCGATGCGTATGCTAGAAGGCCCTTCCGGTGCGGCATCCTGGCGCTGTCCGGATCCGTATCTTCCGAGACCCGCCGACATTAGAATTCCCGCATGACCTTCTGGCGCAACATCGCAAGCATCGCGGCCCGTCGGCTGGACCTGGCGGAATGCGCTGAATGTCCCCCGGGCCCGCCGGGGCAGGATCCCGCGTTCTCGACCGCCGTCACGGCGCTGGGCGCCAAGCTCGCCAAGGCCGACGGCAGCGCCGACGGCCACGAGTTCGAGGCCTTCTCGCAGGTCTTCCATCCGGACCCGGCCTCCGAGCAGAACATCCATCGCCTGTACGACCTGGCCCGCCAGACCACGCACGGCTTCGAGAGCTACGCCAAGCGGCTGGCCAAGCGCTACCGCTCGTGCCCGCAACTGCTGGAGGACGTGCTCGACGGCCTGTTCCACATCGCCAAGGCCGACGGCGCGGTGACCCAGGACGAGCTCGACTACCTGGAGCGGGTGGCCGAGCTGTTCGGCCTGTCGCCGCTGGCCTTCCGCCGTCTCAGCGCCACCCACCTGGGCGCGGGCGCGGACGATCCCTACGTGATCCTCGACGTGCCGGCCGACGCCGAGGACGAGGTGGTGCGCAAAGCCTGGAAGTCGGCCCTGTCGGACGCCCACCCTGACCGCGCCCGGGCCCGGGGCCTGCCGGCCGAGTTCATCGAGGTGGCCGAGGCCAAGGCTGCGGCGATCAACGCGGCTTTCAGCACCGTCATGCGCGAGCGCCGGGAACTCGGGCTGGCCGCCGCGGGTTGAACGGAAAAGTCTTTGTGATTGAACCCAATGGGTGTTCAGTTGACGTTCAGACCTCCAGAGCCAACCTAAGGGACGAGGACGGAGATTCTGGGCGCCCCGGCGCCGATCGAGGACGACGATGACCATGACCCTGGGCGCGAACATCGGCGCGACGCACTCTTCGGCTTGGCGCGGTCTGGCCGCGGTGGTCGGCGGCGTGGCCACGGCGATCGCGGTCTCGGTGGCCGCCATCGTGGCGGTGGTGTTCGCCGCGACTCTGGTGGTCGTCGGCTTCATGGCCACCGCGCTTCTCGGCCTGGCCGCCTTCGCCCTGCGCGGCCGTCGCCAGGCCCGCGCCAAGGCTTCGGCCGATCCCAACCTGATCGAGGCCCGCAACGTCGGGGGCCACTCCTGGGTCGCCTACGGCTGGAACGAGCGGCGGTAGGCTTCCCGGCTATCGGTCGTGAGGCCGGTCAATGTCGCGCTTGAGGCGTGACGCCCGGGCCGAGGCCTTCGATATCAGTCGCCGCAACCGCGCGTTGGCTCGGGGCAGCCTTCCATCATTCCTCATCAGCACGAGATCGTTCAGCGTCCCAGGCCCTCCAAAGCAGCGGAGGAACCGGTTCAGGCCGTAATAGTCACGTCTCCGCACGCGCTGGGCCATCTCTTGCAAGTCGCTGGCCCAGGACGGCTCTCCATGCGCGCGCAATAGCCGGGCGATCTCGTCTATGCGCGAGGCCAGGCGCTTCCAGCGATCGAAAAACCACAGCATGCGGTCAAGCTCAGGGTCTGGCCCCTTTGTGGGAAAGGGGCGTCAAAACGCTTGCCTTCGCCGCCCGTCGTCGTCCAACCTTACATTCAAACAAATGTTGGGAGGATGAGCATGATCGGCGTGGTAGCGAGCCTGAAGGTGCAGCCGGACAAGACGGCCGAGTTCGAGGCCGTGTTCCTCGACCTTTCGGCCAAGGTGAAAGCCAACGAACCCGGCGCAATCGTCTACCAGCTGACCAGGTCGAAGACCGAGGCGGGCGCCTACAAGGTGCTGGAGCTCTACGCCTCGGCCGACGCCCTCAAGCACCATGGCGGGACCGACTATTTCAAGGCCGCCGGCGCGGCCATGGCGCCGTTCATGGCCGGCCGTCCCGAGATCGAATATCTCGACGCGGTGGAATAGGGGGCGTTTTCAAGTCCCCCGACCTGTGCCGGATAACCGCAACCGTTGCAGTTTTTCTGCATGGCGTCGGGCTGAAAACGACCGTTTAACTTGTCGCCGAAACTTCCCGCCTCCCGGAGCGCCCCCATGGCCCTCGACGCCCTCTTCAAGCCCTTCGAATTCAAGTCGCTGAAGCTGCCCAACCGGGTGGTGATGGCGCCGATGACCCGCTCGTTCTCGCCCGGCGGCGTGGCCACCGACGACGTGGCCGCCTACTACGCCCGCCGCGCGGCGGCCCTGGTCGGGCTGATCGTCACCGAGGGTACGGGCGTGGCCCGGGCCGCTTCGCTCAACGACGCCAACATCCCCCGTTTCCATGGCGAGAAGGAACTGGCGGCCTGGAAGAAGGTCGTCGACGACGTTCACGCCGCCGGCGGCCTGATCGCGCCGCAGCTGTGGCACGTGGGCTCGGCCAAGGGGAAGGACGTGCTGGGCAAGATCGACAGCCCCTCGGGCGTGTCCAAGGCCGGCGGCTCGCCGTTCACCGAACCGATGACCGACGCCGAGATCGCCGACACCATCGCCGCCTTCGCCACGGCCGCAGCCGACGCCAAGCGCCTGGGCTTCGACGCGATCGAACTGCACGGCGCCCACGGCTACCTGATCGATCAGTTCTTCTGGAACGGCACCAACCTGCGCGGTGACGCCTTCGGCGGGCCGACCATCGCCGAGCGCAGCGCCTTCGCCGCCGAGATCCTCAAGGCGGTCCGCGCCGCCGTGGGCCCCGACTATCCGGTGATCATCCGCCTGTCGCAGTGGAAGCAGCAGGACTATGCGGTGAAGAACGCCGAGACGCCGCAGGCCCTGGAAGCCTGGCTGCAGCCGCTGGCCGACGCCGGCGCCGACATCTTCCACTGCTCGCAACGCCGGTTCTGGGAGCCGGAGTTCGAGGGATCCGACCTGAACTTCGCCGGCTGGACCAAGAAGCTGACCGGAGCGCCGACCATCACCGTCGGTTCGGTAGGCCTGTCGGGCGAGTTCATCGCGGCCTTCGGCGGCGAGGGCAGCCAGCCGGCCTCGATCGACGGCCTGCTCGAGCGCCTGGACCGCGGCGAGTTCGACCTGGTCGGCGTGGGTCGCGCGCTGCTGCAGGATCCCGAGTGGGTCGTGAAGATCCGCGAGGGACGGAACGACGAGTTGAAGAGCTTCTCGCGCGAGGCGCTGGGGGTTCTTTACTGAGGGCGATCCCCCTCAGTCGCTTCGCGACAGCTCCCCCAGATGGGGAGCATCTGGTTGGCGAAGGCGTCGGGAAAGATCCTCCCCCTCTGGGGGAGGTGGCCCGGAGGGCCGGAAGGGGGGGGGCGTTTTCAGCTTTCTCGGTGGCTGAAGCGTTCTCGCTTCCCCCTCCGTCGCCTTCGACACCTCCCCCCTCTGGGGGAGGGGCTCATGCATTGAAGTTCAGCTTCAGCCCCGGCCGGTCCCAGCGACCGCGCCACAGCTTGCCCGTACCTGACGCCGTGATCCACACGTCCCGCATGTCGGCCCCGCCGAAGCAGATGTTGGTGGTGATCACGTCCGGCACGGCGACGTGCTCGGTCGAACCGTCCGGCGAAAAGGCCGTGATCCCGCCGTTGATGATCGTCGCCACGCATACCCGTCCGTCGGCTTCGACCGCCAGGCTGTCGAGCAGCTGGTAGCCTGGCAGGTTGCAGATCACCCGGCCGGGCTGCAGCGGCGCCGGCGGGGCCAGTTCGCCGGGCGCGACGACATCGAAGGCCCACAGGCGTCCCAGCATGGTGTCGGCCACATAGACGACGTCCTCGGCCGGAGACAGGCCCACGCCGTTGGGCGAGATCAGGTGGTCGCGCAGGCGCACGATGTGGCTGCCGTCGGCCCTGGCGTAATAGAGCGCCCCGTACCTGCGGCCATCCGGCGTCGAGCAGCCATGGTCGGTGAACCAGAAGCCGCCCTGGCGGTCGAAGACGAGGTCGTTGGGCCCGACCAGGCGCTTGCCGTCGCAGGCTTCGTAAAGCGTGGTCACGGCGCCGCTTGCCAGGTCCACCCGTTGGATCGAGCCGCCCTCGTAGCCGGCGGGGGTGGGGCCGGGGATGTTCAGCCCGCCCATGTCGAAGAACTGGAAGCTGCCGCCGTTGTTGGTGACATAGACCGCGCCGTCCGGGCCGATCGCCGCGCCATTGGGCCCGCCGGGCAGTTCGGCGACCGTCTCGCGCTTTCCGTCCGGCGTGATCCGCGTCAGGGTCTGGCGCTGGATCTCGACCAGCAGCACCGAGCCGTCGGCCATGGCGACCGGGCCCTCGGGAAACTGCAGGCCTTCGGCGACGAGGGTCAGGTCCATGTCGTCTCGCTCCCATTTCCTTGCGCGTGACGGGCGCCGAAACCGCTCACACTTTCGGCTGTCACGCTTGATGGGCGTCTCTCTGGACGCCTGGAGGCGGAGTAAACGATCGTTTGAACTGGTCCGCAACCTGCTCAGGCGTCAGCGAGCAGCCGGGTCAGGTCTTCGGCGCTGAGGCCGCGTGGCGCCAGGCGGGCCGACTGGCCGGCCCAGAGGTTGGTGAAGTCACTGTTCGCGCCGTCCTGGCGCAGGGGAACGAGCGCGCCGCCCGCCAGCGGAAAGGGCGGCACGACCGGGCCACCGATCGGGCCGACCTCGCGCATCAGCCGGTTGGCGACGCCTCGGGCCGGACGGCCGGTGAAGACGTCGGTGATCATGGTGTTGTCGTCGCGGGCCGCGTCGAGCGCCGCGCGATGGGCCGGCGGGATCTTGGCCTCGGGCGTGAAGAGGTAGGCCGTGCCGACCTGCACTCCGGCCGCGCCCAGGGCCCGGGCGGCCGCGACGCCGCGCGCCTCGGCTATGCCGCCTGCGGCGATCACCGGCACCGAGACGGTCGCAACCACCTGCGGCAGCAGGGAAAAGAGCCCGGGCTGGCTGGCGGTGTCCAGGCGGTTGTCGATGGCCTCGCCGTAGCCCGGGAGGAAGGTGGCGCGGTGGCCGCCGGCCTCGGCGCCCATGGCGATGACGGCGTCGACGCCGTTGGCTTCGAGCCAGACGGCCTCGGCGACGGTGGTTGCCGAGGACAGGATCTTCGCGCCGGTGGCCTTGACCCGCGCCAGCAGAGCGGCCTGCGGCAGGCCGAAGTGGAAGCTGACCACCTGCGGCCGCAGGTCCTCGACCAGGGCGCAGAAGGCCTGGTCGAACGGGGCGCGACCGCCTGTCGGCGGCGGCGGGGCGGGGTCGAGGCCGGCCTCGACATAGTAGGGCGCCAGACGCGCCCGCCAGGCCAGCATCCTGGCTGGATCGGCCTCGGGCGGCGTGTGGGCGAAGAAGTTCAGGTTCAGGGGCGCGTCGACGGCGGCGCGGAACTCGGCGATAGCGGCCCGGGCCTGGTCGGGCGTGTATTGGGCGCAGGCCAGCGAACCCAGGCCGCCGCCGCGCGCCGCGCCGATGGCCATGGCCGGGGTGGTGGCGCCGGCCATCGGGGCCTGGAGGACTGGGGCGGCGATCCCCAGCAGGTCGATCAGCCGGCGGTCGGTCCAGGCGCTCATGCGGGGCTCCGCGCTCAGTTCAGGTCGAAGAGGTCGTAGGCGATCAGCTTCAGCCGCTCGTCGAAGAAGGCGCGGCCGTAGCTGGAGCGCTGCAGGGCGGCCTGGTCGACCCCATGCTCTACATCCGAGCCGCTGGCGCCGGGCGCCGAGCAGGGAACCGAGAGCCGAAGATTGCGACCGACCTTCAGCTTCACGCCCGGTTCGGCGCGAACCACGGTGGCAGCCACGAAACAATTGCCGCGCACGCCGCGCGGCACGCCCACGTGCGTGACCTGCAGGACGACGATCTCGGCGGCCTTGTCGCGGGCGTGCTGGCGCGCGTCGGCCGGCGGCGGCGTTGCTGACGCCGCCTGGGCCAGGACGAAGGCGGCCAGCAGGGCGCTCACTTGCGTTCCAGCACGCGGAACACGAACGGGAAGTCGTCGCCTTCGCCGGCGGGGCGCTCCTCGCGGCGCACCTCGGTCCAGGCGCTTTCGTCGAAGGCGGGGAAGGCGACGTCGCCCTGAACTTCCGCCTGCACCTCGGTGACGTAGATGCGCCTGGCGCGGGGCAGGGCGAGCTCGAACAGGGCCGCGCCGCCGATCACGCAGACCTCCTCGACGCCGTCCTCGGCCGCCTGCTCCTTGCCGATCTGCACGGCTTCGGACCAGGTGTCGCAGACCACCGCGCCCTCGGCCTCGAACTTGTGGTCGCGGGTCAGCACGATGTTGAGGCGGCCGGGCAGGGGCTTCCTGGGCAGGCTGTCCCAGGTCTTGCGACCCATGATCACCGGTTTGCCCAGGGTGGCGGCCTTGAACATCTGAAGATCCGACTTCAGTCGCCAGGGCAGGTCGTTGTCGCGGCCGATGACGCCGTTGAGCGAGCGGGCCACTGGGCCGACGGTGAGGATGGGGGCGGTCATGACGGCGAGTCTTAGCGGCCCGCCGTCGCTAGCGGAAGGTCAGACCGAGACCGCCGCCTTGATATGCGGATGAGCCTCGTAGCCTTCCAGCGCGAAGTCCTCGTACTCGAAGGCGAAGAGGTCGGTCTTGTCGGCGATCTTCATCGTCGGGAAGGCATAGGGCTCGCGGGTCAGCTGCTCGCGGGCCTGGTCGAGGTGGTTCAGATAGAGGTGGGCGTCGCCGAAGGTGTGCACGAACTCGCCCGGCTCGAGACCGACGACCTTGGCCACCATCAGGGTCAGCAGGGCGTAGCTGGCGATGTTGAACGGCACGCCCAGAAACACGTCGGCGCTGCGCTGGTAGAGCTGGCAGGATAGTTTTCCATCCGCCACGAAGAACTGGAACAGGCAGTGGCAGGGCGGCAGGGCCATGTCCTCGACGTCGGCCGGGTTCCAGGCCGACACGATATGGCGGCGGCTGTTGGGGTTGGTCTTCAGGCCCTCGACCAGATTGACGATCTGGTCGATCGACTGGCCGTTGGGCGCCGCCCACGAGCGCCACTGCTTGCCGTAGACCGGGCCGAGTTCGCCGTTCTCGTCGGCCCACTCGTCCCAGATGCGCACGCCGTTGTCCTTGAGCCAGGCGATGTTGGTCTCGCCCTTCAGGAACCACAGAAGCTCGATGATGATCGAACGCAGGTGCAGCTTTTTGGTGGTCAGGACCGGGAAGCCCTTGGCCAGATCAAAGCGGATCTGGCGGCCGAAGACGCCCAGGGTGCCGGTGCCGGTGCGATCGCCGCGCTGGACGCCGTTGTCGAGGATGTCCTGGAGGAGATCCAGGTACTGCCACTCGGCGTGGTCGCTAGTATGGTTGTGGCGAAGAGGGGTGTGGATGTTCATGGCGGCACCGCGAAAGCTCGTTCCATCGGTTTGCCGCTGAGTGGTGTCGCGCGCGATAGGCGCTTCAGCGTCATACATGGTGTCCCCCGGATTGCCGCTGGTGATTCACAGTAGTTGCCGAGTCGTAAACAGGGGGTGTGGACTAAATTCAGAATGCCTCGCTGTTCAAGGCAGTTGCGTGATTGTTGGTGCATGCAGCTTCTTGGCACGACGAAAAACGCCCCGCGCGGCGAGCCGGCGGGGCGTTCTCGTTCAGGTGGCGGAGAGCCTTACTTGCCCGGTTCCAGGCCGGTGTTCAGCACCCAGCCGACGTTGTCGTTCTCGTCGGCGACTTCCCACCACAGCTCCTGCTTCTTGCCGGTCGGGTAGACGATCGAACCGGCGGGCAGGGCGCGGATCAGCTTGCCGGCGGCGACCGGGGTGGCGCGCATGTTGACGACGCGGGTGGCCACGAAGGACTTGGTCGGAGCCGCCTGGGCGGCCTGGGCGCTGTCGCCCACCAGGCCCAGTTCGCCGACCATCTTGGAGTAGCTGTTGATGAAGGCCAGGGTGATGATGCGGCCGATCTCGGTGTCTTCGTAGCCGCCGCCAACCGCGCCAGCGAAGCCGATGCCGCCGCCCGCGCCCCAGCCGATGTCGTTCTTCACCGCATAGCCTTCCTGGACGGCCACGGTCTCGGTGGTGCGGACGTTGGTCAGCGACAGGACGGTGTTGGCTTCCAGCTTCTTGGTCTTGATGCCGCCGATCAGGCCGCCGGCGCGACCGCCGATCAGGCCGCCGATGGCGCCGGCCACCGCGCCGCCGCCGGCGTTGCTGTCGCTGGCCTGAACTTCGGCCACCAGCACGTAGTCGGCCGCCTTGATCTGGCCCTGGCCGACGTTGGAGCCGCGCTGCAGGCCGAGGTTGCCGCCGATGTTGCGTTCGATCTGGGCGGCGTTCAGGCCCGCGCCCCGGTCGACCAGGTTGAAGCAACCCGACTTCTGGACGATGGCGCGCAGCAGCTTCTGCGGCGAGGCCAGATTATACTGGGTCCAGCCGCGCGGATCGTCGCCGTCGATGATCGACAGGGTGCCCAGCTTGCGGGTGCAGCGCGGCACTTCGGCCTGGGCCTGGGTCTGCATCTGCTGGGCCTTGGTCGGCTTGGCTTGAGCGAACGCCTCGACCGGAACGGCGACGCAAATCATCGCGCTCGCGGCGAGCATGAGTTTCTTCATCGACATAGACAGCGCCCTCCAGGCCCCTTCGAATTTCGGGCGGACACTACAGTATCGATTGCACGCAAGCCAAGCTCGCCTAGCCGGCGAACCCGCCTTCGTCGAGAAAGGCCTGCTCGGCCGGAGTGGTTTCACGGCCCAACGCTATGTTGCGGTGCGGGAAACGGCCGAACCGGGCGATGATGTCACGATGGATGATGGCCCACTTCATCGCGTCCTCGTCGCCGGTGTCGGCCTGCATGCCGGCGCACAGCTCGATGCACAGCTCCTGGTCGGCCAGGGATTCGGAGTGCTCGAACGGCAGGTAGAAGAAATAGCGCAGCTCGGGGGCGACGGCGGTGTCGTGACCCTTGGCGATGGCGGCGCGGGCCACGGCGCGGGCCTTGCCGTCGGTGGCGAAGGCATGGCCGCTGCGGCGGTAGAGATTGCGGGGGAACTGGTCGAGCACGATGATCAGCGCCAGCGAGCCCTCGGCGGTCTCGACCCAGGCGTCGTAGTCGCCGCGGGCGGCCGCATGATGGGTGGGCTCGTACTTCAGGCGGATGGCCTCGTCGAACGCCCAGTTCTTCTCGAACCACTTCTTGGGGCCAGCTTCGGTCCAGAAGCCGAGGATGTCCTGCGGTCGGGCGGCCATGGCCTTCTCCTGCGGGTTTCGTTCAATTGCGGTTCATGCGCCAAGCGCGACACTGTGATCAAGGGATGAGCTACGGGCCGGCGCAAGGCCCCTTGGAGCAAGAGATGAAACGTCTGATCACCGTCGCGATGATCCTGTCGCTGACGGGCGGCGCGGCGGCCCAGGCCGGCTCCGCCGCGACGGTCCTGGCGATGCAGCAGAACGAGCGCGGCGACCGCGGTGATCGCGGCGACCGTCCGGATCGTGGCCCACGCGCCGACCGTGGCGACCGCCAGGAAGGCGGCTGGCGCGGCGGCGGCGGCCGCGTGAACGATTCCGCTCCCCAGGCGCCGCGCGCCCCCGAGGCCCGTCCGGCGCCGCAAGCGCCTTCGGCTCTGCAGGCCGACCGCGGCGATCGTGGAGATCGCGGCGGCTGGCAGGGCAGGGGCGATCGCCCCGACCGTCCGACCGGCGGCGGCTGGCAAGGCGGCCAGGACCGCAATCCGGGCGGCGCCCGTCCCGATCGCGGCGAGCGTCCGGATCGTGGCGACCGTCCCGATCGTGGCGACAGGCCCGACCGCCCCAGCGGCGGCTGGCAGGGCGGTCAGGATCGCGGCGATCGCGGCCCCGACCGCAATGATCGTCCCAACCGTCCCGGCGGCGAGCGTCCCGACCGTCCGAACGGCGGCTGGCAGGGCGACCGTGGCGATCGGGGTCCCGACCGCGGCCGTCCCGGCGGCGGCTGGCAGGGCGGCGATCGCGACCGGGATCGTCCCGGCGCGCGTCCCGGCGACCAGCGCTGGCGCGACCGCGACAACGGCCGGCCCCAGTACGACCAGCGCCGCTGGCGGCCCAGCTACCGCGCGCCCCAGCGCTATCGCGCCCCGGCCTATCGCTATCCGCGCGGCTGGTACGTGAACCGCTGGAGCTTCGGCGACTACCTGCCGGGCGGCTGGTACGGCAGCTCCTACTACCTCGACTGGTTCCGCTACGGCCTGCCCATGCCGCCGATCGGCTGCGAATGGGTGCGGGTCGGCGGCGACGCCGTCCTGGTGGACGTCTGGTCTGGCCAGGTGCTGAGCGTCTACTACGACCTCTTCTGGTAGGCGGGCGACCGCTCCGGACAAAAGGCCGCGTCTCCTGACCGAGGCGCGGCCTTTTCGTTTTCGGGGCCGGCGACATGCCTTTGGGAGGGCTTTTTCGCCTCACTCGCGGTATTTAAGCGTCGCCGAACGTCGCTCGGGGCGCCCCCCGCCTTGACGAGGCGGCAAAAAAACGCTCAAACGCCCGCCTTTCCCGCTTTCAGATTGCGTGAGGCGGGCAGATTGACCAGTCCTGGAGAAGAAATCATGCGCGTCTACTACGACCGCGACGCCGACCTCGCCCGCATCCTGGACCGGAAGATCGCCATCGTAGGCTATGGCAGCCAGGGCCACGCTCACGCCCTCAACCTTCGTGACAGCGGCGTGCCGAACGTGGCCGTCGCCCTGCGTCCGGGCTCGCCCTCGGCCAAGAAGGCCGAAGCCGAAGGCCTGAAGGTCATGTCGGTGGCCGAAGCCGCCGCCTGGGCCGACCTGATCATGATCCTGGCGCCGGACGAGCATCAGGCCGCGATCTACAAGAACGACATCGCCCCCAACATCCGTGACGGCGCGGCCCTGCTGTTCGCCCACGGTCTGAACGTCCACTTCGGCCTGATCGAGCCGAAGGACACCATCGACGTGCTGATGGTCGCCCCGAAGGGCCCGGGCCACACGGTCCGCGGCGAATACCAGAAGGGCGGCGGCGTGCCCTGCCTGATCGCGGTGCACCACAACGCCACCGGCAACGCGCTGGACCTCGGCCTGGCCTACGCCTCGGCCATTGGCGGCGGCCGCTCGGGCATCATCGAGACCAACTTCCGCGAGGAATGCGAAACCGACCTGTTCGGCGAGCAGGCCGTCCTCTGCGGCGGCACGGTCGAGCTGATCCGCGCCGGCTTCGAAGTGCTGGTCGAGGCCGGCTACGCGCCGGAAATGGCCTACTTCGAGTGCCTGCACGAGCTGAAGCTGATCGTGGACCTGATCTACGAAGGCGGCATCGCCAACATGAACTACTCGATCTCGAACACCGCCGAGTACGGCGAGTACGTCACCGGCCCGCGCGTCGTGACCGCCGAGACCAAGGCCGAGATGAAGCGCGTTCTGGAAGACATCCAGTCGGGCAAGTTCGTCCGTGACTTCATGCTGGAAAACGCCGTCGGCCAGCCGTCCTTCAAGGCGACCCGCCGTCGCGCTTCCGAGCACCAGATCGAGGAAGTCGGCGCGCGCCTGCGCGGCATGATGCCGTGGATCGCCAAGAACAAGCTGGTGGACGTCACCAAGAACTAAGCTTTCGCCTCAGGGCGGAACGGACGACGGCGGGCTCGCAAGGGCCCGCCGTTTTTCGTTCTGGGCGTCATCCCAGCACGAACACCGGGCCCCAGGCGACTTGGTACTTGTGCGTCCCGCTCGACAGATGCGGGCGCAATTGCCAGGCGCCGGGCGGGATGCTGACCGGCTGCGGGCGTTCTACATAGGTCTGGGTCAGGACGTCGCCGCCGGGTTCGGACAGCGAGAACTGGTCGATGCGCGGACTGGCGCGCGACAGGGCCGCGGCGATGGCCTCGACGCTCTGGGCCCGAAGCGGGGCAGGAACGGCCAGGCGCGCGGAGACCTCGGCATAGACGCCCACGGCGATCACCTGCGGGCCTTCGCGGAGGGCGGCGTAGGCCACGTGGGTGAAGCCCGGCGCCAGCAGGTTGGCGCGGTGGCCGGGGCTGGTCTTCCACTGGCCCATGATCTGGTCGGGACGCACCTGGCCGGCGGCGTTGCGGCGCATGGCGATGTTCTCGGCCGGGGCGCCGACGAGGTCGCGGGCCAGGAGACCCACGCGAGCGGCGGGGCCGAAGCCCTCGCGGGTCATGTGGTCGTAGATCTGGCTGCGGGCGATGTCGGCGGCGTGGGCGCGGGCGGCCAGGGCCAGGCCGGGATCGAAGCGCAGGGGCGACAGGCCCCGGGCTTCCCGGAAAGCGTCGCCCTGATCGAGCAATTCGCGCTCGAAATCGGCGTCGTAATCGCCCCGGCGCGCGGCCATCTGCTCGCGCAGGCGGCGCTCGTAGGCGAGGAAGGTCTGGGCGGAAGCGGCGGCCGCCAGGCCCGGCATGGTCAGGGCGGCGGCGCCCAGGGCCAGGGCGGAGCGGCGGGAGAGGGCGGTCATCGGGGACGGGTTCTGGCTCCAAGACGGTTGACAGGGCGACCCGGTCGTCCGCTCTAAGGCCGGATGCGACCTGTCCGTTCCCTTTGGCTGGCCGGCCCCGAAGCCTGGCTCCCTGACGCCCAAGCTCAAGACCTGCGCCGCAAGGCCCTGTGCCTGGACGCGGGCTTCACGCCGTTCTCGGGCGGGCAGGCCGCGCCGGGCGACGATTTCAGTTCCGAAATCCAGGCCCGCGAACTCTACATGGACCGCATGGCCCAATTGCGTCAGGTCGATGCGGCGATCGTCAACCTGACCCCCTGGCGCGGGCCGTCCTGCGACACGGGCGTGGCCTTCGAGGCTGGGGTGCTGGCGGGCCTGGGCAAGCCGGTCTTCGCCTATCTCAACGTCGAGGACGAAAGCCTGGCCGAATATGTCGACCGCGTGGGCGTGCTGGTCGGCGCTGAGCACGGCGAGGACGGGGCCTGGCGCGACGAGAACGGCTGTGTGGTCGAGGATCTGGGCCTGCCCGAGAGCGTGATGCTGTGGGCCGAGGCGAGGCGGCTCTTCGTCATCGTCACGCCCGAACCGCTGCACGACCTGACGGGCCTGGAAATGTGCCTGCAGGCGTTGAGGCTCTACGCGGAATAGGGCCCCCTCAGTCGCTCCGCGACAGCTCCCCCGGAGGGGGAGCATCTTGGCGCTTCAGATCCTCCCCTTCTGGGGGAGGTGGCCCGAAGGGCCGGAGGGGGTGAGGCGCCTCTTGCCCAATCGGTGGGCATCAGCCACCTTCCGGCCCCGTTTCGAAAGGCCCACACCATGTCGCGTCCCGCGGCCGCGCCGGCTTCCGGGAAGCCGCGCGGCGTCATCGTCACAGACCTGATCGAACTGCTGCGCCTGGCCGGGCCGGTGGTGCTGTCGCGCCTGGGCATCATGGTCATGGGCCTGACCGACGCCATCGTCGTGGGCCACTTCTCGGCCCAGCAACTGGGCTTCCACGCCATGGCCTGGGCTCCGACCTCGGTGTTCGTCACCGTGACCGTCGGCCTGCTGGTCGGGACCCAGGTGATGGGCTCGCGCGCCATGGGGGCGGGCAAGCCTCAGGAGGCCGGCGCGGTGCTGCGGCGGGGCGTGGTCTACGCCTTCTGGCTGGGCCTGGCCGGTTCGGCCCTGCTGGCGGTCGCCGCGCCGCCGCTGCTGCATCACGTGGGCATCGAGAAGGCCCTGGCGGACGGGGCGACCGCGCCGCTGATCGTGTTCTCGCTGTCGCTGACCCCCTATGCGCTGAGCGTGGCCTTGAGCTTCTGGCTCGAGGGGCTGGGACGGCCGGGCCTGGTGACGGTCAACATGTGGATCGCCAACCTGATCAACCTGGCCGTCAACCTGCTGCTGGTGCCCGGCGTCATGGGTCTCCCCGCCCTGGGCGCCGTGGGCGCGGCCTGGGCCACCTTCGTCGCCCGCACGGCCTTCACCGTCATGCTGGCGGTGGTGATCTGGCGCCTGAAGGACGCCCGGGCCATGGGCGTGTTCGACAAGCCCGTCCGCGACCGTGCCGCCGAGAAGGAGCAGCGTCGGGTCGGCTACGGCGCGGGCAGCTCCAACCTGTTCGAGGTCTCGGCCTTCGCCGGCATGAGCCTGGTGGCCGGCTGGCTGGGCGGGCTGAACGTCGCGGCCTGGGCCGTGGTGCTGAACGTGGCCGGGGTGATCTTCATGGTCCCGCTGGGCCTGGCGACGGCCACCGCCGTGCAGGTGGCTCGCGCCCATGGCGCGCGCGATCCGGCGGGCATGAGCCGGGCGGGCTGGATCTCGTTCGCGGTCACGGCGGTCTTCGCCCTGGTCGTGGCGCTGCTGCTCTATCCGCTGCGTCACCTGGTGGCCGGCGCCTATACCGTCGATCCAGCCGCCATCGCCCTGATCGCCCCGGCGCTGGTGCTGACCTGCCTGTTCCTCGTGCCCGACGCCGTGCAGGTGGTCTGCGCCCAGGCCCTGCGGGCCCGTGGCGAGGTCTGGATCCCCGCCGGCACCCACATGGTCGCCTACGCCCTGATCATGGGTCCGCTGGCCTGGTGGCTGGCCCTGCCGATGAAGATGGGCCTGGACGGCATCGTCTGGTCGGTGATCGTCACCAGCTTCGCGGCGGCGGCGATGCTGCTGGGGCGGTATCGGATGCTGGATCGGCGGGGGTAGGACCCCCTCAGTCGGCTTTGCCGACAGCTCCCCCAGAGGGGGAGCATCTCGTGCTCGCAAATCCTCCCCCCTCTGGGGGAGGTGGCCCGGAGGGCCGGAGGGGGTGACGCGAAGCGGCTAGGCCCCCAGGATCCAGCCTTCCTGGGTTTGCACGTCCTCGACCAGCTCGGCCGGCGCGTCCTTGCCCGGCCCGAACTGGGCGGCCAGCTTGCCGGCCTCGTCGAGCTTGGCGAAGTGTTCGGCCAGGCCGCGCACCTGGGCCAGGTCCTTGATCTCGCCGGGGCCGGGGACGGCCTTTATCAGCGACGGATAGACCTCGGCGACCACGGCCTCGACGCCGTCGAGATCGGCCTCGGCCAGGGTCTTGAAGCCGGTCTCGAATGGCCAGATCCGCACGGCCTCGCCGCGGGCGTCCTTCAGGCGGCGCACCGCCGGGATGCCCATGATCGCCTGGCCGCCGACCGAACCGTTGTAATAGAGCTTCCAGATCGAGTGCGCGCCTTTGGCGGCGACATCGGCATGGCGGAACTCCGGCAGATCGTCCGGGCCATGCTCGCGGGTCCGCTTGGGCTGCAGCGTGGTCAGGGCGTCCTTGGGCGGGCAGCCCCAGAACGGGAAAGGCCCGCCGGTCAGGCGGCGGTTGATCTCCGAGCCCACGCCGAAGCGGTTGTTGGTGTTGTCGGCCTTGTCCTTGACCATCTTGTTCAGCTGGTCCCAGACCGCGCGCCAGGGCGTCTCGCCCGGCAGGTTCAGGGCCTGGGAGAAGCCGCGCGGGAAGCCCAGCGGGAAGTCGAAGCCGACCAGCGCGCGCTCGCCGCGCTTCTTCAGGTCGTCGAGGATCACGGCCAGCTTGGCCTCGGCCTCGTTGCGGGTGGCCGGATTGTAGCTCTCGAAGGTCAGGCGGAAGCGCACGTCGCGCTTGAGCACGCCGATCCATACGGAGTCGGCCCCGGTGGTCGGCTTGGCCGCCGCGCTCCAGTCGACGATCACATAGGCGCTGAAAAGCCGCGACACGGCGGAGGCTCCGTCAAATCCAAACGAAGCGCGCTTCTACTCCCCCAAAGGGCGAGCCGCCAGCCGTTGCGAAGCTTGAGTAGGTGTTTCTGCGCCACCCTTATCGACGGCCAACAAAAAACCCCGCCC
Organism: Caulobacter sp. FG7; assembly: GCF_057808875.1. Classification (NCBI taxonomy): domain Bacteria; kingdom Pseudomonadati; phylum Pseudomonadota; class Alphaproteobacteria; order Caulobacterales; family Caulobacteraceae; genus Caulobacter; species Caulobacter sp. FG7. The sequence continues at coordinate 82,409 of NZ_JBMDIW010000021.1, forward strand.
GGGAAGGGGCGGGGTTCTTCGAGGGGTGATGATCGGGCGATCAGGCCGCGGTCTGTTCGGCGGGCGCCAGGGCGGGGGCCTTGGTCTTGCCGACGTTCCAGCGGACCGGCGGCTCGCAGACCGGGCCGAGGGCGGCGCGGACGATGGCTGGCGGCGTACGCTCGTCGGGGGTCATGAACAGGCCGTTGGCCTTGATCGCCAGGCCCGCGGCCTTGCTGGCGCCCAGCATGGTCAGCGGCACGGCCAGGATCAGGCCGGCCAGGATCGGGGCCGTGGCGGTCAGCAGGTCCGGCGTGAACCAGAACAGGCCGGCCAGGATCAGGCCCGTGGCGCTGATCCAGCCCATGGCCGCGCAGGCTTCCTTGAAGGCGACCTTGTCGGCGTCGCGGCGCTGGGCGCTCCAGCCGCCGACGCGGCCGGCCAGGATCTCGACCACGGCGCGGGTCTGGGTGAACATCAGCATCGGGGCGACCAGGGCCGAGAGCAGCATCTCGACGCCCAGGCCGGCCACCACGCGGCGACGGCCGCCGAAGCCCTTCAGCTCGTGCTTGCGCATGAAGATCAGGGCGGCGCCCATGATCTTGGGGCCGAACAGCAGCACGAAGGTGATGATCATCGCCCAGGCGGTGGCCTGGATCTCGCGCCAGTCGATCAGGGCGTGGGCGGCGGCCTGCAGGTCGGCCATCGTGAAGGCGGCCTTCTTCACCTCGGGCATCAGGGCCCGCGAGATGACGCCGGCCGACAGGGCGACGAACCAGATCGGCGACAGGGCGTAGCTGAGCACGCCGATGACGAGGTGCAGGCGGCTCATCCAGTGCAGGCCCGGCAGGCCGATCAGCGGCACGTGCTGGACGTTGCCCCGGCACCAGCGGCGGTCGCGGGTGGCGAAGTCGAGCAGGTTGGAGGGGCTCTCTTCGTACGAGCCTTCCAGGTAGGGGGCCAGGTGCACGGCCCAGCCGCCGCGGCGCAGCAGGGCGCTTTCCAGGGCGTCGTGGCTCATCACCTCGCCGCCGAAGGGCTTGGGACCGGCCAGCGAGGGCAGGCCGCAGGTCTGTGCGAAGGCCTTGGTGCGGATGATGGCGTTGTGGCCCCAGAACGAGCTTTCCGAACCCGACCACCAGGCCAGACCCGTCCAGGCCACGCGGCCGTAGAGCTTGGTGGCGAACTGCAGGGTGCGGGCGAAGATCGTCTGGCCGTTGATGATGGTCGGCATGGTCTGGATCAGACCCACGCCAGGGTGACGCTCCATGGCGTCGGCCAGGCGCACCATGGCGTCGCCGGTCATCAGGCTGTCGGCGTCGAGCACCAGCATGTGCTCGTAGTCGCCGCCCCAGCGGGCGACCCAGTCGGCGACGTTGCCGGCCTTGCGACCGGTGTTGTCGGCGCGGCGGCGATAGAAGACGTGGCTGGAGGCCTCGCGGCGGAAGCGGGCGAAGCAGGCCTGTTCGGCCAGCGCCACGGCGGCGTCGCGGGTGTCGGAGATGATGAAGATGTCGAAGGCGCGGCTGTTGCCGGTCTCGGCGATCGAGGCGTCCATGGCCCGCAGGCGGGCGAACACCGCCTGGGCGTCCTCGTTGTAGACGGGCATCAGGATCGCCGTGCGGGCGCGCGGCTTGGGCATGGGCTTTGAGCTGTCGATGCCCAGCGGATCCTTCGGCGTGCGCAGCAGCACCACGAATCCGGCGACGGCGGTGACGAACCACAGGGCCAGGGCCAGGAACAGCGGGGCCAGCAGCGTCAGGCAGACGGCTTCCAAGCGGGTGACGCCGCCGAGCGCAACGGTGTCGAACGTGGCCTTCCAGCCGGCCGCGCCCATGATCGCCGTGGCGATGAAGATCACCCAGCGGCGCATGACCGTTTCCGATCCGGGGCCGCGCACGGCGCGCGCCGCGCCCTGCCAGAAGCCAAGCGGCTGCACCGGCATGGCCAGGGGAGCTTCGGTCGGGATCTCGACCCGATCGCGCGGGGCGATCACGGTTTCGAAGGCCACCGGGGAGGAGGTGGCCAGGTCGAAGAAGGCGCCGCGTTCGGTCATCGGGTCCGTCTCGGTGATCCGACCGTGGTCGGACGAAATGCAGAGCTTCGATTTCGCGCCGAACGCCTTCACGGGACGCCTCCGGTCCGCTAGGGATCGGTCGCGTTCAGCAAGGGGTCTGGCGTTGAGCGAAGTCCGGCGGAGGAAAACCGCCGACGCACCTAGGGTAAAACTTTGATCACGAAATCGCTATCGAAAATGTGATCCATTTCGCAGGTGCGATGAAAAATCTGTGCAAATGCGCAAAGATGGGCTGCGGGGAGCCCGCCGGAGACAGGTCAAGATTATGAAATTCAAGACGGTTTTGGCATTTCTCGCGGTTGCGGGCCTGGTCGGCTGCGGTCCGGGCGGGAAGAGCGAGGGCTCGAAATCGCCCGCCGCCCAGCCCGCGCCGCCGATCTCGACGGCGCCGCAGCATGAGACTCAGGGCGTGATCGCCAGCGTCGAAGGCCAGGTGCTCACGCTCGATCACGACGGCGCGAGCGCCGCCCCGCTGGCTGCCGGCCGCACCGTCTTCCAGGCCTATGGCGACGTCCTGGCCGAGGCCCCGCTTAAGCCCGGCGCCCGCGTGACCTTCAAGTTCCGCAAGGTCGCCGTCGGCGAAGGCTGGGAACTGACGGAGATGCGGGGGCGGTAGAAAGATGCTCCCCCTGAAGGGGGAGCTGTCGCGAAGCGACTGAGGGGGAAGTGACTGCCGACACGGCGGCAGCTGAAAACGTCCCCCCTCCGGCCCTCCGGGCCACCTCCCCCAGCGGGGGAGGATTTACGCGGAATAGATCCTCCCCCTCTGGGGGAGCTGTCGCGGAGCGACTGAGGGGGTCTCTCCCCCTATCTTTACAGCTTCACCAGCATCTTCCCGAGGTTCTCGCCCGAGAACAGCTTGATGAAGGCCTCGGGGGCGCGGTCGACGCCTTCGACCACGGTCTCCTTCCAGGTCAGCTTCCCGGAATTGATCCAGTCGGCCATGTCGCGGACGAAGGCCGGGAACAGGTCGTAGTGGTTGGAGACGATGAAGCCCTCCAGTCGCAGGCTCTTGCCCACCGCCTGGATGATGTTGGCCGGGCCGGTCGGGCGGCCGGTCTCGTTGTATTGCGAGATCATTCCGCACAGGGCGAAGCGGCCGAACGGCCGGGCCGCGTTCAACGCGGCCTCCAGGTGCACGCCGCCGACATTCTCGAAATAGACGTCGATGCCCTTGGGGGCGACCTTGGCCAGTTCGGCGCTCACGTCGGGGGTGGCCTTGTAGTCGATCACGTGGTCGACGCCGATCTCCTTGAGGAAAGCGACCTTCTCGGGGCCGCCGGCCGAGCCGATGACGGTGTGGCCCTTGATCTTGGCGATCTGGCAGACGACCGAGCCCACCGCTCCGGCGGCGGCCGAGACGAAGACGATGTCGCCCTCCTTCAGGGCGGCCACGCGCAACAGGCCGGCATAGGCGGTCATGCCGGGCATACCGGCCACGCCCAGGAACGCCTGGGGCGGCATGCCGTGGGTGGAGAGCTTCATGATACCGCCCATCGGCCCGGCGGCGGCCAGCGCCTTGGGATTGGCGTTGTAGGCCTCGCGCCAGCCGAACATCGAGCTGACGATGTCGCCGACCTTGAAGTCAGGATCGTTGGAGGCGGTGACCTCGCCGACGGCGCCGCCCTGCAGCGCCTTGCCCAGTTCGAACGGCGGCACGTAGCTCTTCCGGTCGGTCATGCGGCCGCGCATGTAGGGGTCGACCGACATCCAGAGGTTCCTGACCTGGATCTCGCCGTCGCCGGGCGGCGGCAACTCGACGCTGGCCAGTTCGAAGTTGTCGGCGGCCGGCACCCCGACGGGGCGGCTCTTGAGGCGGATCTCACGCGACGTGGTCATGGCGACCTCCCTTTATGTTCTCGTTCAAACGAATGTTTAGCCCTGGCGCGCGCCGGCCGCCAAAGCTTTTCGCAAGGCGCCGAAGCGGCTAGAGACGGGCCCATGACCCAAGAAGCGCAAGTCCAAGTTCTGAAAGCGGGTGTCGTCGGCGCCGGCGTGTTCGGCGGCTATCACGCCAAGAAGTATGTCGAACTGCCGGGCGTCGAGCTCGTGGCGGTGTTCGACATCGATCTGTCGCGCGCCCAGGCCCTGGCCGGGCCGCTGGGCGCCAAGGCCTATGACGACATGGACGCCTTCCTGGCCGCGGTCGACGTCGTCACCGTCGCCACCCCCGCCGTGCACCACGCCAAGGCCGCCCTGGCGGCGCTGAAGGCCGGCAAGCCGGTCTATTCGGAAAAGCCGCTGGCCGTTTCGCCCGAGGACGCCGACGCCCTGATCGCCGCTGCGGCCAAGGCCGGCGTGCCGCTGGCCTGCGGCCACCAGGAGCGGGTGGTGTTCCAGGCCATGGGCCTGCTCGACATTCCCGAACAGCCCACGCGCCTGGAAGCGGTGCGACGCGGCACGCCGTCGGATCGCAATCTCGACGTTTCGGTGGTGCTGGACCTGATGATCCACGACATCGACCTGGCCCTGGCGCTGTGCGCCGCCGACCCGGTGGCCGTGGAAGGCGAGGGTGAGGCCGATCGCGGCTACGGCCTGGACTGGGTGAAGGTCGAAGCCACTTTCGCGAACGGCTTCACGGCCGTGTTCGACAGCTCGCGCGTGGCGCAGGCCCGCGAGCGGACCATGAAGCTCGTCTATCCTTCCGGCGAGGTCGAGATCGACTTCCTGGCCCGCACCTTCCGCAACACCACGCCGTTCCCGCTGATCGAGGACTTCACCGAGACCCCGGCCGGCAAGGATCCGCTGGGCCAGAGCGTCGCCGGTTTCCTGAAGGCCGTCCGCGGCGAGGCCCCGCGTCCGGTGGTGACGGGGCAAGAGGCCGCCCGGGCGCTCGACCTGGCGCTGGCGGTCGAGCACTCGACCGAGTGAGGCGCCTTTTCACCGTCATCCCGGCCGAAGCGCGTAGCGCGTAGAGCCGGGATCCAGGTGTCGCCGCAATGGGTCGGCTACCGCGATGGTGAGTTGTGATCCGTCGAGCCAGTCCCCCTGGGGCCCGGATAACGGCTGCGCCGTTTCCGGGATGACGAAGTAGGGGAGGCGGCCTCAGCGCCGCCGCTTCAGGCTCGCCACCTGCAGCACGGTGGCGATGGCCGCCAGGCCTGCGCCCATCAGGGCCACGCTGCTCCAGCCGCCCAGGTTCCAGGCCGCCGCGGCGGCGGCCGAACCGGCCGCGCCGCCGAGGAACATGCCGCCCATGAACAGGGTGTTGAGGCGCGCCCGGGCCTGCGGCCGCAGGGCGTAGACCAGGTGCTGGTTCGAGACCAGCGAGCCCTGCACCGCGAAGTCCAGCAGCACCACGCCGACGAGCATGCCGGCGATCGAGATCCAGGTTCCGAACAGGATCCACGAGGCCAGGGTCAGCACCGCGCCCAGCGCGATGGTCAGGTGCGGACCGCGCTTGTCGGCGATGCGGCCCGCGACCGGGGCGGCCAGCACGCCGACCACCCCGACGACCCCGAACAGGCCGGCGACGTCAGCGCCCAGCGAGAAGCGCTGCTGCAACTGCAGGGCCAGGATGGTCCAGAAGGCGGTGAAGGCGGCGAACAGGCTGGCCTGGGTCAGGGCGGCCAGGCGCAGCTCAGGGAACTCGCGCCACAGCTTGCCCAGCGAGGCCAGCAGCTCGGTATAGGAAAGGTCGGTGTCGGGCTTGCTGCGCGGCAGGGCCAGCGCCATCAGAGCGGCCGCGGCCAGGGCGATCGGCGCGCCCAGCCAGAACATCGCCCGCCAGCCGCCGTGGGTGGCGACGAAGCCGGCCAGGGTGCGCGACAGCAGGATGCCGCACAGCAGGCCCGACATCACCGTGCCGACCGTCGCTCCGCGCTTCTCGGGGGCCGAGAGGTGGGCGGCGAAGGGCACGATCTGCTGAGCCACCGTCGCTCCGGCCCCAACCAGCAGCGAAGCCAGCAGCAGGAGGCCGGTGCTGGGGGCCAGGGCGGCGGCGACCAGGGCGATAGCCAGCACCAGGAACTGGCCGACGATCAGGCTCTTGCGCTCCATGCGGTCGCCCAGCGGCGTCAGCAGGAACAGGCCGGCGGCGTAGCCCAGCTGTGTCGCGGTCGGCACGAAGGCCGTCAGCGGACCGGGCAGGTCGTGCTCGATCAGGCCCAGCATCGGCTGGTTGTAATAGATGTTGGCCACGGCCAGGCCGGCGGCGGCGGCCATGGCGAAGGTCAGGCCCCGGCCCAGGGCGGGCGAGGCGCCGGTGTCGTTGGGGGATGATAGGGCGGCGGTGCTCATGATCGGCTCCAGGCCGCCCGAGGTGGGGGGGGCGGCGTTCCGTGTCAGTCGCCGAGCTATATAGAGCATCCCGTCACCGTTTATAGTATGGCCTTGCGGTAGGCTGGCGTAACGGAATTCGATGGAATTGGCCTCGCCGGCGTCGGCGTCCTTGTGGATGCGGCTCATGCCGGCGACCTGAACGGCCGGCCCAAGCGTGACATTTTCATTGTTTGCAGGCGCCCCCGGGTCCAATCCCGGGGCTCTTGTTGCCCACGGAGACCGGCTTGACCGACAATCGCACCCACAAAGAGCGCATGCTGGCCGGCGACCTCTATGATCCGATGGACGCCGAGATCGTCGCCGACCAGGAGCAGGCCCTGGCCTGGATGGAGCGCTACAACGCTCCGGGCCAGACCATCGCCCAGCGCCAGGCGCTGCTGGCCGAGCGGTTCGCCAGTGTCGGCAAGGGCGCCAACATCCGCGCGCCGTTCCACTGCGACTACGGCTACAACATCACCCTGGGCGACGGGGTGTTCATGAACTTCGGCTGCGTGATCCTGGACGTGGTGGCCGTGACCATCGGCGACCGCACGATGATCGGCCCGCACGTGAAGATCTTCGCCGCCGATCATCCTCGCGACCCAGAAACCCGCAAGACCGGGCTGGAATTCGGCCGGCCGGTGGTCATCGGCAAGGACGTCTGGATCGGCGGCGGGGCGATCATCGTGCCGGGCGTCACCATCGGCGACGGCGCGGTGATCGGGGCCGGCGCGGTGGTCACTCGCGACGTGCCGGCCGGCGCCACGGCGGTCGGCAACCCGGCCCGCGTGAAGGCCTGACGGAAAGTCCGACAAAAAGTTCGGACAGGGTGTCGGGACGAGGTCGCGGTCAGCGTCCTTGGCCCGACAATCACACTAGGGAGCCGCCATCATGCGCATGATCTTCGTCAACCTGCCGGTCGCCGACCTCGACCGTTCCAAGGCCTTCTTCGAGGCCCTGGGCTTCTCGATCAATCCGCAGTTCAGCGACGAGACCGCCGCCTGCGTGGTGGTGTCCGAGACGATCTTCGTGATGCTGCTGACCCACGACAAGTTCCGCCAGTTCATCACCGGCGAGATCGGCGACGCCCATGCCGCCACCGAGGTGCTGACCTGCCTTTCGGCGGAAAGCCGGGAAGAGGTCGACGACTTGCTGGCCAGGGCCCTGGCCAACGGAGGCAAGGCCTGGAAGCCGATCATGGACATGGGTCCGATGTACGGCGCCAGCTTCCAGGACCCCGACGGCCACGTCTGGGAGTTGATGTTCATGGACATGGCCGCCATGCAGCAGGGCGGCTGATCGCCTGTCGGACAGATTTCAGGATTGAAACTCAGTCGCAGTTGCGCCTATAGCCGCCGTCTCTTTTCTGGGGATGGTCATGCGACTCCGTTTCTCGCGCGCCGCCGCTCGGCGCGCCCTGTTCTCGACGCTCAGCCTGGCGGCGCTCTCGACGGGCGCCGCCGCTCACGCCCAGGCTCCTCAGGGCCAGGCCGACGACGTCGAGCGCGTGGTCGTCACCGCCGCCCGCACCAAGCTTCCGGTCACGGCCCTGCCGCTGACGGTGGACGTGATCGACAGCCAGGCGCTGGACCAGCAGCTGGCCGTCAGCGGCTCGGTGGTCGACGCCATCTCCAACCTGTCGGCCTCGTTCTCGCCGACCCGCGAGAAGCTGTCGGGCTCGGGCGAGAGCCTGCGTGGCCGCTCGCCCCTGTTCGCCATCAACGGCATCCCGCAGTCGACCCCGATCCGTGACGGTTCGCGCGACGGCTACACCATCGATCCGTTCTTCATCGACCGCGTCGAGCTGATCTACGGCTCGAACGCCCTGCAGGGCATCGGCGCCACCGGCGGCGTCGTCAACCAGGTGACGGTCGGCCCGCCCAAGCGCGACGGCGTCTCGGGCAAGGTCCTGACCCAGACCACCATCGGCCACGACATGGGCGACAGCATCGGGGCCAAGGTCGGCGGCCTGGTCGCCTGGCGGCAGGGCGCTTTCGACGCCACCGCCGGCGTCGCCTGGGAAAAGCGCGGCGCCTTCTATGACGCTGACGGCCGCCGCATCGGCATGGACAACACCCAGGGCGACGTCCAGGATTCCAAGGCCCTGTCGTTCTTCGGCCGCTTCGGCTGGCAGCTGAATGAGACCGTCCGCCTCGATGTCGTCGCCAACCGCTTCGAGCTGAAGGGCGACGGCGACTACGTGACGATCACCGGCACGGCGCCCGCGGTCACCGACGGCAACCGCGCCAGGCGCCTGCCGACTACCTCGATCCATGGCGACGTGCCCGGCGTGCCGGCGGCAAATCGCGTCGAGACCGTGTCGGCGCAACTGAGCGACAGCGACCTGCTGGGTGGCGATTTCACCGCACAGGTCTTCTATAACCGCTCGCGCGACACCTTCGGCGGTGACATCAGCGCCACCTTCCAGGACGTGCGCATCGCGCCAGTGGGCACGCTGTTCGACCAGTCGACGAACCGCTCGCGCAAGCTGGGCGCGCGGATGAACTACGAGCGCTCGGTGCCGGGCATCGAGAACCTCACCGCCACGGTCGGCCTCGACGCCATGAGCGACCGCACCGAACAGATGCTGATCGCCACTGGCCGCGCCTGGGTGCCGCCGACCAAATTCCAGAGCCTCGCGCCGTTCATCCAGGGCAACTACGCCCTGCTGGACGGCAAGCTGCGCCTGGCCGGCGGCGTGCGCTTCGAGAACGTCGAGCTGAAGGTCGACGACTTCGAGACCCTGGCTTCCTACGGTTCGCGCAAGGTCGCCGGCGGCAATCCCGACTTCAAGGCCACCCTGGCCAACGGCGGGGTGGTGCTGGAGCCGACCGACGGCCTGCGCCTCTACGCCAGCTACGCCGAGGGCTATACCGTGCCGGACGTGGGCCGGATCCTGCGGTCGATCAATGTCGCCAACGTCGACGTCGACACCTATCTCAGCATCGAGCCGATCGTGTCGAACAACCGCGAGATCGGCGGCGAGTGGAAGCGCGGCCCGATCGACGCCAGCATCGCCTATTTCTGGTCGTCGTCGAAGCTGGGCCAACTGCTGGTCAAGAACTCCGGCGGCATCTTCGACGTGCAGCGCCAGAAGGTCGCCATCGAAGGTCTCGAGGTCAATGTGAAGACCCGGACTTCGGTCGAGGGGCTGGACCTGTCGGCCGGCTACGCCCGCCTGCGTGGCCAGACCGACGCCAACGGCGACGGCAGCCTCGACACCGATCTCGACGGCGCCAACATCTCGCCCGACCGCATCAACCTGGCGGCCGATTACGCCACTGGCAAATGGGCCCTGCGCCTGCAGGTGCGGGCCTATCTGCAGCGCAACATGAGCAACGCCTTGGTGAAGGACGACTTCGAGGGCTACACCCTGACCGACGCCTTCGTCCGCTATCAGCTGCCGGTGGGCGACCTGTCGCTGGGCGTGCTGAACCTGTTGAACAAGCAATACATCACCTACAACTCCGATACCGTCGCTCCGGCCAAGGACAAGTTCTACGCCGGCCGCGGTCGCACTGCGACGCTCGGCTGGACGGCGCGCTTCTGATGAAGATCCTGCGGCTCCTGCACCGCTGGTCGGGCGGTCTGATCGGCCTTCTGCTGGCGGTGCTGGGGCTGACCGGCGCGCTGCTGGTGCACGAGGACGCCTTCCTGCGCGCCACCGTGCCCCATGCCGCCGACGCCCAGCGGCAGGATACGGCCACCCTGGCGGCCGCCGCGACGCGGATCTTCGCCGCGCAGGAACGTCCGCGCTCGATCGTGCTGGCGACCGAGCGTAAGGGGCTGCACAAGCTGTCCTATCCCGGCGAGACGCAGAAGGGCGCCTATGCCGACCAGGACGGCGCCATAGTCCAGGCCTGGACCAGCAACTGGGCCCGGCCCGAGATCTGGCTGTTCGACCTGCACCACCACCTGTTCGCCGGCGACGTGGGCGATATCGTCGGCGGGATCGCCGGTCTGGCGGGCCTGGCCTTCGTGGTCACCGGCCTGATCCTGTGGTGGCCGACCCGGCGGATGTTCCACCTGCGCGCCTGGCCGCGGATGATGAAGCGGGCGGCCATCGTCCACCACCATCGCGACCTTGGGGTGCTGGTGGCGCCGCTGCTGATCCTGTCGCTGACGACGGGTGCGACCATGAACCTGAAATGGTTCTCTCAGGTCCTGCGCGCGCCGTTCTCCTCGCCCGCGGTCATGGAAAAGGCCTCGGCCGCGCCGAAGGTCAAGGGCGGCAAGCTGGCCGCCGACCTCGACTGGGCCAAGGTGATCGGCCAGGCCCAGTCCCGCTTCCCGGGCGCGGAGGTGCGCACCATCGGCTTGCCGGCCAAGACCGGCGGCCTAGTCGCGATCCGGCTGCGCCAGCAGGCCGAGTGGCTGCCCAACGGCCGGACCATGGCCTGGTTCGACCCTGCCACCGGCAAGATGGTCGCCGCCCGCGACGCGCAAGGCATGCCGCTGGGCTCGCGTATCACCAACGCGGACTTCCCGCTGCACGCGGCCAAGGTCGGCGGATTGGCCTACCGGCTGGTCATGACGGTGTCGGGCCTGGCCCTGACCTTGCTGGGCACGCTGGCGGTGGTGACCTTCTGGGGCAATCCGTCAGGCCTGCCCAAGCGGCGGAAGAAGGCGACCGCCAAGGCCAAGCCCCAGCCCGCGCCGGCGGCAGCCTAACCCTCCACCGCCACCGCATCCCCCACCGCGACCTCGCCGCCCTCGATGACCCGGGCGGTGAGGCCGCCGCGGCCGCGCACGGCGTTGTAGCCGCCCTGGCCGAGGATGTCGTTCATGCGGCTGCATGGGTGGCAGCCGCCGGTGGCTTCCAGCAACGCGCCGCCGACCCGGAAGCGTTTGTCCGACAGGCCCAGAAGGTTGATCCCCGCCACCACAAGATTGCGACGCAGGTCGAAGGGGGAGGCGGGTTCGTCGCGGCCAAGAAAGCCGGCGATGGCGGCGAGGTCCTCGGCCTGGATCAGGGTCACCTGGCGCGGGCCGCCGGGACGGCCGGCATAGTGGTCGCCCACGAGGCCGGCCTCGACCGTGATCTGCGCGCGCTCGACCGACACCGGGGCTGCCCGACGGGCCGGGCGCAGGCCGATCCAGACCAGGCGGCCGGGCCGCATGGGTCCGGCGATCAGCCGGGCCAAGGGGCTGTCGGGATTGATCCCGCGCTTTGCCCCCGTCGCCATCAGGCCTTCTCGACGAAGCTGTCGATGACCTTCTTCTCGCCGGCCTTGTCGAAGTTGACGGTCAGCTTGTTGCCCTCGATCGAGGCTACCTGGCCGTAGCCGAACTTGACGTGGAACACCCGGTCGCCGCGGCTGTAGGCGCTGTTGGTGGGCGCCGAGACGGCCACCAGCCGGCCTTCGCCCTCGATCGGCTTGGACCGCGCGGCCGAGCCGCCGCCGCGCCAGGCCGCGTGGCCGCCGCCCTTTTCGGCGAAGCCGCGCGCGGTCTGCTGCACCCGGTCCTGCGCCCGCTTCCAGCCGGGGCTGTCGTAGCTGCCGCTCTGGAAGGCGCTGACGCCCGGATCGTCCCAGCGTGAGGAGACCGTCTGCTGCATGCCCGGACCGCCGCCGTAATAGCCGGTCTCCGATCCCGCATCGACGTGCTCCAGCGGCAGTTCGTCGACGAAGCGGCTGGGCAGCTGGCTGGTCCAGCGGCCATAGACCTGCCGGTTGGCCACGAAGCTGATGCGGGCCTCCTCGCGGGCGCGGGTGATGCCCACATAGGCCAGCCGCCGCTCTTCCTCGAGGCCCTTCTCGCCCTTGTCGTCCATGCTGCGTTGGCTGGGGAACACGCCTTCCTCCCAGCCGGGCAGGAACACCAGCGGGAACTCCAGGCCCTTGGCCGAGTGCAGGGTCATGATCCAGACGGCGTCGCCGGTGGCCTCGCGGTCGAGGTCCATGACCAGCGACACGTGCTCCAGATAGGCCTCCAGGCTGTCGAACTGGCCCATCGACTGGACCAGTTCCTTGAGGTTTTCCAGACGCGTCTGGCTCTGCGGGCCTTTGTCCAGGCGCAGGGCGTCGGTGTAGCCGCTTTCCTCCAGCACCATCTCCAGCACCCGCTGGTGGTGCATGCTTCCGATCTGGGCGCGCCAGCGGTCGAGATCGCGGATGAAGTTGCTCAGCGCGGTGCGGGTGCGGGCCGGCAGGTCGTCGCTGCCGATAATCACCCGCGCCGCCTCGACGGTGGAGATCCCCTCGAGGCGGGCGATCTGCAGCAGCTTCTGCACCGAGGTGTCGCCGATGCCGCGCTTGGGCGTGTTGACGATGCGCTCGAAGGCCAGGTCGTCGTCGGGCGACTGGATCAGGCGCAGATAGGCGTGGGCGTCGCGGATTTCCGCCCGCTCGAAGAAGCGCGGGCCGCCGACCACCTTGTAGGGGATCTGCAGCATCACGAAGCGTTCTTCGAAGGCGCGCATCTGGAAGGACGCGCGGACGAGAATGGCCATCTGGTTGTAGCGACGGCCGGCCCGCTTGGCCTTCTCGATCTCGTCGGCGACCATCCGGCTTTCGGCCTCGCCATCCCAGACGCCCGAAACCTTGACCTTCTCGCCGCCGGTTTCCTCGGTCCACAGGGTCTTGCCCAGGCGGCCCTTGTTGGCGGTGATCAGGGTCGAGGCGGCGGCCAGGATGTGCTCGGTCGAGCGATAGTTGCGCTCCAGCCGCACCACCTTGGCGCCGGGGAAATCGCGCTCGAAGCGCAGGATGTTGTCGACCTCCGCCCCGCGCCAGCCGTAGATCGACTGGTCGTCGTCGCCCACGCAGCAGACGTTCTGGCGGCCCTGGGCCAGCAGGCGCAGCCACAGGTACTGGGCGACGTTGGTGTCCTGGTACTCGTCGACCATCACGTACTGGAAGCGCCGCTGGAAGTCGGCCAGCACGTCCGGATTGCCGGTGAAGATGGTGATGTTGTGCAGCAGCAAGTCGCCGAAATCGCAGGCGTTCAGGATGCGCAGGCGCTCCTGGTACTGGTGATAGAGGCTGATGCCCTTGCCGCCCGCGAACTCGCCGGCTTCTGACGGCGGCACCTTGTCGGGCGTCCATCCGCGGTTCTTCCAGGCGTCGATCAGGCCCGACAGGATGCGCGGCGTCCAGCGCTTGGCGTCGATGTTGGCCGCTTCGATCAACTGCTTGAGCAGGCGCTCGTTATCGTCGGTGTCGATGATCGTGTAGTTCGACTTCAGCCCCACCAGTTCGGCGTGGCGGCGCAGGATCTGGGCGGCCACCGAGTGGAAGGTGCCCAGCCACCGCAGGCCCTCGGCTTCCGGACCGATGATGTGGGTGATCCGCTCGCGCATCTCGCGCGCGGCCTTGTTGGTGAAGGTGACCGCCAGGATCTCCCACGGCCGGGCGCGGCCGGTGGCGAGGATGTGGGCCAGGCGCGTGGTCAGCACGCGGGTCTTGCCGGTGCCGGCGCCGGCCAGCACCAGGACCGGGCCCTCGGTGGTGACGACGGCTTCGTGCTGCTCGGTGTTGAGCCCGCTCAGATAGTCGGGCGCAGGCCCGCCGCCGCCGGGAGCCTGGGGGCGGGCGAGGTCGGAGATGCGCGGAGCGGGAAGGTCGCCGAACGGGTCGGTCGAGTCGTAACCGGAAGACATGGGAACATATGTAGCACAAACTTCCCCAGGCTTAAGCCCCGGAGGCGGCTTTGCGGAACCCTGGCCGCGGCCCTCCCGTTGATCGGCAGGGACGAAGCAGGAGCAGGAACATGGTGGAAGAATCCAAATCGGGCGGGGGCAACAGCGGCCTGGCCTTCATCGTCGGCGCCCTGGTGGTCGTCGTCGCGGTGCTGGCCTTCATGATGTTCTCCGGCGGCTTCACCCAGAAGAAGTCGGTCGACGTCGACATCACGGCGACCGCGCCGAAGCTGCCGGACGCGCCCAAGCTGCCCGAAGCGCCGAAGTCGCCGGGCTGACGAAAGGAGGCGGGCATGGCTCGCCATCACGAACATCATCACGAAGGGCCCCATCACGAAGGGGCCTGGAGCGGCGCCGCGCTGCTGGCGGTTCTGGTTCTTGTCGCCCTGCTGGTCTACGCCGTCTGGCGTTCGGGCCTGCTGGTCGTTCGACCCGACATCGCCGACCTGAGGCTGCCCAACCTGGCGCCGCCGACCATGCCGACGCCCAACCCCGAGCCGCTGCCGTCGCCGGTTCCGCGGCCGGGATAGGGGCAACCCCCTCCGGCCCTCCCGGCCACCTCCCCCAAAGGGGGAGGATCTAATTGGCGTTAGATGCTCCCCCTCTGGGGGAGCTGTCGCGGAGCGACTGAGGGGGGGGCGGGTCAGCCCCCCGCCCGCTGCAGGGCATACACCCGGCACGCCGAGGCCAGCGGGCGCTCGCCGCGGCCCACGTCGATGCGCTGGATCAGGGCGGCGATGCTGACGGCGTCCTGCTTGGCGATACGGTCGAGCGCCGCCCAGAACTCGGGCTCGAGGGCCAGCGAGGTGGCGTGGCCCGCCAGGTTCACCGATCGCTTCTTCAAACTGCCCATCGGCGCAACTCTCCGGCGGAACGACGGTTCGGCTCTTGATTAAAAATGACGGCGTGTCATCTTTAGTGACGCCACGCCGGGAGCATGCCTGATGAGCACAGCCGCGCAAGTCCTTGACGCTACTTCCGCGCGTCCTCCGCTGGGCGCCCGCGATGCGAGCTTCCGTCTGCAGCCTTTGCGGGCGTTTCGCGCCGTCCGTCGGTTGATCGCCGACAAGGAAGACACGGCCCAGGTGTTCGAGGTCATGCGGGCCCTGTCGGGCCGCGCGATCCCGAACGGCTATGCCCGCCTGTTGAAGACGCCGCAAGGCGGGGCGATCGCCTATCGCCGCGAGGAGTTCGCCGATTGGCTGTCGGACGAGGCCTGGCTGGCGCAGTTCCAGCCGGGGACGGTGGGCGCGGCCTACCGCGACTTCATCGCCCCGCGCGGCCTCACCGCCGAGGGCCTGGCCGAAGAAAGCCGCAAGGTCGCCGACGCCGACATGGACGCGGCTCACCCGCTGCTCTGGTACGCCCGCCGCCTGCGCGACGTGCACGACGTCTGGCACGTGCTGACCGGCTACGGCACGGACGCGCTGGGCGAGGTCTGCGTGGTGGCCTTTTCCTACGCCCAGACCCGCAGCCTGGGTTTCGCCCTGATCGCCTTCGCCGGGGCCCAGGAGTTCCGCCGCCTCAAGGACGGTCAGCCCTACAGCAAGGCCGTGCGCGAGGCCTGGCGGGCCGGGCGCAAGGCCGCCTGGCTGCCCGAGGTGGACTATCCGGCCCTGTTCGCCATGCCGTTGGACGAGGCCCGCCGGGCCCTGGGGATCACGCCCCCCGCCACCTACCAGGTCATTCCGCAGGACCTGCGCGAACACTACCAGCGGGCCGCCTGAACCTTAGCAATTTCGCTTGTTCTCCTTGAGCGCGCGGCGTTAGCCTTCCTGCAATCAAAACGGGAGGTTTCGATGTCGCGTCGCCTTTGGTCCGCCGCCTCCGTCCTGGCGCTGGCGCTCGTTTCGGCTCCAGCCTGGTCCCAGGTCCAGCCGCCGCCCGACGACGAGATCATCATCGACGAGATGGTCGTCGTCACCGGCATGCGGGTGCGCCAGGGCGGCGCCCAGGACATCAACCACTTCCGTGGCCAGTCCGAGGCCGGCCAGATTCCGATGCCCGACACCCTGACGCCCGAGGGACTGATGGGCGGCTACGACCTGCAGATCCCCGGCGAGGCCTGCGTGCGGGTGCTGTGCGTCACCGGCGAGGCCATGCGCGCCAACCTGCCGCTGTCGCCGGCCGACAAGATCCTGGTGGGCGTGGGCTTCAACTCCAGCATCGACGCGGCGACCTGGAAGCGCGAGCCGCTGAACCTGGTGGCCGTGGTCGACAAGTCGGGCTCCATGAACGGCGAGCCGCTGGACCAGGTCCGCGAGAGCCTGCGCCAGATCCTCGACCAGCTGCGCCCGGGCGACCAGTTCAGCATCGTGCTCTACGGCGACCGCTCGCACCGCCACCTGGAGCCGACGCCGGTGGCCGGCGGCAAGGCGGTGATCCGCAAGGCCATCGACGCCATCCAGAGCGAAGGCTCGACCAACATGGAGGAGGGGCTGCGGGTCGGCTACGACACCGCCTTCGCCAGCCAGCCGGGCTTCAAGGGCGTCACGCGGGTGATGCTGTTCACCGACGAGCAGCCCAATGTCGGGGCGACCGACGCCGACAGCTTCATGGGCATGGCCAGGGAGGCCTCGGGGCGCGGGATCGGCCTGACCACCATCGGCGTCGGCGAACAGTTCGACGCGCCGCTGGCCACCGAGATTTCCAGTGTTCGCGGCGGCAACCTGTTCTTCCTGCGCGACCAGAGCGACATCAAGGCGGTGTTCACCGGCAAGCTCGACACCATGGTCTCGGAGCTGGCCTACGACCTGAACCTCAGCGTCAAGGCGCGGCCCGGCTACCGGATCACCGGCGTCTACGGCGTGCCCGAGGACGGCCTCAAGCGTGGCGAGGACGGGGCCGTGTCGATCTCGGTGCCGACGGCCTTCCTGTCCACCGAGGGCGGCGGGCTGATGATCGGCCTGGCCAAGGCCGAGGGCGCGACCTACCTGCCCGAACCGGCCCTGGCGGCGAGTGAGAAGCTGCTGGACGTCGACCTGACCTATGTCGATCGCGGCGGGGCGGGGCACGCCCAGCAACTGGCGGTCGCCGCGCCGGCGCAGTCGCCCTCGGCCGGTCTGCGCCTGGGCCACCTGCTGATCGACGAGTTCCAGTCGCTGCACAAGGTCGCGACCCTCTATCACGAGGACAGCGACGAGGAGGGGGCCTACCAGACGCTCAGGCGCTTCGACGAGCGGCTGCGCGCCGAGACCGATCCCAAGCTGGCGCCCGAGCGCAAGCTGGTCGGCCAGCTGCTGACCCGCACGGCCCTGCTGTCGGGCCATGCCGGCGAGGTGCCGGCGATGGGCCCCGCCGGCCTGGTGGGGGCCTGGACGATCGCCAGGATCGAGGGCGACGGCCAGATCGACCTCAAGCGCGGCGATCGCCTGACCTTCGGCGACGAGGAACTCACCGTCGAGCGTCGCAAGGGCGGGGCCTTCGAGGAGGATCCGTCGGAAACCTACCTGGTCAACGACACCCAGCTGTCGCTGGAGGATTCCGAGCTGGTGTTCGACTACCGCCTCGCCGACAGCGACGCCTTGGTGCTGACCCACAAGGCGCTGGATCTGCGGCTGGTGCTGAGGCGCGCGCCGCAGCCGGTGGCGACCGCGTCGGTGGGCTGAGGGCTCAGTCGGTCCGTTCGTCGGCCGCGGTGTAGCGGGCAATGGACGGGTCGGCGGCCACGGCCTCAAGGATCCAGTCGCGGAAGGCGGCGATCTTGCGCACGCGCCGGCGCTCCTGCGGATAGACCAGCCAGTAGCCGCCGCCGTAATGCGGCGCGATTTCGAACGGCTGGACCAGGCGCCCCGACGCGATCTCGGCGGCGAAGAAGATCGGCGAGCCCACGGCCAGGGCCCGGGCCCC
>NZ_JBMDIW010000022.1:0-88508 GCF_057808875.1 Caulobacter sp. FG7
AGCCCCACGAAATGGTCCGCCACGGCTTTACCTACGCCTCGGTGGGGCGCGGGGCGTGAGCGCCGGACCCGTCATCGTCACCGGCGCGGCCGGCTTCATCGGCATGCACGTGGTCGAGCGCCTGCTCGACCGCGGCGAGACGGTGATCGGCGTCGACGTCTTCAACGCCTACTACGACCCGGCCCTGAAAGACGCCCGGGCCGCGCGCCTGGAGGGCCGCCCGGGCTTTACGATGGTCCGCATGGACATCGCCGAGCACGAGGCCCTGCTGGCGCTGGTCAAGACGTCGGGCGCAAAGCGGATCGTCCACCTGGCCGCCCAGGCCGGCGTGCGCTACTCGATCGACAACCCCTTCGCCTATGAGCGCTCGAACCTGGCCGGCCACCTGTCGGTGCTGGAAGCCTGCCGTCACGGCGGGGTCGAGGCCCTGGTCTACGCCTCGTCCAGCAGCGTCTATGGCGAGCGGCCACTGGCCGGCGAAGGCTTCAAGGAAACCGACCCGGCCGAGGCCCCGGTATCGCTGTACGCGGCCACCAAGCGCTCGTGCGAGCTGCTGAGCCAGAGCTACGCCAGCCTCTACGGCTTTCCGCAGGCGGGCCTGCGGTTCTTCACGGTCTATGGCCCCTGGGGCCGGCCGGACATGGCCTATTTCAGCTTCACCCAGAAGATCCTGCGCGGCGAGCCGATCGAGGTCTATGGCCAGGGCAGGATGGCCCGCGACTTCACCTATATCGACGACATCGTCGACGGCATCGTCGGCGTGCTCGACAACCCGCCGCCGCGCGGCGGGCACGAGGTCTACAACATCGGCGACAGCAACCCCGTCGGCCTGATGGACATGATCGCGGCCCTGGAGGCGGCCATCGGCCGCCAGGCCGAGAAGGTCTTCCTGCCGATGCAGCCGGGCGACGTGCCGGCCACCTATGCCGACGTCTCCAAGCTGCACGCCCTGACCGGCTACAGGCCCGCCGTCGGCGTCGAGGAAGGCCTCCAGCGCTTCGCGGCCTGGTACGCCGACTTCTACGGCCGCTAGCCCCCTACTCCGCCGCCTGCCCCCCGATCATCGCCTCGCGCATGGCCTGGGCCTGCTCGGGCGAGACGCCCATGGCCGCCAGGATCGGCGACGGCGTGCGCGTGTCCCAGCTGCTGCGCGGGCCGATGGTGATGCCGCCGTCGACGACGATGTGCGTGCCGCTGACGAAGGCGCTGTCGTCGCTGGCCAGATAGAGGGCCGCCGCGGCGATGTCCTCGGGCAGGCCGGCCTTGGCGATCGGCTGGATCTTGGGCCCGACCTCAGCCACCCGGGCGGCCATCTGGTCGGCCACCTCGCGGGGAAGACCGATCGAGGCCCCGAAGATCGAGGTGGCGATCAGGCCCGGACAGATGGCGTTGACCCGCACGCCCAGCGGCGACAGCTCGGCCGCCGCGCAGCGGGTCATGTGGATCACCGCCGCCTTGGCCGACGAATAGGCCAGCGGTCCGAAGCCCGCCTGCAGGCCGGCGATCGAGGCGGTGTTGATGATCGAGCCGCCGCCCCTCGCCCGCATGGCCGGCAGGGCGTGCTTCATGCCCAGCACCGGGCCGCGCAGCAGCACGGCGAAGGTGGCGTCCCAGGCCTCGCCGGTCATGTCGGCCACGCCGTTGTGGGCGCCGCCGTGGCCGGCGTTGTTGAACAGGACGTCGAGCCCGCCGAAGAGCTGCGTCGCCAGGCCGATCGCGGCGGCGATGTCGTCCTCGACGGTGACGTCGCAGCGCGAGAAGCGCACGGCCTCTGGAAAGCGCCGCTCGAGGATCGCGCCCTTTTCGGCCTGCAGGTCGGCGGCGACGACCTTCGCGCCCTGGGCGACGAACAGTTCGACGGTTCCCAGGCCTATGCCCGAGCAGGCCCCGGTGACGACGGCGACCTTGCCGTCCAGACGTCCGCCCATGCGGCATCCTCCCTCATGGCGCGCGGCCTCTGGAAGCGAGCCGCTTGGCGCGGGAGGATCATGGGACGGGCCGCCGCGAGCGGCCAGCCTTACGCGGCGTCAGCGGTCGAGGCGCGGCCGAACGGCGGACGGCCCTGAGCCGGGCGACGCACGACCAGGCTGAACACCAGCCACAGGGCGCACGGGACCAGCATCACTGCCCAGGCCAGGACCAGGCCGGCCAGGCCGAAGACGGCGCAGACCCGCTGCCAGGCGTTGGGCCGTTCGGCGGCGCGGCGGCGCGGCTTCTTTTCGATCTTCAAACCCATGGGTCCCCCACGGACGTCAGGTTAAGGCTTGAGCGCGAGATCGGTGGCGCGCCGGTAGGCGGCCTCCGGTGGAACGGCGTTCTTCTTTTTGCCTGGCTTCAGCTGCCGCGCAAGGGCGTTGCGCGCATCGACCATGGCCGGACCGAACAGGTGCCAGGGCTCGACGCAGTAGCGGGTGAACAGCCGCTCGGGGTCGGCCATCAGCCGGAACAGCCACTCCATGCCCACCTGGCCCATCCAGCGCGGCGCGGCCAGTTGCACGCCGGCCTCGTAGTCGAAGGCGCCGCCGACCGTGAAGCCGACGCAGGGGTCGAGCTTCCTGTGGTTTTCCAGCAGCCACTTCTCCTGGCGCGGCATGCCCATGCCGACGAACAGGATGTCGGGCTTGTAGGCCTTGATCTTGGCGACCACCGCCTCGTTTTCCGCCGAGCCGTCGGTGACGTCGAAATAGCCCTGATGGCTCTCGACCTGGGCGGCTGGCCAGTCGCGGCGGATGTTTTCCAGCGCCGCATCGGCCACGCCCGGAGCGCCGCCGACGAAGAACACCTTCCAGTTCTCCTTGGTCGCCCGCGCCCAGAAGTCGTTGCGCCAGTCGAGATAGGTGCAGCGGTGGAAGCGGCGGCTGGCCCGGCCGACGATGCGCGCCCAGAAGATCAGCGGCACGCTGTCGACCTCGATCAGCTCGGCGGCCTTGAAGAAGTCGACGACCTGCGGGTCCTTCTGCAGCAGATACAGGCTGTGCAGGTTGTGGTTGGCGACGATCGCGCCCTTGCCGCCCGCGATCCGGCCAGCCACGAAGTGGAAGACCTCTTCCGGGCGCACGAGATCCATCTCGCCCCCGAGCACCTTCACGCGCTCCTCGGGACGCCGGTTCATACGGTACGGGCGGCGCGCCTCCACGGGAAACGCGTCGCGAGCAGGAAGGAACATCTGAACGCCGCCTCCGACTATTCGAAGAGCAGCAATAGCCCAGTTGATCTCACCGCTTTGCTAAGGGACGTCCTTACCGACCGTTTAACCGTATGATTTTACTGTTGTTTCAGAACGGGACGGCAGACGGGTGATTTGCGAAAACTTAACCATGGCAGCTCGCTTCACGCCTGTTGCAGGGAGAGGACCTGCCGCCGGCGACCCAGTTCAAAGCGACGGACCTGGCTTTGGCAGGAGGCAGAGCGAAAATGCTCCCTCTCCCTCTGGGAGAGGGTCTTCGGAAACGCCAGCCCCTACCCTACCGTCACCACCACCTTGCCCATGGCCTTGCGGCTGGCGAGGTGGGCGATGGCGTCGCCGGCCTTTTCCAGGGGGAAGCGCTCGGAGACGTAGGGCTTGATCTTGCCGGCGGCGTAGAGGTCCATCAGTTCGCGCACATTGGCCGCATGGCCGGCCGGATCGCGGGCCACGGCCGCGCCCCAGAACACGCCGACGATGTCGCACGACTTCAACAAGGTCAGGTTCAGCGGGATCTTCGGGATGCCCGACGGGAAGCCGATGACCAGCATCCGGCCGCCCCAGCCGGCGGCGCGGATGGTGGCTTCGGAATAGTCGCCGCCGACCGCGTCATAGGCCACGTCCCAGCCATTGGGACCACAGGCGGCCTTCAGCTGGTCGGCCAGGGCCTTCTGGCCGTCCTTGTCGAAGGGGCCGCGGGCGTAGACCACGCCCGCGTCGGCGCCGCGCGAGATGGCGAGATCGACCTTCTCCTGGCTGGAGGCGGCGGCGATGACCCGCGCGCCCATGGCCTTGCCCAGTTCCACCGCCGCAAGGCCCACGCCGCCGGCCGCGCCCAGCACCAGCAGGGTCTGGCCGGGCTTGAGGAAGCCGCGGTCCTTCAGGGCGTAGTACGAGGTGCCGTAGGTCAGGATGAAGGCCGAGGCCTCGTCGAAGGGCATGGCGTCGGGGATCGGCGTGCAGCGGGCGGCCTCGACGGCCAGCTTGTCGGCCATGCCGCCCCAGCCGGTGGAGGCCAGCACCCGTTGGCCGACCGAGAGGCTGGTGACGCCCTCGCCCAGGGCCGCGACCACGCCCGACACCTCGCCGCCGGGGGCGAAGGGGCGCTGCGGCTTGAACTGGTACATGTCCTGGATGATCAGCAGGTCGGGATAGTTGACCCCGCAGGCCTTGACCTCGATCAGCACCTGACCGGGCGCGGGGACCGGATCGGGCAGGTCTTCCAGCACCAGGGTCTCGGGACCGCCGACCGCCTTGCTGAGCACCGCCTTCATCTCGCTTCTCCCGCATTTCTTATTTAGAAGGCGCGACGCTAACCCAGGCCGGACGGTCGAGAAAGCCAAATGTCAAACAAACGTTTTACCCTCGCCCTGCACGGCGGCGCCGGCGCCAAGCGCGGCCATGACTACTGCGTCGAGATTGCCCACATGCGCGGCCTGATCGAGGCCGGACGCGAGCGGCTGGCGGCGGGCGCCAGCGCCCTGGACGTGGTGGTGGAGACGGTCGCGGCGCTGGAGGCCTCGGGCCTCTACATCGCCGGCAAGGGCGCCTCGCCCAACGCCGACGGCGCGTACGAGCTGGACGCCAGCCTGATGGACGGCGCCACCAGCCGCGCCGGCTCGGTGGCCGCCCTGCAGGGCTTCGCCAGCCCGATCCGCGCCGCCCGGGCGGTGATGGACCAGACCCCGCACGTGATGCTGGCCGGCGAGGGCGCCATGGCCTTCGCCCGCGCCCAGGGCCTGGAAACGATCTCCGATCCCGAGACCTACTACACCCGCGCCGGAGCCTTCGAGGACAACGCTCCTCCCGGCGGACTTCCCACCGGCACGGTGGGCTGCGTGGCGCTGGACCAGGACGGCCGCCTCGCCGCCGCCACCTCGACCGCCGGCGTATTCGGCAAGCTGCCGGGCCGGGTGGGCGACAGCCCGATCATCGGGGCCGGGGCCTGGGCCGACGGCTGGGCCGCGGTGTCGTGCACCGGCCAGGGCGAATATTTCATCCGCACGGCCGTGGGCGCGCAGATCGCCCACCGCATCCGCTTCGGCGGCCAGGGCCTGGACGAAGCGGCGGCCGGCGCCATCCAGGGCGTCGCCGACCTGGGCGGCCACGGCGGCCTGGTGTCGGTGGACCGCGACGGCAATGTCGCCATGCCGTTCGCCTCCAGCGGCCTCAAGCGCGCGGCCCTGATGCCCGACGGGACGATCCTGGCCGAAGCCTTCTGAGCAAGCCTTCCCTCTTGACCCCGTCCCGTCCCGCGCCAAGAAGGGACAGGATGGGGCAACCCACGGACTCGTAATGGAAATCGGAGCGCGACCTTGAGCCAAGCCATCCTCGTGGCCGGCGGCGCGGGCTATATCGGCTCGCATACCTGCCTGCGACTGGCCGAGGCCGGCTTCACGCCCGTGGTCTACGACAACCTCAGCAACGGCTGGGAGGAGTTCGTCCAGTGGGGTCCGCTGGAGGTTGGCGACGTCAACGACCCGGTGCGCCTGGCCGAAGTCTTCGCCAAGCACCAGCCCGTGGCGGTGATCCACTTCGCCGCCTTCGTCGAGGTCGCCTTCTCGATCGCCGAGCCCGGCGCCTTCTACGGGACCAATGTCGGCGGGGCGATCACCCTGATCGAGGCCGCCCGCAAGGCCGGCGTCAACAAGCTGGTGTTCTCGTCGACCTGCGCCACCTACGGTCCGCCGGTGACCCTCCCGATGGACGAGACCCACCCGCAGGCGCCGCTCAATCCCTACGGCCGCAGCAAGCTCATGGTCGAGCAGATCCTGCGCGACATGGACCGTTACAAGGGCTTCCGCTCGGTGGTGCTGCGCTATTTCAACGCCGCCGGGGCCGATCCCGAGGGGCGGATCGGCGAGAAGCACGAGCCGGAAACCCACGCCATCCCGCTGGCCATCGCCGCCGCCCGGGGCGAGCGCGACAAGTTCACCCTCTACGGCAGCGACTACGACACCCGCGACGGCACCTGCATCCGCGACTACGTCCACGTGCTGGACCTGGCCGACGCCCACGTCTCGGCGCTGAGGTGGCTGCTGGACGGCAAGCACAGCACGGCCTTCAACCTGGGCACCGGCGAAGGCACCTCGGTGCGCGAGCTGGTGGCGGCGATCGAGCGGCGCTCCAACCGCCACTTCCCGCTGGAAAGCGTCACCCGCCGCGACGGCGACGCCCCGATCCTGGTGGCCGACAGCGACAAGGCCCGCGCCCTGCTGGGCTGGACCCCGCGCTATGGACTGGACGACATCATCCAGCACGCCTGGGCCTGGCACGCCAACGGCGCGACCACGCTCAAACGCTGAGGCGCGAAAGCGGCTTTCCCGCGAGGGTGGAAACCTTCTAGCCTGGGTCCATGCATGGCTTGGCCCTCGCCCTGATCTGGCTGGTCGCGACGCCTCCGGCAATTGCGGGGGACGGCGTGGCGGCCCAGGTGCGGGCAGGCGCCGACGGGCGCGGCGAGGTACGGGCCGTCATCGACATTCCCGCCTCGCCCGAGCGGGTGTGGCGCACAATTCTCGACTGCCGCCTGGCCGCTCGCATGACCCCCAGCGTCAAGCGCTGCACGGTGCTGGACCGCTCGCCCGACGGCCGCGCCGAGACCCGCGAGCACTGGATCAAGCGCGGCCTGTTCTCGCCCATGCTGCGCTCGGTGTCGCGGCTGGAGCTGGAGCCCGGCCGGCGCATCGGCTTTCGCTGCATCGGCGGCGACATCGACGACTGCGAGGGCCAGTGGCTGCTGACGCCGCTGGACGACGGGGCGGCGACGCGCGTGGTCTACGAAAACAAGGTCAGCGCCCCGTTCGGCCTGCCGGCCGGAATGGCGGCGGCGGCCATGCGGCGCGACGTGCCGGCCGCCCTGCAGGCCCTGAAACGCGAATGCCTGGAGCCTGGCCGATGAACGCTCCCGAGCCGCTGTGGCTGTTCGACGGGGTCTGCAACCTGTGCTCGGGCTCGGTGCGGGCGGTGCTGGCGATCGATCGCAAGGGGATCATGCGCTTCACGCCGATCCAGTCGGACTATGGCCGGGCTCTGGCGATCGCTCACGGGATCGATCCGGACCATCCGGCCAGCTTCCTCTATCTCGACGGCGGCAAGGCCCTGGAAAAAAGCGCCGCGATCCTGGCCCTGCTGCGCCGGCTGGGCGCGCCGTGGTCGGGGGTGGCGGCCGTGGTCGCCTTGCTGCCCAGGACCTGGCTGGACGCCGGCTACGACTGGCTGGCCGCCAACCGCTACCGACTGATGGGCAAGCGCTCGACCTGCATGGTCCCGACGCCTGCCCAGCGGGCCCGCTTCGTGCTGGAGCCGCCGGCGACATGAGCGGGGGCCTGTTCCCCGGCGCTTTGGGCGGGGCGTTCGAAAGCCTGCCCGCCACCGTGCGCGCCGTCCACCAGGGCGAGCGGCCCGTCGGTCTTCACGGTCATGCGCGGGCGCGGGGCGATGGCGGGGCGGCGGCGCTGGTCCGGCGGCTGCAGGGCTTGCCCGGGCCTGGCTTCCACGACACGGCGGTGTTCATCTGTCCCCTTCCGGGCCGGGGCGAGGTCTGGACGCGCCGGTTCGGCCCTCGCGCCTTTCTGTCCCGCGTTCGCCCCTCAGCCGGAGATCCGCGCGCCTTCGAGGAGACGGTCGGCCTCCTGACCTTCCGCTTCCACGCCGAGCCTTGCATCAGCGGCTTCCGCTGGATCTTCGAGGGCTGGCGCCTTGGGGTGCTGCCCCTGCCCGCCGCCTGGGCGCCGCGCAGCCGGGCGCGGATCTTCGAGCGCGACGGAACCTACCGCTTCCGCGTGCTGGTCGCCCATCCTTGGCTGGGCGTGATCTTCGGCTATGCCGGCAAGCTGGCGCGGCCGGTCGGGGACTAGCCCTTGCGCAGGCGCGCGTTGATCGCGGGGCGGCAGACCGACAGGCCCAGGATCAGCGGCGCCAGCATCACCGCCAGCGCATAGCGCTGGATGTTGTCGGCCCGCTTGATGAAGTAGCGCGCCAGGCCCACGCCCTTGTGGAACTCGACCTTGACCGGGTGCTCCAGGCTGGTGTGGCCCAGGTGGATGACCCGCGCGTTGGGATGGAACAGAACCTGGCCGCCGGCCTGGCGGGCGCGCCAGCACAGGTCGACGTCCTCGACGTGCAGGAAATAGCCTTCGTCGAAGCCGGCCAGGGAGTCGAAGTCCGAACGCCGCAGGGCGAAACAGGCGCCGGAGATGGTCGGCATCTGGGTCGGTTCGGCCGGCAGCGGCTCGTGTTCGCGGTGGATCTCGAAGCGCTTGAAGCGCGCCACCTTCTGGCTGAGCTGCGAGAGGCTGAGCAGGGTGGTGACCGGCGTCACCTCGCCGCGACGACCGCCGCGCTGCTCGGTGCCGTCGATGTTCATGACCCGCGCGCCCATCACCGTAGGCACCGGCTGACCGCGGAAGGCCGAGACCATGGACGGCACGCAGTCGGGCTGCAGGTTGGCGTCGGGATTGAGGAAGATCAGGTATTCGCCCTGGGCCACCGAGGCGCCGAGATTGGCGCCCTTGGCGAAGCCGACATTGCCGTGGCCCTGCACCAGCTGGACGCGCGGCTCGGTCAGGCCCAGCGCCCGCAGCATGTCGACGTCCTCCGGCGGCGAGCCGTTGTCGACGATGACGAACTCGTCGACCATCGGCTCGGCCAGCACGTGGCGGATGCTTTCGACCAGCGCTTCTCCCGTCCAATAGACGACCATCACCACCGAGACCAAGGGCTTGGCGGGACGCGCGCCTGCGGCGAGCACCGTAAAGGACGGGAGAATACTGTTCATGTCAGACCTGGACAGGCTCCCGCGTGGATTGCGGCGCGCGGGCGCGAGCGAGGTCGGGCGGCGTGGCTTCCTGGACGAGCACGGACAGCGCTTCGTCGAGCGAAAGGATCTGCTGACCCTCGCCGCCCAGGCGCCGCAGGGCGACTTGCCCCGTCTCCGCTTCCTTACGTCCGACCACCGCGATCACAGGAACCTTGGCGAGGCTGTGCTCGCGAATCTTGTAGTTGATCTTCTCGTTACGCAGGTCGACCTCCGCGCGCAATCCCATCGCCGTCAACCGTTCGACGACAGTGCGCGCGTAATCGTCAGCGTCCGACGTAATCGTCGCCACAACGATTTGCGTCGGCGCCAGCCAAAGCGGCAAGTGGCCCGCGTAGTTTTCCAACAGAATACCGATGAACCGCTCGAACGACCCCAGGATCGCGCGATGCAGCATCACCGGCCGCTTCTTGGATCCATCTTCGGCAACGTACTCGGCGCCCAAACGTTCCGGTAGAACGTAGTCGAGTTGCAGCGTGCCGCAGGTCCACTCGCGACCGATGGCGTCCTGGACGATGAAGTCGAGCTTGGGCGCGTAGAAGGCGCCGTCGCCCTCGGCGATCACCGGCTCGACGCCGGCCAGGCGCGCGGCCTCGGCCAGCATGCCCTCGGCCTTGTCCCAGAACTCGTCCGAACCGGCGCGCAGTTCCGGACGCGTGGCCAGGGCGATATACTTGGTCGTCATGCCGAGATCGGCGTGGATCATCCGCGTCAGACGGATGAAGCGTTCCGTCTCCTCGACGATCTGGTCCTCGCGGCAGAAGATGTGGGCGTCGTCCTGGGTGAAGGCGCGCACCCGCATCAGGCCGTGCAGGGCGCCCGACGGCTCGTAGCGGTGACAGGCGCCGAACTCGGCCATGCGCATCGGCAGTTCGCGATACGAGCGCTGGCCGACGTTCCAGATCTGCACGTGGCCCGGGCAGTTCATCGGCTTGAGGGACAGGATCTCGCCTTCGACCGTCTCGCAGACGAACATGTTGGCGCGGTACTTGTCCCAGTGGCCCGAGTTCTCCCAGAAGGTCTTGTCCAGAACCTGGGGCGTCTTGACCTCGATATAGCCGGCGCGGTCGAGGCTGCGGCGCATGTAGGCTTCGAGGTTCTGCCAGAGCTTCCAGCCCTTGGGGTGCCAGAAGACCATGCCCCGGCCCTCTTCCTGCATGTGGAAGAGGCCCAGCGCCTTGCCCAGCTTGCGGTGATCGCGCTTCTCGGCTTCCTCGATGCGCTTCAGATAGGCCTCGAGATCGGCCTCCGAAGCCCAGCTCGTGCCGTAGATGCGTTGCAGCTGGGCGTTGTTCTGGTCACCGCGCCAGTAAGCGCCGGCCAGCTTGGTCAGCTTGAAGGCCTTGCCGACATGCTTGGTCGACGGCAGGTGAGGGCCGCGGCAGAGATCCTTCCAGTTCCCCTGGCGATAGACCGTGATCGTGTCCGTGCCCGGCAGGTCGCGGATGATCTGGGCCTTGTATTGCTCGCCGATCCCGTCGAAGTGCTTGATCGCCTCGTCGCGGTCCCAGACCTCGCGCGTGATCTTCTCGTCGCGGTCGACGATCTCCTTCATGCGCTTTTCGATCGTCGCCAGGTCGTCCAGGCTGAACGGCTCGTCGCGGGCGAAGTCGTAGTAGAAGCCGTCCTCGACGTTCGGGCCGATCGTCACCTGGGTGCCGGGGAACAGCTCCTGCACGGCCTCGGCCAGCACGTGGGCGGTGTCGTGGCGGATGGTCTCGAGGGCCTCGGGCGCCTCACGCGTCAGGATCTCGAACTTGCGCTCGCCGGCCAGCAGGTCGGGCGTCAGCGCCCGGTCGAGGTCGAGCACCTGGCCGTCCAGCTTGATCAGCAGGGCCTTCTTCTCAAGTGACTTGGAAATGGCCGCGGCGACGTCCCGCCCCGTCGAGCCGTCGGGGTACTGACGGGAGGAGCCGTCGGGGAAAACCAGATCGATCATTCTTCACACATCCACTTGCGCGGCTCGCGCGGCGGGGGCGGCGGGTCGTACCCCCAGCCCCCGAACGGATTGCATCGGCAAATCCGTCGCAGAGCGAGCCAGGACCCCTTGGCGGGTCCGTGATCCTTGAGCGCCTGGGCCGCATACTCCGAACAGGTCGGCAGATAGCGGCACTGGCGCCCGATGAGAGGCGAGAGCGTCAACTTGTAGGCGCGCAGGCCGAAGTCGACGACGCGGTGATAAAGGCTCATGCCGGCGCTTTCGCGAACGGAGTCGGGGACTTATCGCACCCGCGAAAAGCTCCGATCAAGCGGCGCCGGCGCTGCTAGTTCGCGTTTGGGTCGCCCCTGTGGCCTTACGGACAGCCTCGACCGCCGCCTCGAACGCCAGAAGCGTCGATGCGTGACGGGCGGGATAGTCCTTGACCGGCTCCAGCACGGCGAGCTCCGCAAAGCGGCCCGCAGGGTGCGGGCCGTTCGTTTTCAGCATAGCGGCCAGGGCGTCGCGGGCCAACTCAAGTTCGGCAAGATCCGCCCCGATCACGTGGGCGCCCAGCACCGCGGCGCTGGCCTGGCCCAGGGCGCAGGCGGCGACCTCCTGGGCGAAGTCGGCGACCTTGCCGTCCTCGACCACGACATCGACGATGATCCGGCTGCCGCACAGCTTGGCCGTGCGGTCGGCGCTGGCGTCGGGCGCGGCCAGGCGCCCGGCTCGCGGCATGTTGGCCACGAGCGTCAGGATCCTGGCGCTGTAGAGATCGTCGATCATCCGACTTCAGATGGGGCGGCCGTTCGCGCCTGCCAGAGGGCCTCGGCGCGGTCGCGCACCGCCTCGCCCATGGCCGTGAAGGCCGCCTTCAGGGCGCGGCGCTCGTCCTTGGAGATCCACTTCACCAGCAGCCCCATGAACAGCTCGCCGTTCGAGAAGGTGGCGTTGCTCTCGCCCATGTTCTCGACTTCCAGATAGCGGATCGCCGTGACGAAGCCGCCCAGGCGCTGGCTGCGCCAGTGCAGTTGCTCGAACGGCACCCAGTCCTGGACGACCGGCTGGATCACCTTGACCGGGCGATCGCCGATGGCCTCTTCCAGGGTCAGGGCGGTGCCGATCTTCAACTGGCCGGCGGCCTTGACATAGAGCGGGTTCCACTCGTGCCAGCGCTCGAACTCGGACACGACTTCCCAGACGATCTCGGCGGGGGCCTGGACCCCGATACGGTGCTCGACGGCGCGTTTCATGCTCGCGATCTAGCACATCCAGGGGGTGGAGCTACAGGCGTGAATTGATCCCGCCATCAGGGCTTGGCCGGCAGCACGGCCATCAGGGCGCGGGTGAAGCCGACCGGGGCCACGGTGAGGTGATCCTCGCCCTCAAGCACGGTCGAGCGAACCTTCAGACCCGGATAGCCGTGCGACTTCAGCACCTGCTCCATGGTCTTCATGTCGGCGACCATGTCGGGGCCGGTGGAGTTGCGCGAACTGGCCCCCGGCGTCTCGTAGCCGCCGACATACATGAAGACGTCGGCCGGCAGGTCCTTGTGGGCGCGGGCGTAGTCGGCCTCCATCGTCATCATGTGGCGCTTGTCGAACCAGAAGGACGGACTGCCCAGCACATAGGTGTGGAACATCGCCGGGTCGGTGAACAGGACCTGCGCGCCCAGCAAGCCGCCATAGGAATGGCCCAGCAGCACCCGCCGAGCCGGATCGGCGCGGAAGCGACCCTCGACGAAGGGGATCACCTGGCTCTTCAGATAGGCCTGATAGGCTGGTCCCTGGCCGTGGACGGTGGCGCTGGCGTTGCGGGGGCCGTTGGGCGTGGGTGTGTAGTCGCGGTTGCGGCTGACGACGCCATTGTCTCCGCGGGAGTAGGACAGCCCCACGAGGATGAATTCCTCGATCACCGGTCCATCCAGGTTCACCCGCCGCGCGACCTGGCGGATGATCGGGAAAGCGTAGTCGGCGTCGGTGACGAAGACCACAGGATAGCGGCGCTGGGGACTGGCCTCATAGCTGGCCGGCAAGCTGACGAAGACCTCGTAGTCGCGGCCCGAAACGGGATCGGGCACGGTCCAGACCTGGGTGCCCTTCAGGACGTAGGGACCGCCTTCGACCTGAGCGGCGGAGGCCGCGGCCGGCGGCGGCGACTGGGCGTCGGCCTTTTCGGTGCAGGCCGACAGCACGCCCGCCGCCAATAGCGTCATCGCCAGTCCAAACGCCCGCATGCCCCGACTCCCCTGAAAGCTGCACCGGGGCACCCTAGGGGTGAATGTGGCGAAACTCGGCCTTGGCGAGCACGAAGCGGGGGCTCAGGCCCCGACCTCGCGCTGATAGACAGGCAGGTCGAGCGACGGGGTTTGCAGCCCCGCCTGGCCGATCAGGTCGTGGGCCTGGCCGCGATGGTGGGTCTGGTGGTTGAAGAGGTGAGCCAGGGTCTTCCACAGCGGACCCACCACCTCGACGCCGTCGGCCTTGCGCACCCAGCGGAACTGGCCAGCGCAGGCCTCGTCGGTGAGGCCGGCGACATAGGCGACGAGAGCCGCGTCCTCGACGTCGCGGGCGGCGCGCAACTCGGCCAGATCGGTGAACAGCAGGGCGTCCAGGCCGTACGGCGGCAGCGGCGTTCCGGCCAGGCGCGCCGTCCAGATACGGTCGGTGACCAGCAGGTGGTTCAGCGTGCCGGCGATCGAGCCGAAGAAGCCGCCGCGATCGGCGGTGAAGCCCCCGGCCGGCAGGGCCTCGCAGGCCTCCAGCAGGCGAGCGTTGGCCCAGGCGTTGTAGCCGGCCATCAGGGAAAAGTAGTCGCGCATGGGTCGGCTCCGGACTCGGGCGAGTTGCGGGCGCCCGGAGCGCAGATGGCGCAGCTTGGCTGGAGGCGCAAGGCGGGGGACAGCATGCCTCCTCTCCCATAGGGAGAGCGCCGGGGTGAGGGGTTACGGCGTCCGACGGAGCGCCGGCACGCCGTCAGACCTCGTAACCCCTCACCCTCCCACCGCTCCGCGGCGGGCCCCTCCCTCTCCCTCTGGGAGAGGGTTTCGTCCTAAACCGCCACCTCGAACGCCGCCTCGGTCTTGGCCTGGACCTCCTCGACCGACACGCCCGGCGCCAGCTCGATCAGCTTCACCGGGGTCTTGCCGCGGTTGATCTCGAAGACGCCAAGTTCGGTGATCAGCAAATCCACGACGCCGGCGCCGGTCAGCGGCAGCGAGCAGGCCTTGAGCAGCTTGGGCGCGCCCGACTTCTCGCAGTGGTCCATGACCACCACGACGCGCTTGACGCCGGCCACCAGGTCCATGGCCCCGCCCATGCCCTTGACCATCTTGCCGGGCACCATCCAGTTGGCCAGGTCGCCGGTCTCGGACACCTGCATGCCGCCCAGGATCGACAGGGCGATGTGGCCGCCGCGGATCATGGCGAAGCTGTCGGCCGAACTGAAGTACGAGCTCGAGTCCAGCTCGGTGATCGTCTGCTTGCCGGCGTTGATGAGGTCGGCGTCCTCTTCGCCCTCGTAGGGAAAGGGGCCCATGCCCAGCATGCCGTTCTCGCTCTGCAGCGTCACGTGCATGCCCTCGGGGATGTAGTTGGCCACCAGGGTCGGGATGCCGATGCCGAGGTTGACGTAGAAGCCGTCGCGCAGCTCCTTGGCGGCGCGGGCCGCCATCTCGTCGCGGGTCCAGGCCATTACGCTTGCTCCTTGGCTTCGCGGGGGCGCGTGGTGACGCGTTCGATGCGCTTTTCGAACTTGGCGCCCTTGATCAGCCGGTCGACGAAGATGCCGGGGGTGTGGATGTTGTCCTTGTCGAGCGCACCGATCTCGACCAGCTCCTCGACCTCGACGACGGTGGCCTTGCCGGCCGTGGCCATCATCGGATTGAAGTTGCGGGCGGTCTTTCGGTAGACGAGATTGCCCTCGGCGTCGGCCTTCCAGGCCTTGACGATCGAGAGGTCGGCGGTAAGGCCGCGCTCCATCACGTACATCTCGCCGTCGAATTCGCGCGTTTCCTTGCCCTCGGCCACCAGGGTGCCGTAGCCGGTGCGCGTGAAGAAGGCCGGGATGCCCGCGCCGCCGGCGCGGATGCGTTCAGCCAGCGTGCCCTGCGGATTGAACTCCAGTTCGAGCTCCCCACTCAGGTATAGCTGTTCGAACAGCTTGTTCTCGCCCACATAGGACGAGACCATCTTCTTGATCTGACGGTTCTCCAGCAGGATGCCCAAGCCGAATCCGTCGACCCCGCAGTTGTTGGAGATGACCGTGAGGTCCTTGACCCCCGTCTCGCGGATCGCCGCGATCAGGTTTTCGGGAATGCCGCAGAGACCAAAGCCCCCGGCCATGATGGTCATGCCGTCGAACAGCAGACCCGCCAACGCTTCTGCGGCGTCGGATTTCACCTTGTCGACCATGCTTCCTCCCGGAGCGACGTTCGCCGACTGCTCTCGCCCGCCGGCCGGAGAAATTCAAGCCTTGATGAATAAATTTTCCCGTCATGCGACCACGGTAGGCGGTTACGCGTGACCACCGACCCTAACACCCCGATCGTGACGCCCGCCACCGCCGGCGCCCTCTTGACCCTGGCGCATCCGGCGCTTGAACGCTCGCGCGCCAATCGCGCCCTGGCCAAGGCGGCCAAGGCCCTTTCCGGCGTC
Organism: Caulobacter sp. FG7; assembly: GCF_057808875.1. Classification (NCBI taxonomy): domain Bacteria; kingdom Pseudomonadati; phylum Pseudomonadota; class Alphaproteobacteria; order Caulobacterales; family Caulobacteraceae; genus Caulobacter; species Caulobacter sp. FG7. The sequence goes on from NZ_JBMDIW010000022.1 coordinate 15,579, forward strand.
ACCTTCCACGATCTGTACGAGACCTATCCGGACTTCTCGATCGACATCGAGGCCGAGCAGCAGAAGCTGGTCGACCACGACATCATCGCCCTGCAGTTCCCGCTGTTCTGGTACTCGCCGCCTGCCCTGATGAAGGAGTGGCTGGATCTCGTGTGGCTGCACGGCTTCGCCTACGGGCTGGGCGGCGACGCTTTGGCGGGCAAGCGATTGTTCGTGGCCTGCACCACCGGCGGCCCGGCCCAGGCCTATCACGCCAAGGGCTACAACCGCTTCACCCTGGACGAATTCCTGCGCCCGCTGGAGCAGACGGCCTATCTGTGCGGCATGGTCTGGGAGACGCCGTTCGTGGTGCACGGGGCGGCGATGAAGGACGACGAACAGCTGAAGGCCGAGGCCCTGCGCTACCAGGCGCGGATGTCGGCCCTGCTGGCCGCCGACCACGCGGCCGAGGGAGCGTAAGAACATGGAACCGTTCCTCAAGCAGACCCTGGTCTATCTGGGCGCCGCCGTCATCTCGGTACCGATCGCCAAGCGCCTGGGGCTGGGCTCGGTGCTGGGCTACCTGATCGCCGGCGTGCTGATCGGCCCGGCCATGCTGTCGCTGGTCGGCGAGCAGCACGACGTCATGCGCTTCGCCGAGTTCGGCGTGGTGATCCTGCTGTTCCTGATCGGCCTGGAGGTGCGCCCCTCCACCCTGTGGGAGATGCGCAAGACGATCTTCGGCCTGGGCGGGGCGCAGGTGGTCGGCACCTCGCTGGCCGTGGCCGCCATCGGCTATCTCCTGAGCCTGCCTTGGCAGACGGCCCTGGCCGTGGGCCTCGTCTTGGCCATGTCGTCGACCGCCATCGTGCTGCAGACCCTCGACGAGAAGGGCCTGCGCCAGGGCCCGGTCGGCCGCGCCGCCTTCGGCGTGCTGCTTTTGCAGGACCTGGCGGTGATCCCGATGTTCGCCCTGCTGCCGCTGCTGGCCACCGTGGCGCCCGACGCCCACGCCAGCGACGCCGGCGGCCACGGCGCCAGCCTGATCTCGCACCTGCCGGCCTGGGCGCAAGGCCTGGCCGTGCTGGGCGCGGTGGGCGTGGTCGTGGGCAGCGGCCGGTTCATCGTGCGGCCGATCTTCCGCTTCATCGCCGAGGCCCGCCTGCGCGAGATCTTCACCGCCGCGGCGCTGCTGATCGTGGTCGGGGTCGCCGGCCTGATGCAGTCGGTGGGCCTGTCGCCGGCCCTGGGCGCCTTCCTGGCCGGCGTGGTGCTGGCCGAAAGCGAGTTCCGCCGCGAACTGGAAACCGACATCGAGCCGTTCCGCGGCCTGTTGCTGGGCCTCTTCTTCATCACCGTCGGCGCGGGCATCGACCTGACCCTGATCGCCCGCCAGCCCCTGACCCTGATCGCTCTCGTGCTGGGCCTGATGGTCCTGAAGTTCGCGGTGATGTTCGGCATCGCCCGCATCGCCGGCGCGCAGGGACGCAGCGCCGCCGCCGTGGCCACGGCCCTGGCCCAGGGCGGCGAGTTCGCCTTCGTGCTGCTGAGCTTCACGGTCGGAGCCGGCGTCATCGGCGCTGACCTGGCCGCCCTGCTGACCGCCACGGTCGCCGTCTCGATGGCCCTGACGCCGGTGGCCATGATCCTCTACGAACGCATCGCCGAGCTGATCAACGCGGCCATTCCCGACGTCGAACCCGAGGCCCCGCAGTTCGACGAGGGCGAGCCTGACATCATCATCGCCGGCTTCGGGCGCTTCGGGCAGATCACCGGCCGCCTGCTGCAGGCCAACGGCTTCAAGTCGACGGTTCTGGACAGCGACATCGAGCAGATCGAGCTGCTGCGCCGCTTCGGCCGCCGGGTGCACTATGGCGACGCCACGCGCCTTGATCTGCTGCGCGCCGCTGGCGCCGAGCACGCCCGCATGCTGATCGTCGCCCTGGACGACCGCGAGAAGACCGCCGAACTGGTGGAGACCGCCCGCCGGGCCTTCCCCAACCTGATCATCCTGGCCCGCGCCTGGGATCGCCGCCACGCCTACGACCTGCTGGCCAACGGCGCCGACGCGGTGGAGCGCGAGACCTTCGAGGCGGCTTTGGCGCTAGGCTCGACGGCGCTTCAGAAGCTGGGCTTCCGGGCCCACAAGGCCTTCCGCGCCACCTCGTTCTTCCGCCGCCACGACCGCAAGACCTTCGAGGACCTCAAGCCGATGTGGGGCCAAGAAGAGGCCTACATCCTGGCCTCGCGCGACGCGGCCCAGACCATGGACCGGCTGCTGGCCGCCGACCTGGCGCGCATGCGTCCGGGCGAGGCCGGCGGGGCCTGGGACACGGCCGCCCGCGACGAGGAGCTGCGCAAGCTGGCCCAGCGCAAGGGAAGCGCGGGCGGAGAAGCCGAGCCGGCCGACGCCGACGGCTGGACGGGAACGCCTCCTCAGGGCTAAGGCTGGGTCAAAGCGGGGTCCGAGGGACCCGGGAACGACGGGAAAGAAGCGGCATGTATCTGGAGTGCTATCCCACCGAGAGCCGGCCGCCGGAGATCGTGCCGGGGCGCCCGCAGCGGGCCTGGATGGACAACTTCGCCGACCGCCACCCCTATCGCTGCCTGCCGCTGACCATGGCCAACACCACCGGCTGGGAGATCCTGTGCCCGGTCGGCTTCGAGGCCACCTGGAACGGCGGCGTCCACCAGAACGACATCACCTTCAAGTCCGACCACCCGCACCCGGGCTTCGACGACTTCGTCAAGTCGCACTTCTCGCGCGGGACGATCACCTTCCACACCGGCTATCTGTTCCGCACGCCGCCGGACTGGCTGATCTGGACCATGGGCCCGCCCAACCACATCAAGGACGGCATCCAGCCGCTGGCGGGCCTGGTCGAGACCGACTGGCTGCCCTTCCCCTTCACGATGAACTGGGTCTTCACCCGCCCCGGCACGGTGAAGTTCGCCAAGGGCGAGCCGTTCTGCTTCATCACCATGATCCAGGACAAGCCGCTGGAGACGGTGCAGCCGGTGATCCGGCACTTCAACTCCAACCCCGACATGCGCAAGCAGTACGACGTCTGGGCCGAAAAGCGCGGCGAGTTCAACGCCCGCATCGCCGCCCGCGACCCGGCCGCCACCAAGGAGGCCTGGCAGCGCTTCTACTTCAAGGGCGAGCTGCCCGAGGAGATCGAGGCGCCCGCGCCGAAGGGCCACGTCAACAAGCGCCGCCTGAAAGCCCCGAAGATCGGGTTCTGAGGCGGACGCTGCTCTCTCTCTCCCTTCCCCCTCGATGGGGGAAGGAATTGGGATCACCGCCGCAGCAGCTTGCCCGCCAGCCAGCGGCGCACCGGCTCGTCGTAGAGCTTGAGGCAGGCCCAGGCGATCGCCACCGCCGCCGCGAACACCCCCGCGCCGACCAGCGCGCCCTGGGCGGCGGGGATCTTATGGTCCACCACCCAGGCGGTGTAGACGTAGATCAGCGGATAGTGGGTGATGTAGAGCGGGTAGGACAGTTCGCCGAAGAAACGGGCGATCCGCAAGCTGGGGCCGTCGACGTCCTTCTCGCCCGCGCCGATGGCGACGATCAGCGGGAACAGCAGGATCACGCAGGCGGCCTCGTACAGGCCGTTGACCCACAGCCGCTCGGTCCCGCCGAAGCGCGGCAGCGACAGGGCCGCGATCAGCAGCACGCTACACACCGCAAAGCCGTGGCGGACCTTGATCCGCTTGCCCAGCCGCATCAGCAGCACGCCGGCGAAGAACGGGAACATCACCCGGGTCAGGCCGATCTGGATCCCCTTGGCGTCCAGGGCCCAGCCGCCGATGACGTCGCCGCGCGGGCCCAGCACAAGGAGGCCGATCAGGGCCAGGGCCGAGACGGCGACCAGGGCGCCGAGCCAGCGGTTGGACAGCTTCCGCAGGCCGACGGCATAGAGGATGTTGGCGACGTACTCGTAGAACAGCGACCACTGCGGGCCGTTCAGCGGATAGATCTCGCCCCAGCCGCGGATCTCGGCCGAGGGCCGCAGCGGGATCATCACGAAGCTCAGCAGCAGCACGCCGAGCACCTGCCAGGCGGCGACGGTCTCGAGCTTGGGGAACATCGGCGAGTGCTGGAAGGCGAGCAAAGCCGCCCCGATCAGGCCGCCGATGATGATCATCGGCTGCAGGCGCACGAGGCGGCGCTTGTAGAACTGCCACTGGCCCATGACGCTCCAGCGGTCGTCATAGGCGTAGGCCACCACGAAGCCCGACAGCAGGAAGAAGAAGTCCACCGCCAAGTAGCCGTGGTTGATGATCTGCTTGTGCGGGCTGCCGCCGGAATAGGCCTCGAACAGGTGGAAGGCGACCACCATCAAGGCGGCCACGCCGCGCAGGCCGTCGAGGACGACGTAGTGGCTCTTTGCGGGCGCGGTGGCGTCCGTCGAGGTCGCGGCGGCAGAGGTCATGGGCAAGCTTCGCTGATGATGAGTCGCATCGAAGGGTTGTTGGGTTTATCGTTAAACCACAACCCTCTTTAGGAACGCCGTTTCGTGGGCCTTCCAATCTCCAGGACCTGACGACCATGCAGCGCTCCAGGCGCCCCCGCGAACGGGCCAGGGTGACGATCAAGGACGTGGCGCAGAAGGCCGGCGTCTCGGCCATGACCGTGTCGAACGTCTTCAACGGCACGGGCAAGTTTTCGGCCCAGACCCGCGATCGGGTGATGGCCGCGATCACCGCCCTGGGCTACGTGCCCAGCTCGGCCGCGCGGAGGCTGGTGGGCGCTGCGCCGGCGCGGGTGGGCCTGCTCTATGCCGGGGTCGACAGCATGTTCATCCACGCCGTGCTGGCCGCCGCCGCCGTGGCCAGCGCCGAGCGCGGCCTGCAGCTGATCACCCGCAAGGCCGGCTCGCCCGCCGAGGCGCTGGAGGTCGCGCGCGCCTTGCAGCGCTCGGGCGCGGACGCGCTTCTGCTGCTGCCGCCGTTCGACACGGTGCTGAGCGGCTCGACCGCGTTCGCCTCGCTCGGCCTGGCCACCGCCTCGATCGCCACCGCCGCGCCCCTGCCCGACATGATCACCGTGCGCATAGACAATCGCGCGGCCTCGTACGCCGTCACCGAACGGCTGGCCGCCAAGGGGCGACGGCGCATCGCCGTCATCGCCGGCCCGCAGGACCATTCCGACAGCGTCGAGCGACTGGAGGGCTGCCGCGCGGCGCTGGCGGCCCACGGCCTGTCGCTGCCGGAAGAGCTGGTGGTCGAGGGGCGATTCACCTTCGAGTCCGGCCTGGCCGCGACCGAACGGCTGCTGGCCCTGCGAGAACCGCCCGACGCCATCGTCGCGGCCAATGACGACATGGCCGCCGGGGCGCTGTGGGTGGCGCATCGCCGGGGGCTTTCCCTGCCGCGCGACCTGGCGGTGGCCGGGTTCGACGACACTTTGCTGGCGACGCGCGTCTGGCCGCCCCTGACCACGGTGCGCCAGCCGATCGACCGCATGACCGGTCGGGCGCTGGACCTGCTGCTGGACGCGCTGCGCCGCCCGGCCGGCGAGGAACCGCCGGCAGACGTGCTGGAAGCCTATGACCTGGTGGAGCGCGCCTCGGCCTGAACCGCACGCGAAAGGGCCTTGGGGCCTCGCCTCAGAGGTTCAGCAGCAGCCTGCTGGCGGCGTAGGCCGTGGCCAGCCAGAACAGCGCGCTGAACGCGCCGCCGAACAGGACGGCGCGACGGAATTCGCGGCTGTGCAGAAGGCCGGGCGCGGCAGGGGGCCGCGAACCATGCGTATGGAACACCTGACGTTTCCTCCGTGGCTCGGCGCTGTGGGGGCTCGCGCCGTTAACCACGGGAACGACGATGTCACGAAACTGACGAAACACAACCTGAGCCGTCGCCTTTTAGGCGGGTTTCGGCCGCTTTTTCGCCCGAATTAGTGCAGCTACACGGAATGTTCGTGCTCAGACCGCTTTGACTGCGGCGGCGATGTCGCCGACCACCTTGCGCACCAGGGCCGGGTCGTCGCCCTCGGCCATGATGCGGATCAGCGGCTCGGTGCCGGAGGCCCGCACGACGATGCGGCCGGCCCCGTTCAGCTGGGCCTCGCCGTCGGCGATGGCCTCCTTGACGGCCTTGGCCTCCAGCGGCTTGCCGCCGGCGAAGCGGACGTTTTCCAGCAACTGCGGCACCGGCTCGAACTGACGGGCCAGGGCGCTCATCGGCTTGCCGCTCTCGACCATCACCGCCAGTACCTGCAGGGCGGCGATCAGGCCGTCGCCCGTGGTCGAGAAGTCCGACAGAATCAGGTGGCCCGATTGCTCGCCGCCGACATTGAAGCCGCCCTCGCGCATGCGCTGCATGACATAGCGGTCGCCGACCGAGGTGCGCTCCAGCGTCAGGCCCAGCCCGCCGAGCTGACGCTCGAGGCCGAGGTTGGACATCACCGTGGCCACGACGCCGCCGCCCTTCAGCGCGCCGGCCTTGGCGAAGGCCGCGGCGATGATCGCCATGATCTGGTCGCCGTCGACCACGAGGCCCTTCTCGTCGCAGATCACCAGGCGATCGGCGTCGCCATCCAAGGCGATGCCGATGTCGGCGCGGTAGTCGCGCACCAGCTTGGCCATCTGGTCCGGATGGGTCGAGCCGCATTCCTCGTTGATGTTGGTGCCGTCGGGGGTGACCCCCAGGCTGATGACCTCGGCGCCCAGTTCGTAGAGGGCGGTGGGGGCGACCTTGTAGGCCGCGCCGTTGGCGCAATCGATGACGATGCGCAGGCCAGAGAGGCTGAGATGACGCGGGAAGGTCGCCTTGACGATCTCGACATAGCGGGCCTGGGCGTCGTCGATGCGCTTGACGCGGCCCAGGTCGCGCGGGGCCGCTAGGCCCTCCTGCAGGCCCTCGTCCATCAGGGCCTCGATCTTCAATTCTTGTTCGTCCGACAGCTTGTAGCCGTCGGGGCCGAACAGCTTGATGCCGTTGTCGGCGAAGTTGTTGTGGCTGGCCGAGATCATGATCCCGAGGTCGGCGCGCATCGAGCGGGTCATCATCGCCACGGCCGGGGTCGGCAGCGGGCCGAACAGGCGCACGTCCATGCCCACGCTGGTCAGGCCCGCCACCAGGGCCGGCTCGATCATGTAGCCCGACAGGCGGGTGTCCTTGCCGATCACCACCAGGTGGCGGCGATCGTCCTGCGAGCGGAACAGCTTGCCGGCCGCCAGGCCGACGCGCAGGGCGACTTCGGCGGTCATCGGGTGCTTGTTGGCCTGGCCGCGGATGCCGTCGGTGCCGAAATAGGCGCGCTTGCTCATGATGATGGTCTTCGTCGCTGTCGGGTCGCTGTGTGAATCGGAGCAACGCCCATATAGAGCGTCTTCGAAGTCTCGTACGGACCGCGAAACGATCCGAAATGCAGATTTACGTCGCCGGCCCCTGCACGAGTGCTAAAGGCCGCGCTCGAAATATCCCGTGCTGGTAGCAATAGTCCTACAGGCGCGTTCTACAAAGGATCATGTCCCATGTGCGGCATCATCGGCATCGTCGGTAAGACCCCCGTCGCCGAGCGTCTGGTCGAGAGCCTCAAGCGGCTCGAGTACCGGGGCTACGACTCCGCCGGCGTGGCGGGCGTGGTCGGCGGCGGCGTTCAGCGCCGCCGGGCCAAGGGCAAGATCAAGGCGCTGGAAGAGGTGCTGGCCGCCGAGCCGCTGACCGCCACCACCGGCATCGGCCATACCCGCTGGGCCACCCACGGCGCGCCCAACGTCGCCAACGCCCACCCGCACAGCGCCGGCCGCGTGACCCTGGTGCACAACGGCATCATCGAGAACTTCGCCGAGCTGAAGGCCGAGCTGGCCGCCGCCGGCCGGGTGTTTGAAAGCGACACCGACACCGAGGTCATCGCCCACCTGATCGACGCCGAACTGGCCACGGGCCTGGCCCCCATCGACGCCTTCAAGGCCACGCTCGACCGGCTGACCGGCGCCTACGCCCTGGCGGTGCTGATCGAGGGCGCCGAGAACCTGGTGCTGGGCGCCCGCCGCGGCAGCCCGCTGGTGGTCGGCGAGGGCCAGGGCGAGATGTTCCTGGGTTCGGACGCGCTCGCCGTCGGGCCCTTCACCAACCGGGTGATCTATCTCGACGAGGGCGACTACGTGGCCCTCGACCACGACAGCGCCAGGATCTTCGACGCCTCGGGCGCGGCCGTGACCCGTCCCGTGCGCGTGGTGCCGACCAGCGCCGTGATGATGGAAAAGGGCAACTACCGCCACTTCATGGAAAAGGAGATCCACGACCAGCCCGAAGGGTGCCAGCGCACCATCGCGGCCTATGTGGACGCCCTGACCAGCAAGACCGCCATCCCCGGCGACGTCGACTTCGCCAAGCTGGAACGCATCCAGATCGTCGCCTGCGGCACCTCCTACATCGCCGGCGTCGTCGGCAAGTACCTGATCGAGCAGCTGGCCGACCTGCCGGTGGACGTCGAGATCGCCTCGGAGTTCCGCTATCGCCAGCCGGCCTTGCGCCCGGGGGCCCTGGTGGTGGCCATGTCGCAGTCGGGCGAGACCGCAGACACCCTGGCCGCCCTTCGCTACTGCAAGGCCAAGGGCATGAAGAGCGCCGTGGTGGTCAACGCCACGGAGTCGACCATGGCCCGCGAGGTCGACGTAGTCTGGCCGATCCACTGCGGGCCCGAGATCGGCGTCGCCTCGACCAAGGCCTTCACCGCCCAGGTCAGCGTGCTGACCGCCATCGCCGTGGCCGCCGCCAAGGCCCGCGGAACCATCGACGCGGCCGAGGAGCAGCGCCTGGTGAAGGTGCTGCTGGAGGCCCCGCGCCTGATCGCCGAGGCCATTCACCTGGAAGGCGCGATCAAGGAGATCGCCGCCGACGTGGCCAAGGCCCGCGACGTGCTCTATCTCGGCCGCGGCCCGATGTCGGCCCTGGCCCTGGAAGGTGCGCTGAAGCTCAAGGAGATCAGCTACATCCATGCCGAGGGCTATGCCGCCGGCGAGCTGAAGCACGGCCCGATCGCCCTGGTCGACGACCAGACCCCAATCGTCATCCTCGCGCCCTATGACAGCTGGTTCGAGAAGTCGGCGTCGAACATGAGCGAGGTGATGGCGCGCGGCGGCCAGGTGATCTTCATCACCGACACCCTGGGCGTGAAGCACGCCCCCGAGGGCGCCAAGGTGGTGGTCACCGCCCCCGCCAGCGACCCGCTGGTCTCGACCCTGGTGATGTCCGCCCCGATCCAGCTCCTGGCCTACCACGTGGCCGTGCTCAAGGGCGCCGACGTCGACCAGCCGCGCAACCTGGCCAAATCGGTGACGGTGGAATGATTGATCCCTCTCCCAAAGGGAGAGGGATTCAGGACGCCAGCCCCGCCAGGATCGACGGCTTCACCTTCAGGCCGGTCTCGCTGAACACCAGATCCTCGCGGCCGAAATATTCGTGCTGGCGGCCGGCGCACCAGTCGGTGGTGACGACGCTCAGGTGGGTCTTGTCGGGACGGGTGGGGCCGCTGGCGTAGGCGAAGTCGCCGGTCAGCCGGTCGAACGGGAAGCCGCGGTCCTGGTCGGTGCGGGTGAGGATGTCGGCCAGGGTCGCCGCATCGACCTGGGCCTTCACGATCCTGCCGTCGAAGCGCACCACGGAGTCGTAGGCGTAGCGCGACAGGTCGCCGGCCGGCAGGCCCATGCCCAGGGTGGTGTGGCCCATGAAGCCGATGTCGGCGCCGGCGGCCCGGGCCATCAGTCCGGCGACATGGCGGCCGGTGTCGCCCAACGACAGGGCTTTGGGGACCTTGGCGACCACCGCCCGTTCTTCCGGCGTCAGCTGGGCGGCCAGCGTCTCCTTCACCTGGCGGCCCAGGGCCTGGTCGGCCGGGCCGCGCGGGTCGACGACGACGCGGGAGATGCGGATCGGGTCGGCCTTGCGGGCGCGGTCGATCGTGGCGACCGTCAGGGGCTGGCCCCAGGCGCCGGTGTGGACGTAGCGGCTGGTCCCCTGCGCGTGCTCGACGGTCACGTGGTTGTGGCCGCCCAGGAACAGGGTGCGCTCGGGCAGGCCCGCCAGCAGCGGACGGTCGGCCGGCAGGCCCGCGTGGCTCATCACCACCAGCATGCCGTCTTCCGGCGGCGAGGCCGACAGGTTGGCCTGGGCCCACGGCGTCGGCGCGGGAATGGCGAGGTCGGGCCGGATGGCCTTGGGATAGGTGTCGATCGAGTTGGTGGCCCAGCCGATCAGGTGGACGGGGAAGCCCAGGTCGAGCGTGGCGCGCGAGCTGGCCACCGGTCGGCCGGTGCGCTTGTCGACGATGTTGCTGATCACGGTAATGCCCAGGGCCCGGGCGCGATCGGCGGCGGCGGCGATGTCCTCGACCAGGTCGGCGTCGTGGTTGCCGATGTTGATCACCGTCGGCGCCAGCTTGGCCACCGCCTCCAGGAACGCCCAGTCGAGCGCCCCGTCGGTGCGCTTGGCCACCACGTTGCCGGCTTCGAAGAGGTCGCCGTTCAGCAGGATCAGGCTGGGGGCGGCGTCGCGGCGGACGATGCGGCGCATGGCCTCCAGCAGGGCCGGGGTGATCCCGTAGGCCGAGTGCAGGTCCGACAGCATCAGCACCTTGGCCCGGCCCGTGGCGGCGCCGGCGCGGGGACCGAACGACAGGGTCATGGCGGCGGCCGCGCCGCCCAGCACCGTGCGCCGATTGAAACCGTTCATGCCGAGCCTCCAGAGATCGTTGGTGCCTTGCCTAGACCGCTCCTGGCAAGGCGCCAACAAGGCTTTGGATGGTCAGCGTTCGCTGTCGAGATGGGCCATCATCGCGGGGGCGTAGCGCTCGCCCGCCGCCGCGCCCTTGGGCACGGCCGCCTCGATGGCGGCCAGATCCTCCGCCGTCAGCACGACGTCGAGCGCGCCCAGGGCCTCGGCCAGGCGGTCGCGCCGGCGGGCGCCGACCAGGGGGACGATGTCGTCGCCGCGCGAGGCCACCCAGGCGATGGCGATCTGGGCGACGCTGACGCCCTTCTGGTCCGCGACCGCCCGCAGGGTCTCGACCAGGGCCAGGTTGCGGTCGAGGTTCTCGCCCTGGAAGCGCGGGGAATGGACCCGGAAGTCGCGGGCGCCGCGTTGGGCGTCCTTGGCCCAGTGGCCGCTGATCAGGCCGCGCGACAGCACGCCGTAGGCCGTCAGGCCGATGCCCAGCTCGCGCAGGGTCGGCAGGATGGCGTCCTCGATCCCGCGCGACAGCAGCGAATACTCGATCTGCAGGTCGCAGATCGGGGCCACGGCGGCGGCGCGGCGGATGGTGTCGGCGCCGACTTCCGACAGGCCGATGTGGCGGATGTAGCCGGCGTCGCGCAGCTCGGCGAGGGCGCCGATGGCGTCCTCGATCGGCACGTCGGGATCCAGGCGCGAGGGGCGGTAGACGTCGATGTGGTCGACCCCAAGCCGGCGCAGCGAGTAGGTCACGAAGTTGCGGATCGCCTTGGGCCGGCTGTCGAAGCCAAGGAAAGCGCCGTCGGGCCCGCGCAGGGCGCCGAACTTGACGCTGACCACGGCCTTGTCGCGATCCTGGCCCCGCAGGGCCTCGCCGATCAGCATCTCGTTGTGGCCCATGCCGTAGAAGTCGCCAGTGTCGAGCAGGGTGACCCCGGCCTCCAGGGCGGCGTGGATGGTGGCGATGGCCTCGGCGCGGTCGGCGGGGCCGTAGAGGTCGTCGGACATGCCCATGCAGCCGAGGCCGAGGGCCGAGACGGCGGGACCGGTGTTTCCGAGCTTGAGCGTGCGCATGGGCGATCTCCTTGGAGCCGCGGCGTGGGGAGCGCCGCGAGTGTTGGACAAGCCGACTATGACCTTGCGCGACCTGTGCGATAATCCGACCAACGGCGCACGGGCCGTTCGGAATTTCGCACAATGGCCGCCCCCGACCTCGCCGATCTCGACGCCTTCGCCGCCGTGGCCCGGGCCCGCAGCTTTCGCGGCGCGGCGGTGGGGCGCGGGGTGTCGCCCTCGTCGCTGAGCGAGGCGGTGCGACGGCTGGAGACAGCGCTGGGCGTGCGGCTGCTCAACCGCACCACCCGCAGCGTCACCCCCACGGAGGCCGGCGAACGCCTGCTGGAACGCCTGGCGCCGGCCCTGGCCGACGTGGCCGGGGCGCTGGACGCGGTGAACCAGTTCCGAGACAGCCCGACCGGAACCCTGAAGCTGAACGTGCCCATCGTGGTGGCGCGCCTGGTCCTGCCCGACATCGTCGGCCCTTTCCTGAAGGCCAATCCCGGCATCACCCTGGAGATCACCGCCGAGGACAACTTCGTCGACGTGCTGGCGGCCGGGGCCGACGCGGGGGTGCGCTACGGCGAGCGGCTGGAGAAGGACATGATCGCCGTGCCGCTGTCGGGTCCGCAGCGCTACCAGGCGGCCGCTTCCCCGGCGTTCCTGGCCCGGCACGGAACGCCCCGCCATCCGCGCGACCTGTTGTCGCTGCCCTGCATCCGGCACCGGTTTTCCAGCGGCGCGATCATCGTCATGGAATTCGAGAAGGACGGCGAGATCGTGCGCATCGCCCCCGACGGGCCGCTGATCTCCTCGTCGATGGAGCTGGAGCTGCGCGCCGCCGAGGAGGGCCTGGGCGTGATCGCCAGTTTCGAGGGGTTCCTTGCGGCGTCAGTGGCCGCAGGCCGGCTCGTGCCGATCCTGGAGGACTGGAACCCGCCCTTCGAGGGCCCTTTCCTCTACTATCCAAGCCGCCGCCACATGCCCGCGCCCCTGCGGGCCTTCATCGATTTCATCCGGGCCCGGCGGCAGGAAGCCTGAACCTTCCCCGGAAATCTCAATTTTCGGCGCGTTTGCCGCCTGTTCACCGTCGCCTGCCATGCTCGGCGCGAAAGAACGAGGGGCCACCGCCGATGATCGTCCGCAGCCGCACCACCGCCCGCCTGGGCGGGGCGCTCGTCCGCGCCGCTGCCCGCCTGCGCGGGTTCCGGTCCGACCGGCGCGGCGCCCTCGCCGTCTGGGTGGCCCTGGGCCTGATCCCGCTTTGCCTGCTGGTGTTCGGCGTCTTCGATCTCAGCCGCATGAGCGTCGAGCGCCGGCGACTGCAGGACTCCCTGGACGCCGCCACCCTGATCGCGGCGCGCTCGACCGCCACCGACACCGCCACGCTCACCACCCTGGGCAACGCCGCCCTGACCGCCGAACTGGGCCAGGCCGCGACCACCTCCAGCTTCGTCGGCTCGACCAACGGCAAGCAGGTGACCGGCGCCGCCAGCTTCACCTTCGACCCGATCATCCTGGGCCTGATCGGCAAGGACAAGCTGACGGTAGGGGCCCAGTCGGTGGTGGTGCGCGCCGCCAACAACCTCGAGATCGCCCTGGTGCTCGACATCACCGGCTCGATGGCCGGCACGCGCATCAGCGACCTGAAGACGGCCGCCACCGACCTGGTGGACATCGTCGTGCAGGACATCCAGGAGCCCTACTACTCGAAGGTCGCCATCGTGCCCTACTCGATGGGCGTCAATGTCGACACCTATGCCGACGCGGTGCGCGGCGCGATCCCGAGCTCGGCCCTGGCCTCGGCGGCCTGGAACACCGGCGTGACCAAGACCGTGTCGAGCTTCACCGGCAACACGACCTCGCCCGTGGTCACCACCTCGAGCGCCCACGGCCTGGTCGTCAACGACTACGCCATGGTGTTCGGCTCCAACCAGAGCAGCATGAACGGCAAGGTGCTGAGGGTGACCTCGGTGGCCTCGACCACCAAGTTCACCGGCGCCAATCAGTCGGGGACCTCGGTCACCGCCGGCTCCAGCGGCTCGGTCTACAAGTGCCTGAACTCGACCTGCACCTTCGTCTTCACCAGCAAGGCCAGCCACGTCTTCCAGACCGGCGACCAGCTGAAGCTGACCGGGATCACGGGCGTGACGACGCTGAACAGCGCCGTCCCGACCATCACGGCGGTCTCGGGCCTGGCCATGACCACCAACCTGTCGCCCACGGCCAGCACGAACTATGTCACCACGACCGCCGGCGCCAACGGCACGGCGACCTGCCAGAGCACCTCGCGCAGCGACATCAGCTGCGCCAACCTGAACTTCACCAACGCCAGCGGCAGCGCCAAGACCCTGGCGATCAGCACCTGCGTCACCGAGCGCACCGGGACCTACGCCTATACCGACGACGCCCCGTCCACGGCCCTGGTCGGCCGCAACTATCCGGCCTCGAGCAACCCCTGCCCGGCGCCGAAGATCACCCCGCTGACCTCCGACCGCACGGTGCTCAAGAACCAGATCTCGGCGCTGGACGACGGCGGTTCGACCGCCGGCCAGATCGGCCTGGCCTGGGGTTGGTACATGGTGTCGCCGAACTTCGCCTACCTGTGGCCCAGCAACAGCCAGAAGCCGGCCGCCTACGGCACGGCCGAGACCATGAAGATCGTCGTGATGATGACCGACGGCGCCTTCAACACCCCCTATTGCAAGGGCGTGATCGCTTCCAACGCCGGCTCCGGTTCGGGCTCGGCCTCCGACCACATCAACTGCAACGCCACCAACGGCGACGCCACGGCCCAGGCCAAGGAGCTGTGCACCAAGATCAAGGCCAAGAACGTGATCGTCTTCACGGTGGGCTTCGACGTCGACTCCACCGCCAAGTCGATGCTGACGACCTGCGCCACCAAGACCAGCCAGGCCTATTTCCCGGCCACCGGCGGCGAGCTGAAGACCGCCTTCAAGTCGATCGCCCAGGAGATTTCGGCCCTGCGCATCGCCAAGTAGCGACGTCGAGAGACCGGCATGAAAAAGGCCCCGTCCGCGAGGACGGGGCCTTCGTCGTTTTCAGGACCAGCGGGCCGGATCAGGCCAGCTTGATCTCGCGCAGGCGCTGCTGGAGGAACTCGTCGGCGGTGATCGACTCCGGATAGCGGTCCGGGTTCTCGTCGGTCACGCAGTTGGGCAGGGTCTTGATCTCGTAGTCCGACGCGAAGTGCAGGAAGAACGGCGTCGAATAGCGCGGCAGGTGGCGGCGCTCGGCCGGCGGGTTCTGCACGCGGTGGATGGTCGAGGGCAGGACGTGGTTGGTCAGGCGCTCAAGCATGTCGCCGATGTTGATGACGATGCAGCCCGGGGGCGGATTGATCGGCAGCCACTCGCCGTTGCGGTCGAGCAGCTCCAGGCCGCCCTCTTCCGCGCCGAGCAGCAGGGTGATGGTGTTGATGTCGCCGTGGGCGCCGGCGCGCACGCCGGTCGCATCCTGCGGGATCGGCGGATAGTGCAGCAGGCGCAGAACGCTGTTGCCGTTCTCGACGGTCGGCTTGAAGAACTCACGGTCGAGCTTCAGGTAGGTGGCGATGGCCTCCAGCACCTTGCCGCCCATGCTGTCGAGCGCGTTGTAGAGCCAGCTGACGTCGTGCTTGAAGGCCGGGATCTCGGCTGGCCAGACGTTGTCGGCCATGGTGGCGCGGAAGCGGTGGCCGGGCGGCAGGTCGCGGCCCATGTGCCAGAATTCCTTCAGGTCGTAGTGCGTGGCGCCCTTGGCGGTCTCGACCCCGAACGGGATGTAGCCGCGCGCGCCGCCCTTGACCCCGGCGTACTGCTTCTTGGTGTCGACCGGCAGGGCGAAGAAGGCCTTGGTGTCGGAAATGGCCGCGTCGATACGATCCTGCGGCAGGTCGTACTCCGACAGCACAGCAAAGCCATAGCGCTCGAACGAGGCGCCCAGCTCCTGGGCGAAGCGCGGGAAGTCCTTGCTGTAGAGGGTGAACGAGATGGGCTCGATGGCGGATGCGGACACGTTTGGCCTTCGCAGGATTAGTAAGACGGGCCTTACTACACCCAACAGGCGGCGGAACGAAGGCCGTTCATCCCCCGCTCATCTGGTTTGTCGGAACTTGACCATAACGGGTGCGTTTCACCCGCTGATCCGACACTTCACGGGATAGACGGCAGATGACCAACAAGACCGCCTTCCGCGCCGCAGCGCTCGGCGCCCTCCTGATCGGCGCCGGCGCCATGACGGCCTGCACCACCACCGACCCGTACACGGGCATGCCGGTGCGCAACAACACCGGCACCGGCGCCCTGGCCGGCGCGGCCGGCGGCGCCCTGCTGGGCTACCTGACCAACACCAACAAGGGCGAGCAGGGCCGCAAGAACGCCCTGATCGGCGCGGGCATCGGCGCCCTGGCCGGCGGCGCCGTCGGCAACTACATGGACCGCCAGCAGGCCGACTTCCGCCGCAGCCTGGAAGGCTCGGGCGTGATGATCCGCCGCAACGGCGACCAGATCGTGCTGGTCATGCCCAGCGACGTGACCTTCGCCGTCGACAAGTCGGACGTGCAGCCGCAGTTCACCCGCGTGCTCGACGACGTGGCCCGCACCCTGAACGCCTATCCGCAGACCACCATCGACGTGGTCGGCCACGCCGACAGCACCGGTCCGGACGATTACAACCAGGCCCTGTCGGAGCGTCGCGCCGGCTCGGTGGCGGGCTATCTGACCGGCCCAGGCCGCGTGCTGCCCGACCGCGTGTTCGTGGCCGGTCAGGGCGAGCGCCAGCCGATCGCCTCCAACGACACCGCCGAGGGCCGCGCCCAGAACCGCCGGGTCGAGATCATCCTGCGCCCGCTGACCTGAGGCCCGTAACAAATCCCCGGAACGCCGGCGGCGAAAGCTTGACCATGCGCTCCACGGCAACCGAAAATTGCCGCCGGCCCGACCAACCATCTCGGGTCGTGTTTCGGGGATTACCATGCATCGCTTTTTCGCCCATCTCACCGCGGGGCTTCTGCTGACCTGCGCGCTGACGAGCGAAGCCTCGGCCGAGCCGCAATTCGTCGGGCCGGGCCAGGTGACCTACTACACCGCGGGCTGGAACTCGGGTTCCGTCCGGGTCAAGCTGACCAGCGCACCGGCCAACCCGCACGGATGCACCTACAACGACGGCTACATCGTCGATCATCTGATGAGTGGATCTGAGGTCTTCGCCGCGATCCTGCTGACCGCCTACACCACCAACCAGGCTGTCCAACTGACGATCGAAGGCTGCGCCTACGAGCGCCCGAAGATCATCGCCGTCACCCTGGAGAAGCAGCCTTAAACCCGAGGGGCGGCTCGACCAGCCGCCCCGTCACCGGCTAGAAGGCGCCCATGAAGACCCGCGCCGACCTCATCGCCTTCTTCGACGCCCACGACGTCGACCACGCCACCCTCGACCACCCGCCGGTGTTCCGTGTCGAGGAGGGGCTGGAGATCAAGAAGGCCCTGCCCGGCGGCCACACCAAGAACCTGTTCCTCAAGGACGCCAAGGGCCAGCTGTGGCTGATCTCGGCGCTGGGCGAGACGGCGATCGACCTGAAGAAGCTGCACCACGTGATCGGCTCGGGCCGGCTGTCGTTCGGCCCCGAAGCGATGATGGTCGAGACCCTGGGCGTCACCCCAGGGTCGGTCACCGCCTTCGGCCTGATCAACGACGATAACCACAGGATCCGCTTCGTGCTCGACAAGGCGCTGAGCGAGGCCGACCCGGTGAACTTCCACCCGCTGAAGAACGACGCCACCACGGCCGTCAGCCAGGCGGGCTTTCGCCGGTTCCTGGCCGCCCTCGGCGTCGAGCCGATGATCGTCGATTTCGAGGCGATGGCCGTCGTCGGCTAGCGCCCTCTTTTCTAGCGCTGGGGCCCGACCCGGAACCGCAGGCACGCGCCGCGGGCGCGCACGCTCGGCTCGCCGGTGCAGTCGATGTCCACGGTCGCCGGACGCAGCGCCGTCAGCTTGCGACCCGCTGGCGCCGTCAGGCAGTCGGCGAGGGTCTTGGCCATCTTCTCCAGCTCCACGGCATGGGTCGCCCGGGCGTAGCCGTCCCAAAGGACGGTCCGCGCCTCGTCGGGCGTCGAGGGCGAGCCGGCCAGGACCGCGTACATGTAGGCCTGACCGTCGACCTCGTCGGCGGGCCAGAAGAACACCGCCTCGTGGCTGTCGGCCGGCGGGGTGGAGCCGATGAAGGCGTAGAGGGGCTCGCAGGCCACCGGCTTCTCCGCCGCCGACGCCTGCCCGGCCAGGCAGAACGCCGTCGCCCCGAGCAGGCTCAAGGACAGACGGAGCGGAAGACGACGGGCCATGTGGATCCTGGAGGGACGCCCCGAACGGGCGGCGCGCACCATCGCCGCCAAACGCCTTCGGGGCAAGAAGGCGCAGCCGCCGATTGCGAACCGCCTCGGCAAGGACCATCTTGCGGCGCTGAGCGTCCGCGCACGAGAGAAGAAGCAGTCATGTCCCTGATCGGTGAAAAGCCGGCCCCCATCCCGGCCGGCGGCAAGAGCGAGCACATCAAGGACGGTACGGACGCCACCTTCATGGCTGACGTCATCGAGGCCTCGAAGACCCAGCCGGTCATCGTCGACTTCTGGGCCACCTGGTGCGGCCCTTGCCGCCAGCTGACCCCGGCGCTGGAAAAGGTGGTCACCGCCGCCAAGGGCGCGGTCAAGCTGGTCAAGATCGACGTCGACAAGAACCCGGGCTTCGCCGGCCAGCTGCGCGTGCAGTCGATCCCCACCGTCTACGCCTTCGTCGACGGCCAGCCGGTGGACGGCTTCCAGGGCGCCCTGCCCGAAAGCCAGATCCAGCAGTTCGTCGACCGCATCTCGGGTCCGCCCGAGGCCGGCGCCGTGGACGAGCTGCTGGCCATGGCCAAGGAGAGCCTGGACGTCGAGGACCTGGGCGGCGCGGCCCAGGCCTTCGCCCAGGTGCTGCAGATGGAGCCCGACAACATCAAGGCGCTGGGCGGCCTAGCCCGCGTCTACCTGGCCGGCGGCGACCTGGAGCGCGCGGCCGAGATCGCCGACATGGCGCCGGCCAACGCCAAGGATCCGGACCTGGAAAGCGTGCGCGCCGCCCTCAAGCTGGCCGAAGCCGCCCCGTCCGAGACCGCCGCCTTCGAACAGCGCCTGGCCGTCGACGCCGACGACCACGAGGCCCGGCTGGAACTGGCCAAGGCCCTGGCCGGCGCCGGCCAGCTGGAGGCGGCCTGCGACCACCTGCTGACCATCATCCAGCGCGACCGGACCTGGAACGACGACGCCGCCCGCAAGCAGCTGCTGACCGTGTTCGAGGCCGCCGGCCCGACCTCGGAAGTCGCCAAGCAGGGTCGCAAGCGCCTGTCGTCGATCCTGTTCAGCTAGGACTTCAAGGACCTGTTCGCCGGGACAAGCGTTCAGAACACCCAGTCAAGGAGGCCGCCATGCCGGGCGTATACCGGAAGACCCTCGACCTGCCGCTGGTGATCCCCGTGTTTCCATTGGACGGGGCGCTGTTGCTTCCCGGCGGCCAGCTGCCGCTGAACATCTTCGAGCCGCGCTATCTCAACATGCTCGACGACGCCATGTCGGGCGAGCGGATGATCGGCATGGTCCAGACCCGTCCGGGCGGCGACGCCGTCCGGCCGTCCCTGGCCCCGATCGGCTGCGCCGGGCGGGTGACCAGCTTCGCCGAGACCAGCGACGGCCGCTACCTCATCACCCTCACCGGCGTGGCGCGGTTCCGGCTCGGCGAAGAACTGCCGGCGCGCACTCCCTATCGCCAGGTGCGGGCCGACTTCACGCCCTTCGACCTCGACCTGCGCGAAGACCAGCAGGAGGCGGTCGGCGACGCAGCCCCGCTGCTCAACGCCCTGCGCCGCTATCTCGACCACCGCGGCCTGGCCATCGACTGGAGCGAGGCTCAGGCCGCGCCCTCCGACGCCCTGATCAACAGCCTGGCCATGGCCCTGCCGTTCGATCCGCTGGAAAAGCAGGCCCTGCTGGAGGCCCGCACCCTCGCCGACCGCCGCAGCACCCTGGTGGCGCTGCTGGAAATCGACGCCGCCCAGGACGACGACGAGCCGCCTTCGGTGCAGTAGGGATCAGGGGTGCAGTAGGGCGTCAGGCCGCGGCGGCCGCGCCGTGGGCCTTGGGCTGGGGCGGCCCGAAGCGGTTGTCGCCCGCCGCGCCGTCCTGCAGGACAAAGACGATCAGCACGGCGATCCCGCCCGGCACGAGGTTGAGCAGCAGCCACCAGCCGCTGCGGTCGATGTCGTGAAGGCGGCGAATGAGCAGCGACAGCGCCGGGATTGCCAGGAACAGGCCGACATAGGGCAACAGCGAGGCCGGCTTGTGGGGCGGCAGGCCCCTCAGGCCGTCGGCCAGACCCCAGGCCATGCTCCAGACATAGCTGGGCAGCAGCGCCAGGGTCAGGGCCAGCAGCAGGAACTGAAGGAACTCCGATCGGTCAGACCGGCCCTTGAAGTCAGCGAACCGGATCAGCGCCTTGAACATCGACATCGCGAGCTCTCCTCTGAACACCACCCATGGTAGCGAAACGGAGAGCGCTGAAAAGGTCCTGTCGGCGAAGGCCGCCTTTTAGGGCTTCACTGCATCCCAGGCGGCCACCTGGTAGCCGTTTTCGGACAGGCACTGCCCCATGGCGGCCTTGTGCCGCTCGTCCAGCGCCGCTCGCACGCCCTTGGAGCCCTTGGCCTTGTCGTACGGAACCTTGAGCACCAGGCCGGTGGGGCCCGGTTGCAGGTCGCGGGCCGTGGCGCTGGCCGGATGCACCTTGAAGCCGCTGGTCTTGCCCGCGCGCACCTCGTCGCGGCATGAGACGAAGGTGCTGGCGAAAGCCTTCTCGTCGCTGGCCTGGGTGGACAGGCGCGGGCTGTAGGCGCTTTCGCCGCCCATGCCGCTCCCCATGGAGCCGCAGGCGGCCAGGGTCAGGGTGCTGGTGGCCACGGCGGCGGCCAGGAAGGTCCGTTCGATGGCGGTCATGTCTTTATCCGAGATCGTTGTTATCGCTTCTGCGACAACCGCGGGCCCGCGCGAGAGGTTCCGGCGGCGGGGCTTTCCCTATCGGCCGCCCGGCTCTAGAACAGCGCCATGACCGCCGCTCCCCCGCCCCCGCCCGTCGACGTCGATCCGCGCCTGCTGGAGGTGCTGGTCTGCCCGGTGACCCGCGCGCCGCTGTTCTACGACCGCGCCCGCGGCGAGCTCGTCAGCCACACGGCCAAGCTGGCCTATCCGATCCGCGACGGCGTGCCGATCATGCTGCCGGAAGAAGCCCGCAGCCTGGCGGACGGGGAGTAGGGCGGCGCCGAAAACCTTATCCTTCGACAAGCTCAGGATGAGGTTTTCGGTCAGACGCCGAGTCCAAGCTGGTCCTCATCCTGAGCCTGTCGAAGGGCGAGGACCACGCACGGCGCCTACTACAGCGCCGTCCCGCGCAGCAATTTCGGCAGGTCGCCCACGCCGCCGCCGGCTTCGTGCATGAAGAACCGGCGCGCCGGGGCGATGCGGTTGACCGCCGCCATGCCGATCCCGCGCGCGGCGCGCAGCAGCGGATTGTCGTTCGAGAACAGCCGCACGAAGCCATCGAAGGCCAGGGCGTTGGTGACGTTGTCGAACCGCCGCCAGCGGGCGTAGCGCTCCAGCGTCGCCTCGGCGCCGATGTCCTCGCCGTTGCGGATCGCCTCGACCACCACCTCGGCCAGGGCCGCGGCGTCCTTGAGGCCGAGATTCAGGCCCTGGCCGGCGATCGGGTGCACGCCGTGGGCGGCGTCGCCGATCAGGGCCAAGCGTGGGGCGGTGAGCCGCTCGGCCAGCGACAGCGACAGCGGATAGACGAACACCGGCCCGGCCATCTCGACTTCACCCAGGAAGTCGCCGAACCGGCGCATCAGGTGGGCGTGAAAGGCTTCCGGGCTGGCGTGGCGCAGGGCCTCGCCGCGGGCGGTGCTCTCGGTCCAGACCAGGCTGGCGCGGTTGTCGGTCAGCGGCAGGATGGCGAACGGGCCGCTGGGCAGGAAGTATTCGTGCGCCACGCCCTCGTGCGGGTGCTGCATCTTCACGGTGGCGACGACGCCGCTCTGGCCGTAGCCCCAGCCGATGTCGCCGATGCCGGCCGCCTTGCGCAGGGCCGAGTTACGCCCTTCGGCGCTTACCGCCAGCGGCGCACTCAGCACCCGGCCGTCGGTCAGGGTGACGCGAGCGCCCGCGGCGTCGACCTCCAGGCCCGCCGCGCCGGCCGGGGCGATGACCTCCAGCCCCTTGTCCAGCGCCGTCTTCGACAGGGCCGCGCGGATCTGGCGGTTCTCGATCAGGTAGCCCAGCGGCTCGCCTTCCGAGCGGTCGGCGATCTCGCCGCTGTCGAAGCGCAGGAAGAAGGGCGACGGCTTGCCCGAGGCCGCGCCCGGGGCCTTGCCGTCGGTGACCAGGATCTGCTCGATGCGCTGGGCGTGGGGCGCCAGGGCCTCGCCGGCGCCGATCGCCCGCCACTGGCGGAACGACGAATAGGCGATGGCCGAAGAACGACCGTCGAAGGTCGGCGCCAGCTGGGCGTCGAAGGGCTGCGGGTCGACCAGCAGCGGCCTGACGCCGCCGGAAGCGAGGGCGAGCGCCAGGGTGGTTCCGGCCATGCCGGCCCCGGCGATGATGACGTCGGCGTCGTGCTTGCGCATGGCGTGGGTATGCGCCCGGCGCGGGCCCACTGTCCAGTTGGACGAAGCGTCCGACGGGCCCTTAGGGAGCCGCCTCAGCGTCCCCATATAGGGCAAAGCAAGATTTTTCCTCCGCGCGCGGCCATTCGCCGCCACCTTTGGAAAACCATGCCCTTGCCTACCCGCGTTACCAGGCGTAACGGGACGGCGCATTTCCCCTTGTCGGGGCTGAAAGATTGGAGACTGCGATGGGTTACCGGGTCGCCGTGGTCGGCGCCACGGGCAACGTGGGCCGCGAGATGTTCAACATCCTCGAGGAAGTGAAATTCCCCGTGGAGAAGATGCACGCCATCGCCTCGCGCAAATCCATCGGCACCGAGGTCTCGTTCGGCAGCCAGATCATCAAGTGCGAGGACCTCGAGCAGTTCGACTTCTCGAAGGTCGACATCGTGCTGATGAGCGCCGGCGGCTCGATCTCGGCCGCCTGGGGCGAGAAGATCGGCGCGGCCGGTCCGATCGTCATCGACAACTCCAGCCACTTCCGGATGGACCCGGACGTGCCGCTGGTGGTGCCGGAAGTGAACCCGGACGCCGTCAACGTCATCCCCAAGAACATCATCGCCAACCCCAACTGCTCGACCGCCCAGCTGGTGGTGGCGCTGAAGCCGCTGCACGACGAGGTGCCGATCAAGCGCGTGGTGGTGTCGACCTACCAGTCGGTTTCCGGCGCGGGCAAGGAAGGCATGGACGAGCTGTGGGACCAGACCAAGGGCGTCTTCGTCCTGGGCGCGCCCGAGCCGAAGAAGTTCACCAAGCAGATCGCCTTCAACGTCATCCCCCACATCGACGTCTTCATGGACGACGGCTTCACCAAGGAAGAGTGGAAGATGACCGTCGAGACCCAGAAGATCCTGGACCCGGCCATCCAGCTGGTCGCCACCTGCGTGCGCGTGCCGGTGATGGTGGGTCACTCGGAATCGGTCAACATCGAGTTCACCGGCCCGCTGGACGAGGACGACGCCCGCGAGATCCTGCGCGACGCCGAAGGGATCGTCGTGGTCGATAAGCGCGAGAACGGCGGCTACATCACGCCGAAGGAAAGCCAGGGCGAGTTCCCGGTCTATGTGTCGCGCATCCGCAAGGATCCGACCGTCGAGCACGGCATCGCCCTCTGGTGCGTCGCCGACAACCTGCGCAAAGGCGCGGCCCTGAACGCCGTGCAGATCGCCCAGCTGCTGCACGACAAGGGCCTGATCAAGCAGAAGACCCTGGCCTAAGACGACTTCCCCGTCGTCCTTCCGCCAGCGGAGGGACGACGGGACCGCCTTTCGGCGAACCGATCGCACCCTTCCGCAAAGCGCGGGCCCGCAAGATGTGGGCGGACGCCGGGATCCCTATCTGTCAGATCCCTCCGCGAAAGGTGCGGTCCATGAGTTCCAGTACGAGCCCCAGCGGGGATGCGCGTTCGGCCTATCTGGCCGGCGTCGGCTGCTATCTGCTCTGGGGCTTCCTGCCCCTCTATTTCCACACCCTGTCGGTCATGGGCGTCACCTCGTTCGAGATGATCGCCCACCGGACTCTGTGGTCGGTGATCTGGGCCGGAGGCCTCGTCTTGCTGGCCAGGCAGGGCGGCCAGGTGGCGCAGGTGCTGCGCCAGCCCAAGACGCTGGGCATACTGCTGCTGTCGACCCTGGCCATCTTCGGCAACTGGACGATCTACGTGCTGGCGGTGAACGCCGGCCGGGTGATCGAGGCCAGCCTCGGCTACTACATCAACCCCCTGATGAACATGGCGGCCGGCGCCCTGCTGTTCCGCGAGCGGATGAGCACCGAAGGCAAGGTCGCCATCGGCCTGGCCGCCGTGGGCGTGGCCATCCAGACCATCGCCCTTGGCCACCTGCCGCTGGTGTCGCTGGGCCTGGCCTTGAGCTTCTGCATCTATGCGATCCTCAAGAAGCAGGTGAAGGCCGACGCCCAGACGGGCCTGTTCATCGAGTGCGCCTACCTGGCGATCCCGGGCCTGCTCTATGTCTGGCATCTGCAATCGACCGGGGCCGGGCACTTCACCCAGGACGCCCGGACGGCGATCCTGCTGCTGGCCGCCGGCCCGGCCACGGTCGTGCCGCTGGCCCTGTTCGCCTGGTCGGCCCGCCGCCTGCCGCTAAGCGCCATGGGCTTCCTGCAATTCATCGCCCCGACCCTGCAGTTCCTGCTGGGCGTGTTCTTAGGCGAGGCCTTCACGCCGCTGCGCGCGCTGTCGTTCGTCTTCATCTGGCTGGGCGTGGCCGCCTTCGCCTACGGCGCCTGGAAGCGTACGCGGACGGCCGCCGCAACGGCCTGAACCTTGGCCGTTGTGAAACGTTGGTCAATTTGTCGCACCGCCGCCGGCCCTTAAGCCGGCGGCAAGACGCTCTGCGTCAGATATGGCGACAGACTTAACGCTGGGGGAACCATGTCCACGGAAACCATCACCACGCCCGATCTGGCCGCCGTGCTCGAGGCCCTGTCGGTCGAGATGTCGCTGGCCGCCGAGGCCTGCGGCCACCTGGACAGCGCCCTGGGCAAGATCCTCGAGAACACCCCGCCGGAATCGCGCATGGCCGTGATGCAGGAGCTGCACATGGTCGACCACCTGGCCCAGCACATCACCGCCATCACCGACTTCACCAGCAAGCTGGTGCAGGCCGCCCCGGACGGCGTGCCGCTGCCGGTGCAGGAGGCGCTGAGCACCATCACCCTTGGCGCCGTGGCCGAGCGGCTGCGGGGGCGGCTGGGGCTGTAAGCCGCGCAGCCGAAACCTCGTCCTTCGACAAGCTCAGGATGAGGTTTCTACTGATCCGCCAAGCCAGCCATGATCCTCACCCTGAGTCTGTCGAAGGGCGGGGATCACTCACGGCCTAAAGGCTCGCGTAGGCCGCCTTGATCAAACTCACCGCGCGCGGGTCGCCGATCAGTTCGTTGCCCTGGCGGTTCATCACGTACGAGCCCGAGACCCCGGTCTTCGGATCGGCGAAGGCGCACGATCCGCCCCAGCCCGAATGGCCGAAGGCGTCGGCCGTCGGGCCGTAGAAGAAGTTGGGCGTGTTGCGCATGAAGCCCGCGCCCCAGCTGATCTGGTAGGGCAGCACGAGATCCTGGCCGGCGATACGCTCGGCGCGGGCCTTCTCCATCGTTTCCGGCGACAGGATCTTCACGCCGTCCAGCGTGCCGCCGCTGGCCAGGGCGCCCATCAGGCGGGCCAGGGAGTGGGCGGTGGCGTGGCCGTTGGCCGAGGGGATCTCGGCCCGGCGCCATTCGCCGGTGCCGCGGCCGCCGGGCGCGGCCCACTTGGTCATGAAGGCGGCCTTCACCGCGTCGTTGATCTCGCCGAACTTCGGGAAGGCGGTCGGGCGCATGAGATCCGCGCAACGCGCATGCTCGCTGTCGGGCAGGCCGATCCAGATGTCGAGGCCCAGCGGCTGGGCCAGGTCCTCGCGCAGCGCGGTCCCCATGGTGCGGCCGTCGACGCGGCGGAAGATCTCGCCGGCCGTGAAGCCGAAGGTCACCGGGTGGTAGCCACTGGCCGAGCCGACCGGCCACAGCGGGGCCATTGCGGCGAGCTTGGCGGTCGTCGCCTGCCAGTCGAACCAGATGGCCGGATCGACCTCGTCGAGGAAGCCCGACAGGCCGTCCTGGTGCGACATCACCTGGCCGACGGTGACGTCCTGCTTGCCGGCTTGCGCGAACTCCGGCCACACGGAGGCGACGGTCTGGTCGTAGGTCAGCTTGCCCTGGTCGACCAGCCGCGCAACCAGCAGGGCGGCGATCGCCTTGGTGGTCGAAAACAGCGGGGTCAGGGTGTCGGGACCGAAGGCGACCTGATGCTTGCGATCGGCATGGCCGGCCATCAGGTCGACCACCACCTCGCCGTCGACAGCCAGGGTGAAACGCGCGCCAAGTTCCCCGCCGCCCGGCGAGGCCGGATCGAAGTTGGCCTCGAAGGCTTCGTAGACCTGGGCGAACGGGGCGGGGCAGACGCCGGTGATGTCGAGGCTCATGGCTTTTGCTCTAGCCCGCCGGGCCGGGGTTTGTCATCCGAAGGAACGCGTAACCGGAGCCCGCCGATGAAGCCCGACGTCCTGCAGCTCAAGGCCCTTTCCCAACAGCTCGAAGCCGGCCTGGAGGCCGCTTATGCCGTCCATCGCCCCTATCGCGCCGCCGATCCGGAAGCGCTGATCGCCGAGGTGGCCGGAAAGGTCCGGGCCGTGGTCACCGGCGGCGACCTGGGCGTGCCCGCAGCGCTGTGGGACCGCCTGCCGGCCCTGGAGATCGTGGCCGTGCACGGCGTCGGTCTGGACAAGGTCGACCTCGACCTCGCCGCCGCGCGGGGCGTGAGCGTGACCACGACGCCCGGCGTACTGACGCAGGACGTCGCCGAGCTTGCCATCGGGCTATGGCTGTCGCTGTCGCGCCGGATGGTCGCGGCCGACCGCTATGTGCGCGAGGGGCGCTGGCCCAAAGCCGAGCGCCTGCCCCTGGCGCGGCGTGCGAGCGGGCGAAAGGTCGGGATCCTGGGCCTGGGCCAGATCGGCAAGGCGATCGCCCGGATGGCCGCGCCATTCGCGTCAGGCGTCGCCTACCACAGCCGCCGGCCGGTCGAGGGCGTCCCCTATGCCTATCACGCCAGCCCGCTGGACCTGGCCCATGCGGTCGACGTGCTGTTCCTGGTCACCCCGGGCGACGCCGGCCCGTTGGTGGATGCGGCGGTGCTGAAAGCACTGGGCGTCGACGGCCTGCTGATCAATGTCGCGCGCGGCTCGGTGGTCGACGAGGCGGCCCTGGTGGCGGCCCTGGCCGACGGGACGATCGCCGGCGCGGGCCTGGACGTGTTCGAGGACGAGCCGAACGTGCCGACGGCGCTATGGTCGATGGACAACGTGGTGCTGCAGCCCCACCGGGGCAGCGCCACGGAGGAGGCGCGCGCGGCGATGGCGGCGCTGGTGCTGGAGAACCTGGAGCGGCATTTCTCGGGCTGAGACGCGCCTAGACCGCCAGCTTCCAGGCGTCCGCGACCAGCTGATCCAGCAAAGCGGCCTCGTCCGGGCCATGGCGCTCGATGGCCAGGCCGTCGGAAGCCTTGCCCCGCACCCGATACATGCCGGCCGTGACCTCGGTCAGCGTGAAGCTCCAGCCCTCCGGCGGCGGGCTTTTCACGGCGCGGGGATCATGGGGAATGCTCATCAGGCCAGCCGCTCGATCCGCACGGTCGGCGAGGTCTGCTTGATGCGGGCGGCCATGGCCACGATCGGCAGTTCCGGCGCGTTCCAGATGTTGGCGGCGGTGACGGTCTCGGCGACGCCGCCGACGGCGCGGGCCAGGCCGTAGGACAGGGTCTGGCCTTCGAGGATCGAGGCGGCGAACAGGGCGGTCAGCAGGTCGCCGGTGCCGCTGGGCGAGCGCTCGGCCTTGGCGTGGGCGGCCAGCCAGGCCTCCTTGCGGTCGGCATAGACCACGCCGATCTCGTTTCCGCGCTGCACCGACGAGACGATCACCGGCTTGTTCAGCAGGCGGGCGGCGCGGACAGCGCCGGCCGGATCGCGCACCTCGGCCCCGGTCAGGCGCTGCAGCTCCCAGGCGTTGGGGGCGACGATGTCGGCGCGCGGGATCAGGTCGGCGGCGATGGCGTCGGCCACCTCGGCCGGCACGTAGAGGCCCTTGCCGGCGTCGCCCATGGTCGGATCGACGATGATGGTCGGCTTGCGGCCCGAGGATCCGTCGCGCGGCGCGGCCCGCACGGCGTCGATGGCCCGGGCGGCCGCGCGCACCTGGGCGGCGGTGGCGAAATAGCCGGTGATGACGATGTCGGTCAGGCCGAACAGGCCGTTGGCCTCCAGCCCGTCGAGCATGCCCTCGACCACCTCGATCGGCACCGGCGCGCCGCCGGGAACGCCCCAGCCGGGGTGACGGCCGAACAGCACGGTCGGCACGACCATGGTGTCGATGCGAAACTGGGTCAGGGCCGCGGCCTGGGCGGTGGCGCCGACCTGGCTGCCGGCGACGTGGCTGGAAATGAGGAGCGCGAGCGGCATGGCCAAAGCGATTAGCCGAGCCCGCAGAACTTGAACAGGGCGTCACGACGGCAAAACCGAGGCCGCCGTCTCGCTGCCGCCCCCGCAACAAAAAAGCCCGCTCCGAAGAGCGGGCTTTCCCGAGTTCTGCCTGTCGGCGGATCGCTTAGTAGCGGTAGTGGTCCGGCTTGAACGGGCCGGCTTCCGGCACGCCGATGTAGTCGGCCTGTTCCTTGTTCAGCTTCGACAGCTTCGCGCCGAGCTTTTCGAGGTGCAGGAAGGCGACCTTCTCGTCGAGGTGCTTGGGCAGGGTGTAGACTTCGTTCTTGTAGGACGCAGCGTTGGTCCACAGTTCGATCTGGGCCAGGGTCTGGTTGGTGAACGAGGCCGACATCACGAACGAGGGGTGGCCCGTGGCGTTGCCCAGGTTCACCAGGCGGCCTTCCGACAGCAGGATGATCTTCTTGCCGTCCGGGAATTCCACGTGGTGGACCTGCGGCTTGATCTCGTCCCACTTGAAGTTCTTCAGGCCGGCGACCTGAATTTCGCTGTCGAAGTGGCCAATGTTGCAGACGATGGCGTTGTTCTTCATCTGCCGCATGTGGTCGACGGTGATGACGTCCTTGTTGCCGGTCGCGGTGACGTAGATGTCGCCCTTGCCGGCGACGTCGTCGAGGGTCTGGACCTCGTAGCCTTCCATCGCCGCCTGCAGGGCGCAGATCGGGTCGATTTCGGTGACGATCACGCGGGCGCCGCCTTGGCGCAGGCTGGCGGCCGAGCCCTTGCCCACGTCGCCGTAGCCGCAGACCACCGCGACCTTGCCCGACAGCATGACGTCGGTGCCGCGACGGATGGCGTCGACCAGGCTTTCACGGCAGCCGTACAGGTTGTCGAACTTCGACTTCGTGACGCTGTCGTTGACGTTGATGGCCGGGAACGGCAGGTCGCCCTTGGCGGCCATCTGGTACAGGCGGTGCACGCCCGTGGTGGTTTCTTCCGACACGCCGCCGATGGCGTCGCGGATGGCGGTGTAGAAGCCCGGCTTTTCGGCCAGGTAGCGCTTCATGACGGTGAAGAGCGCTTCTTCTTCCTCGTTCTGCGGGTTGTTGAGGATCGACGGATCCTTCTCGGCCTTCGGGCCAAGCACGCACAGCAGGGTGGCGTCGCCGCCGTCGTCGAGGATCAGGTTCGGGTAGCCGCCGTCGTGCCACTCGAAGATCTTGTGGGCGTATTCCCAGTATTCGACCAGGTTCTCGCCCTTGAAGGCGAAGACCGGGATGCCGGCGGCGGCGATGGCGGCCGCGGCGTGGTCCTGGGTCGAGAAGATGTTGCACGAGGCCCAGCGGACTTCGGCGCCCAGGGCGACCAGGGTCTCGATCAGCACGCCGGTCTGGATCGTCATGTGCAGGCTGCCGGCGATGCGGGCGCCCTTCAGGACCTGCGCGGGGCCGTACTCGGCGCGCGTGGCCATCAGGCCCGGCATTTCGGTCTCGGCGATGGCGAGTTCCTTGCGGCCGAAGTCGGCGAGCGAGATGTCCTTGACGATGTAGTCGGCCACGGGCGGCTCCTGGATCGGGGGAATGTCTTGCGCGCCTTATAGCGCGGGCGGCGGACAGTGGCAAATTGACATAAAGATTTCCTTATGTCCGCGCGCCAATGAAACAGGCAGATGCGAATACGCCTGTCGCGAGAACTGGCGTGACCCTTGCGGACCAAGGCGGCTCTAGTGCCAATGTGGGATGTGGGGGATTATCGAAATGCGTTCGCCGAGCCGGCCTTTCTTCAAGGCCTATGAAGTCGTGGCCATCGTGGCCTTCGTGGTCGTCGCCGCCGTCGTGGGCAGCCTGAAACTCGTCTACTGAAACCAGCCCGGCGGACCGTCGAGGGAACGGAACGCCGTTCGCCGCGCGTTGTAGGCGGATGCCGGAAGGTTCCGTTTCGACACCGCCGCCGCCGACCAGCCCCGGGCATAAGCCCGGGAGCCGCTGGCGCGCCCTGCCGCGATCGGCCCGCTGGGGCATCGGCGGCGCCCTGCTGATCCTGGCGGCGATCGTCGCCTTCTTCGTCTGGTTCGACTGGAACATGCTGCGCGGCCCGGTCGGCCGCTTCGCCTCGGCCCAACTGAAGCGCGAGGTGCGGATCGACGGCGACCTGCGCGTCCACCCCTGGTCGTTCTCGCCCAAGGCCGAGGCCTATGGCCTGTTCCTGGGCCAGCCGGACTGGGCGCCCAAGACCGGCCCGCAGGCCGGCCACATGGCCCGGGTCGATCGGGTGGCGGTGCAGATCAAGCTGCTGCCGCTGCTGAAGGGCGACGTCATCCTGCCGCTGGTGGCGGTCGACCGCCCCGACGTGCGGCTGCTGCGCGAGGCCTCGGGCCGCGCCAACTGGACCTTCGGCGACCCCAACAAGAAGCGCACCAAGCCGCTGAAGCTGCCGGCCATCCAGCACTTCGTGATCAACGACGGCGCCCTGCGGGTCGAGGACCGCCAGCGCGACGTGCTGTTCACCGGCACGGTCAGCTCCAACGAGCACGCCAGCGGCGACGGCAAGGGCCGGTTCGTGCTGGAGGGCAAGGGGACCTACAACCGCCAGCCGTTCCTGGCGCGGGTGACCGGCGGCCCGCTGCTGAACATCTCGCCCAATCGCCCCTACCCGTTCGACGCCCAGGTCAGCGCCGGAACGACGCGGGTGAGCGCCGAGGGCTCGATCACCAAGCCGTTCGACCTGGGCCGCTTCGAAAGCGACCTGACGGTGGCCGGGACGGACCTCAACCGCCTCTATGGCCTCACGGGTCTCACCCTGCCCAACACCCCGCCCTACAAGATCAGCGGCCACCTGGTGCGCAAGGGCGGCCGGTTCGACTTCGAGAAGTTCTCGGGCCGGATCGGCGACAGCGACGTCAACGGCGACCTCTTCGTCCTGGTCGACCGCGAGCGGCCCTACCTGGAGGCCGACCTCCGTTCGAAGCGTCTCGACTTCGACGACCTGGGCAGCCTGGTCGGCGCCGCCCCGGCCACCGGTCGCGGCGAGACCGCCTCGGCCGGACAGAAGGTCGAGGCCGGCCAGCGCGAGGCCACCGGCCGCATCCTGCCCGACGCCACCCTGCAGGTGGACCGCGTGCGGGCCATGGACGCCAAGGTCACCTACCGCGCCCTGGCGGTGAATGCGCCCAACCTGCCGCTGCAGAAGGTTCGCCTGGACCTGAAGCTCGACAAGGGCGTGCTCGACATGGACCCGATCGCCTTCACCTTTTCGCGCGGCGACCTGGCGGGGAAGGTGCGGCTGGACGCGCGGCCCAACGTGCCGGTCACCGATCTGGACCTGCGGCTGACCAACGCCAAGCTGGAGGACTTCATCCCGCTGAAGACCGCCGGCAAGCCGGCCATCGAGGGGGGCATCGTCGCCCGGGCCAAGCTGCGCGGGACCGGCAACTCGGTGCACCGGGCCGCGGCCTCGTCGAACGGCACGGTGACCCTCGTCGCCCCCAAGGGCCAGGTGCGCCAGGCCTTCGCCGAACTGCTGGGCGTCAACGCCTCCAAGGGCCTCTTGATGCTGCTGTCGAAGGATCCCAAGGAGACCAGCCTGCGCTGCGCCGTGGCCAGCTTCGACGTGAAGGACGGCGTCATGCGGGCCGACAAGATCATCGCCGACACCGGCGTGGTCGTGGCCAAGGGCGAGGGCACGATCAACCTGAAGACCGAGCGCCTGGACCTGCGCATCGAGGGCGACAGCAAGAAGCCGCGCCTGGTGCGGCTGTTCATCCCGATCGAGATCAAGGGCCCGCTGGGCAAGCCCGACATCGACCTGCAGCCCGGCGGGGCCATCGCCCAGGGCGGCGTGGCCGCGGCGCTGGGCTCGCTGCTCAGCCCCCTGGCGGCGATCCTGCCGTTCGTCACTCCCGGCCTGGAGAAGGACGCCGACTGCGCGGCCCTGGTCGCCGAGGCCCGCGGCGACGGCGTGGCGGTGCGCACCACCCAAACCACCCAGGCCAAGCCGAAGAAGGGCGAGTAGCCCGCAAGCTCACCAGAACGGCTTGAGGTCCTTCATCGCCGCCAGGGCGGCCTTGGCCTCGCGCAGCAGCTTGTGGGTCGCCTCGGGCGCCGTCGACAGGGCGCCGGCGGCGTAGGCGGCCTGAGCGTCGCCGTCGGCCAGGGCCGCGTCGCGGGCCAGGTCGGCGCCCAGCGCCTGGTCGTTGAGCCCGCCCAGGGCGTCCTGCAGGTCGCGGGCGGCGGTCGACCACCGCTCCAACCGCTTGGGATGGTCGGGGAACAGCGGGGCCAGGGCGTCGATGGCGTAGCGCAGGCCCTTGCCGCGGATCCGCAGGCGATGGCGGGCCTCGGCGTCGAGCGTTGCCAGGTGCGCGCCGCGCTCAAGCACGTCCTTCGACAGCGCCTTGAGCCGATCGGCCGCGAAGGCCTTGGCCGGGGCTCCACGCGCCGCGACCCGCTCGGGATCGGCCAACCAGTCGCCGGCCTCCAGCCAGGCGGCGATGTCGAGCGCCAGCGGGCCGAAGCGGTGGGGCGCGGCGGCGTCCAGGGCGCGGGCGTAGGCCGCCTGCTGGGCCTCGACCAGGGCCTTGCCCAGCGCGGCCAGCCCCTCGACCGGCTGCGGATCGGCCTCGACGGCCGGACGCCAGGTTCCGGCGATGTAGACGTCCAGATCCCGGGCCGGCCCCAGGGCGTCGGCCATGATCTTCAGCGCGTCCGAAGCCGGCGTCGCCGCCAGCTTGCCGGTGACCGGCCGGAACAGCTTGAGCAGGGCGCGCAGGCGGCGGGCCGCCACGCGCAGGTCGTGCAGCGCCTCAGGGCCGGGCAGGTCGACCAGGGCCTCGGCGGCGACGCACAGCCGGCCCAGGGCCGTGTTGCCCAGGGCCTGGAAGGCCTCGGCGGCGGTCATGCCGCGGGTCAGGACGGCGGCCTCGCGACGGGCGCCGGGCGCTTCGCCGAGCGCCAGGGCGTAGCCGCGCTCGGCCTTGCTGACGAGGGACAGGCGCAGGGGCGCGTGGGCCATCAGGTCGCGCGCCAGGTCGAACAAGGCGGCGGGCTCGCCGGTCTTGAGCTCCAGTTCGAGCTCGTTGACGGCGGCGCGGTCGGTCCCGGCCTGCAGCTCGCCGCGATCCAGCGCCGCCTCGATCACCGCGCCGGCGTGCTCGACGAGACGCAGCGTGCGTTCGACCTTGGCGGCGAACACAGGAGCCAGGACGTCGCCGTTGACGATGCGGCCGGCCGGGGTCTGGTCCAGCAGATCGCGGTCGGGGCCGGGGCCCGAAACGGGCGCCTCCCACTCGCCGCGGGCGAAGACGCCGCCGGCCGAGGCCGATTTCAGGGTCTGCTTGCGGCCCCCGTCACCGTCGCGCACCCGCAGGCCGAAGCCCGCCCGGCGCAGGGCGTGATCGGCGGTGTCGTAATAGGTGGCGTCGAGCCGGCGCACCGCGCCATCCGCGCCCAGGCGAGCCAGGATCGCGTCGGAAGCCTCCGGGGCGATCAAGAACTTCAGTTCGATTTCGCGATCCATGATCCGACTATAACCACCCTGCAGGCGTTTGGCTTCCGCAACGCAACATCGTGCGGATGCGCGGGCCGTCTTGCCATTCTGATCGCCCAAGTTCAAACCTGCGCGCCATGACGCCGATCAACATCTCCGCACAGCCCCGCCACGACTGGACCCTCGAGCAGGTCGAGGCGCTGTTCGCCCTGCCGTTCATGGAGCTGGTGTTCGAGGCCGCGCGCGTGCACCGCGCCTGGTTCGACCCCTCCGAGATGCAGCTGTCGCAGCTGCTGTCGGTCAAGACCGGCGGCTGCGCCGAGAACTGCGGCTACTGCAGCCAGAGCGCCCACTTCAAGACCGGCCTCAAGGCCGAGAAGCTGATGGAGCCGGCCGTGGTCATCGCCAAGGCCAAGGCCGCCCGCGACGGCGGCGCCCAGCGCTTCTGCATGGGCGCGGCCTGGCGCGAGCTGAAGGACCGCGACCTGCCCAAGCTGGCGCAGATGATCGGCGGCGTCAAAGCGCTGGGCATGGAGACCTGCGCCACCCTGGGCATGCTGACCGCCGAACAGGCCAAGCAGCTGAAGGACGCGGGCCTGGACTACTACAACCACAACCTCGACACCGGCCCCGACTACTACAAGGACGTGGTGACGACCCGCACCTACCAGGAGCGCCTCGACACCCTGGCCTATGTGCGCGACGCGGGCATGAGCACCTGCTGCGGCGGCATCGTCGGCATGGGCGAGACCCGCCGCGACCGCGCCGGCCTGCTGCATCAGTTGGCCACCCTGCCCGCCCACCCCGACAGCCTGCCGATCAACGGCCTGGTGCCGATCAGCGGCACGCCGCTGGGCGACCAGATCCTGGCGGAAGGCGAGAAGGCCATCGACTCCATCGAGTTCGTCCGCACCATCGCCGTGGCCCGCATCGTCTGCCCGAAGGCCATGGTCCGCCTGTCGGCCGGCCGCGAGGGCATGAACCGCGAGCTGCAGGCCCTGTGCTTCCTGGCCGGCGCCAACTCGATCTTCGTCGGCGGCAAGCTGCTGACCACCCCGCTGCCCGACATGGACGACGACAGCCGCCTGTTCCACGACCTGGACCTCAAGCCGATGGTCATGGTGAAGGCCGAGGTCGCGGCGCCCGAGGCCGTCCCGGCGGAATAGGTCCTTTCTGGACGAAATTTAATGAAGGCGAGCCCGGCGCTCGCTTGTCCCGGATGCCCCGCAACCTATGGTGCGGGGCATCTTCGCTTTTACGCGAAAACCTATTCGGGGCTCTTCATGAAGCTGTTCGCCTCCGCCGCCGTCGCGGCGTTGCTCCTCGCCAACCCGGTGCTCGCGCAAGCCGCGCCCAAGCCTGCCGCCCCTGGGCCCTCCTCCAAGGTCACCGGCCAGCTGGCCCAGCTGCCCAGCGTCGACATTCCCTATACGAAGTTCACCCTGGCCAACGGCCTGACCGTGATCGTCCACGAGGACCACAAGGCCCCGATCGTGGCGGTCAATGTCTGGTACCACGTCGGCTCGAAGAACGAGCCCAAGGGCCGCACGGGCTTTGCCCACCTGTTCGAACACCTGATGTTCAACGGCTCGGAGAACTTCAACGACGACTGGTTCAAGGCCCTGGAGAAGCTGGGCGCCACCGACATGAACGGCACCACCAACGAGGACCGCACCAACTACTTCCAGAACGTGCCGACCGCGGCCCTGGACCAGGTGCTGTGGCTCGAGAGCGACCGCATGGGCCATCTCGTCGGCGCCATCGACAAGGCCCGGCTCGACGAGCAGCGGGGCGTCGTCCAGAACGAGAAGCGCCAGGGCGAGAACCAGCCCTACGGCAAGATCTGGGACGTGATCACCGCCAGCACCTATGACGCCGACCACCCCTACGGCCACACGGTCATCGGCGAGATGGAAGACCTGGACGCCGCCTCGCTGGACGACGTCAAGACCTGGTTCAAGACCTATTACGGCCCGGCCAACGCCGTGCTGGTGCTGGCCGGCGACATCACCCCGGCCGAAGCCAAGGCCAAGGCCGAGAAGTATTTCGGCGACATCCCCTCGGGCCCGCCGGTCATGCGCCAGAAGGCCTGGGTGGCCAAGCGCACCGGCAGCCAGCGCGCCGAGATGCAGGACCGTGTGCCGCAGTCGCGCATCTACAAGGTCTGGAACATCCCGCAGTACGGCACCGCGGAGTCCGACTACCTGGCCCTGCTGGGCGACGTGCTGGTCTCCGACAAGACCTCGCGCCTTTACCAGCGCCTAGTCTACACCGACCAGATCGCCACCAATGTCGGCGCCGGGGTCAACGACAGCGAGATCGGCAGCCAGTTCATGGTGACGATCACGGTCAAGCCGGGCGGCGACGTCGCGGCGGTGGAAAAGGCCTTCGACGAAGAGTTCCAGCGCCTGCTGCGTGACGGGCCCACGCCCGAGGAAGTGGCCAAGGTCCGCACCCTGACCCTGTCGAACTTCGTGCGCGGGGTCGAACGGATCGGCGGCTTCGGCGGCAAGTCCGACATCCTGGCCGAGAGCCAAGTCTATCTGGGCTCGCCCGACGCCTACAAGACGAGCCTGGAGCGCGTGCGCACCGCCACGGCCGCCCAGCTGCAGGCGGCCGGCAAGGCCTGGCTGACCGACGGCGACTTCACCCTGACCGTGACGCCGTTCCCGACCTACACGACCACGGCCGGCGCCGACCGCAAGACCATGCCAGAGGCCGGCCCGACCAAGGCCCCGGCCTTCGTCAAGCTCGAGCGCGCCACCCTGTCGAACGGGATCAAGGTGATCCTGGCCGAGCGCCACGAGACCCCGCAGGTCCGCATGGGCATGCTGTTCGACGCCGGCGTCGCCGCCAGCGCCGGCGACAAGGCGGGCCTGACCGGCATCACCACCAGCATGCT
Organism: Caulobacter sp. FG7; assembly: GCF_057808875.1. NCBI lineage: Bacteria > Pseudomonadati > Pseudomonadota > Alphaproteobacteria > Caulobacterales > Caulobacteraceae > Caulobacter > Caulobacter sp. FG7. Next base: position 52,416 of record NZ_JBMDIW010000022.1, read on the forward strand.
GACCGAGGGCACCAAGAACCGCGACGGCCTGACCATCAGCCGCGAACTGGCCCAGCTGGGCGCCGGCATCAGCTCGGGCAGCGGCCAGGACTTCACCTCTGTGTCGCTGAACACCCTGACCACCACGCTGGACCCGGCCCTGGCGATCTATGCCGACGTGCTGAAGAACCCGGCCTTCAAGCCCGAGGACCTCGACCGCCTGAAGAAGCAGGCCATCGCCGGGGTGCAGCAGGCCAAGCAGAACCCGCAGGCCATGTCGAGCCGCATCCTGCCGGTGCTGACCTATGGCGCGGGCTCGCCCTACGGCCAGCTGACCACCGAGGCCTCGCTGGCCTCGATCAGCCGCGACGACCTGGTGCGCTTCCAGACCACCTGGCTGCAGCCCAAGGACGCCACCCTGGTGGTGGTCGGCGACACCACCATGCAGGCCCTGCTGCCGAAACTGGAAGCCCAGCTGGGCGGCTGGACGGGCGCGCAGGCCAAGACCAAGCCTCCGGTGCAGTCGCCCCCCAGCAAGGGCGCGGTCTATCTGATCGACAAGCCCGGGGCCCAGCAGTCCATGGTCGCCGCCGGCAATCTGGTCCCGCCGCGCGACCCGAACGACCAGGCCGCGCTCGACGCCTTCAACAGCGTCTTCGGCGGCGACTTCGTCTCGCGCCTGAACATGAACCTGCGCGAGGACAAGCACTGGTCGTACGGCGCCGTCTCGGGCATCCGCGACGCCCGCGGCTCGCGCCTGTTCCTGCTCCGCGCGCCAGTGCAGACCGACAAGACCGCCGAGTCGTTCACCGAGGCCCGCAAGGAGCTGACCGACATCATCGGTCCGCGCCCGGTCACCCCGGCCGAACTGGCCAAGGCCCAGAACAGCCTGACCCTGTCGATGCCCGGCAACTGGGAGACCGGCGACGCCGTGGCCGACTCCATCGGCGAGCTGGTCAACTACGGCCTGCCCGACAGCTATTTCGACGAATACCCGGCCGACGTGCGGGCGGTGACGGTCGAAAGCGCCACGGCCGCCGCCAGGAAGGCGATCAAGCCCGACGAGCTGGTCTGGGTGATCGTCGGCGACCGCGCCGTGATCGAGCCGAAACTGAAGGCCCTGAAGCTCGACATCAAGGTGATCGACGCCGACGGCAAGCCGGCCCAGTAAGGCCGGTCGCAGCGACAGACGCGAAGGGCGGTCCTCACGGGCCGCCCTTTTCGTTTGTGGCCCTTTTCATTTGTCGAGAGGGGCGAGCGCCGCGATAAGCCGCAAGACAGTCCGACCAGGAGACGCGCCGTGCAGCAGCCCACCGAGATCATCGTCCTCAGCGACGGCCCGGCCAATGTCGTCGCGGGCGCCTGGCCCGACCGCACGATCGACCAGGTCACGCGGGCCGAGCTGCACGCCTTCCGCGTCGACGCGCCCAAGGGCCGGGTGCTGGTCTGCGCTGGCGGCGGCTATCTGCGGCTGATGCACGACCGCGAAGGCGTCGAGGCGGCGCTGTGGCTGAACGATCAGGGCTACGACGCCTATGTGCTGACCCACCGCCTGCCCGGCGCGGCGAGCCCCGACGGCGCCTGGCCCTTCGACATCGCCCTGACCGACGGCCTCTCGGCGCTGGAGGCGATCTCGACCGACCTGCCGCGCTTCGTGCTGGGCCTGTCGTCGGGCGGCCACCTGGCCGGAACCCTGGCCTGCCAGAAGGCTGCGGACCTCTCCGGCGTGCTCATTGCCTACGCGCCGATCAACGCCAACCACCGGGACTACAAGGCGCCGGCCGGCAAGCCCGACTATCCGCCCGTGGAAAAGCAGGCCTTCTACGACGCCTGGCCGATCGGTATCGCCGCCGCGCCGCACGGCGTGCCCGCCTGCCCGGTGTTCCTGGCCTACGCCCTGCTCGACGAAGTAGTGCCGGTCGAGCATGCGCTGAACTTCATCAAGGCCGCCCGCGACCTGAAACTGGACCTCGACGCCCACGTCTTCGGCCAGGCCCCGCACGGCTTCGCCCTGCGCGAACTGGCGGGCACGCAGGGGTCGTGGCCGGAGCTGGCGGCGCGGTGGATGGCGGCGAAGGCGGGCTGAGCCCCGCCCCTACCGCTCCTCGTCGAAGCGGTTGCCGACCAGCTCGACCAGGGCGTCGACGGCGGCTTCGGCCTCGGGGCCCTCGGCGGCGATGTCGATGGTCGAGCCGATGCCCGCGGCCAGCATCATCAGGCCCATGATCGAGCGGGCGTCGACGCTGGAGCCCTCGCGGGCGACGGTGACCTCGGCGTCGAAGCCCGAGGCCAGCTTGACGAACTTGGCCGAGGCCCGGGCGTGCAGCCCGCGCTCGTTGACGATCTCGACCGTGGCTGCCGCCGTTCGACTCATTTTTCTCCCGCCAGCACGTAGGAGGCCACGGAGATGTATTTGCGTCCAGCCTCCTGGGCGTGGGCGACGCAGGCGTCCAGGTCGTCGCGGGTGCGCACGCTGGCCAGCTTGATCAGCATCGGCAGGTTCAGGCCGGCGATGACCTCGGCCTTGGTCTGCTCCATCACCGAGATGGCCAGGTTGCTGGGCGTGCCGCCGAACATGTCGGTCAGCAGGATGACCCCGGCGCCGTCGTCGACGGCGGCGCAGGCCTTCAGGATGTCCGACCGGCGACGCTCCATGTCGTCTTCCGGCCCGATGCAGATGGCCTTCACCGCGGTCTGCGGCCCCACCACATGCTCCATGGCGGAAACGAATTCCTCCGCCAAACGCCCGTGCGTGACGATCACGAGCCCGATCATGCCTGGTCTCTCAAACGGGATCCCCTTCGCCCGATACGGCAGGGAGGCGCCGCGCGGGTCGCCTTGATACGCTTGTTAGGGGGCGACTCCAAGATGCTCCAGCATCCTGGCGATCTTCGCGGGCGCGGCGGGCTCCAGCGGCCACAGCTCGAAAGCCGGCAAATCCAACCCCAGAAGGCGTTCGGTGCGGGTCGGGGGCAGGCGCTCGATCCGTGAAGGATCGTCGACGCAGCGCACCAGCAGGGCGATTTCGGCCAGCGGCAGGGCCGGTTCGGGCACGATCCCGAAGCCGCGAACCTCCATCTGTCCCTTCAGCGGATCGGGCGCGCGGCCGAACAGCCGCCCCCCGGAGACGAAGGTCACCACCCGGTCGTCGGCCACCAGCCGAAAGCCCGCCTCGAGCGCCCGCAGGGCCAGATCGCTCTTGCCGGCGCCGGAAGCGCCTTCGATCAGCACGCCCCGCCAGAGGCCGCCGACCCGCCGCGCCACCAGCCCCGCATGGCGGATCATTCGCGCGCCCCGTGGCCGTGATGGCCGCCGTGGTGGCCGTGATGATGCCCGTCGCGACCTTCCCGATGCTCGGGCAGTTCGACCACGAAGCGCGCGCCGACCACCGCGCCGGCCTCGTCCTGGCGATTCTCGGCGTGGATCCTGCCGCCGTGCGCCTCGACGATCTGGCGGGCGATCGACAGGCCAAGGCCAGAATTGCCGCCGAACGCCCGGCCCTTGGGCCGCGAGGTGTAGAAGCGCTCGAAGATGGTCTCGAGGTTGTCGGGCGGAATGCCGGGGCCGTCGTCGTCGATCGTCACGACCAGGCGGCCGTTCTGGCGCACCAGGCCGACCCGTACCTCGCCGTCGCCGGCGCTGAACGAGCGGGCGTTGTCGATCAGGTTGCGGAACACCTGGCCGACCGGGATCTCGCGGGCCATCACCCGCGCCGCTCCGGTCGGGGCGCCGGTCAGGCGCACATGGACGCTGAACGGCGGCTCCTCGCCGCGCACCTGGGCCTCGTAGATGCTCACCGCCTCGGTCAGCAGGCGAGCCAGGTCGATCGGCTTGGGCAGCTCGCGCGACAGCTCCGCGTCGAGCCGCGAGGCGTTGGAGATGTCGGTGACCAGCCGGTCCAGCCGGCCGACGTCCTGCTGCAGTATGCCCAGCAGGCGCTGGCGGGCCTTGGCCTCGGTGACCAGGTCGAGGGTCTCGATGGCCGAACGGATCGAGGTCAGGGGGTTCTTGATCTCGTGGGCGACGTCGGCGGCGAAGCGCTCGATGGCTCCCATCCGCTCGGACAGGGCCTCGGTCATCTCCTCCAGGGACCTGGAGAGGTCGCCGATCTCGTCGTTGCGGCGCGAGATGTCGGGCAGGCTGATGGCGCGCGCGCCCTCCAGGCGCACATGGTCGGCCGCCCGGGCCATGCGCAGCACCGGCTGGGCCACCAGGCGGTGCAGCAGCACGGACGACACCAGCACCGCCCCCACCGCGACCAGCACGAAGGGCAGCAGGGCCTTGCGCTCGGCGCCGATGATCTCGTCGACGTCGCCGGCCTCGACGGTCAGCACCCCCAGCACGGCGCGGACGTGCTGGATCGGGATCGACACCGACACCACCCGCTCGCCGTTCTCGGCCAGGCGCACCTGCTTGACGGTCTCGCCCATGCGGGCGCGCTCGATCTCCTGCTCGAACTCGGCCTTGGCCCGCTCGAGGGCGCGCGGCTTGGCGTCCTTGTCCTGCAACGAAAGCTTGAAACCGTTGTCGCCCGACTTGCGGGCCGGCGGCAGCACCTTCCACTCGACCCGGTCCTCGACCAGGTAGGAGTCGGCCAGCAGCCGGCCTTCGCCGTCATAGAGGCGGGCGCGCTGGGAATGGCCGCTGAAGAACGACTGCAGAATGTCGTTGGCCGCCGCTACGTCGAGCGCCGGCTCGGGCTCGCCCACGGTGGCGGCCCGTTCGATGATGTTGGCGATCAGCTCGCCCTGGGTGCTGAGACTGTCGATGCGGGCGTTGATCAGGCCGCTGCGCAACTCGTTGAGCACCAGGGCCCCGACCACCAGTATGGCCAGGGCCAGCAGGTTCAGGCCGATGATCAGCCGGCCCAGCCGCGAGGCGCGCGGCCAGGTCAGCCGCCGCCGGTCGCGCGGCTCGGCCTCGAGCCCGACCTCAGGCTTCGCGGTAGCGGTAGCCGACGCCATACAGGGTTTCGATGGAATCAAACTCCGGGTCCACCTGGCGGAACTTCTTGCGCATCCGCTTGATGTGGCTGTCGATCGTGCGGTCGTCGACATAGACCTGATCGTCGTAGGCGGCGTCCATCAGGTTGTCGCGGCTCTTCACGAAGCCGGGGCGCTGGGCCAGCGATTGCAGAAGCAGGAACTCGGTGACCGTCAGGCGCACCGGCTTGCCGTCCCACAGGCTGTCGTGACGAGCCGGGTCGAGCGTCAGCTTGCCGCGCTTCATGACCTTGGAGCCGGCGGCGCCGGCCGGGCCGGGCGCGGCCGGGTCTTCCTCGTCGGGACGGGCCCGGCGCAGGACGGCCTTGACGCGTTCGAGCAGCAGGCGCTGGCTGAACGGCTTGTGCATATAGTCGTCGGCCCCGAGGTTGAAGCCGAGGATCTCGTCGATCTCGTCGTCCTTCGAGGTCAGCATGATGACCGGCGTCTCGGAGGACTGGCGCAGGCGGCGCAGCACTTCCATGCCGTCCATGCGCGGCATCTTGACGTCGAGGATCACGAGGTCCGGCGGATTGCTCTCCACCGCCTCGAGACCCGAGACGCCGTCGTAATAGGCCTTCACCGTGTGGCCGTGGCTCTCCAGGGCCAGGGAGACCGAAGCGACGATGTTCTCGTCGTCGTCGATGAGCGTGATCTCGGCCAAGCCGTCTATTCCTCCGAATACCTTCCAGGCGATCCTATCGACCACCGCGCCCCGCTACAACGCACGGAGCGGCCAAGCTTTCCATCGTGTCTTTTCAAACCCTATTGCGGCCGGGGCGTGGCGGGCTTGGACACAGTTGCGGCAGCGGCGCCGAACGATGGTCTGCGCCCTTCAACCTCGCCTTAAGGTCTCGCAAGTCATAGTCACGATCCAGGAGCCCCATAAAGCCCATGAGCGACCAGGTCCATTACGAGCTATTCGTGCGCCGCAAGGTCGGCGCGCAATGGACTCTGGACATGGCCACCGAGATCCGCAGCCACGCCTTGGCCCAGGCCGAGGAAGTGCTGAACTCGGGGCGCGCGGTCGCCGTGCGGGTCTCGAAAGAGACGCTGGACCCCGAAACCCGCGAATATCGCTCCATCTCGATCTTCACCAAGGGCATGGTCGACGGCGGCAAGCCGAAGAAGCCGGTGGAAGAGATGGAGCCGTTGTGCGTGCAGCCGGCCGACCTCTACACCGCCCATGCCCGCGACCGCATCGGCCGCCTGCTGGAAAGCTGGCTGCAGCGCCACAAGGCCACGCCGTTCGAGCTGCTGCACCGTCCCGACCTGGTCGAGAAGCTGGAAGCCTCCGGCACCGACCTGCAGCACGCCCTGCAGAAGATCGCCATTCCCGAGGCCGAGGCCCGGGGCATGTCGGTCCACGAGCTGATCCGCAACTTCCAGGGGCTGGTCGAGCGATCGGTCGCCAACCTGATGAAGGCCTTCAAGAAGGGCCAGCTGCCGGACCTCGACAAGGAAGGTTTCGCCAAGGCCGCCGAGCGCCTGGCCGCCGATCCCGACCGCGCCTTCCTGCTGGGGGCCGGCGTCGCCGCCTCGATCGCCCCGGCCAAGGACTGGAGCGAGAAGATCGCCCGCCTGCTCGACCTGGCCGACGCCGCGCCGGCCGAGCCCAAGGCCCGCGCCGCCGCCCTGGCCGCCATCGAGACCCCGCTGGCCGAGATCATCGGCTCCAAGGCCGGCATGGCCGACCTGCTCAACACCGCCGACGACCTGGGCGCGACCCTCGCGGCCATGACCCGCCTGGCCGGCGGGGCGCAGGTCGAAATGCTGATCAAGGTCGAGGCCAGCGTCCGCAACTGCATGCCCGAGCTGTCGGGCACGGCCAAGCGCCTGGGCCAATGGCTGTGCGGCGACAACTTCCCCACCGTCCGCGCCTCGATCGCCCGCCGGGTGCTCAAGGAGCTGAACGGCGTGCGCCGCCTCAAGCCCACCGACGCCGAGAGCGAGATCGAGCACCTGCGCGCCCTGGCGATGAGCTTGACGGCCGCCGCGGGTCGCATCCTGCCGGCCGAGGACATCACCGCAGCCTTCACCACCCGCTCCAAGACCCTGCTCAACGGCGACTTCATCGAGGCCCTGCTGGGCCGTGACCGCTCGGCCCGCGAGGAGATCGTCATGCTGATCCGCCTGGCCGAGAACGTCATGGGCGCGGTCAACAAGCGCCACGCCGCCCGCTGGCTGTCGGCCAATATCCAGGCCATGCGCTTCGAAAAGGAAATGCGCCAGGGCCCCGACAGCCCGTCGGTGAAGCTGGCCGCCCTGGCGGGGCTGCAGAAGTCGCTGACCCGTTCGGGCCTCGTGGTCGAGGACTACGGCCCGCTGTGCGCCAAGCTGGGCGAGGTCGGCGGCATGGTCGAGGCCGACGCCCGCCTGCTGTCGCTGCTGGTCCGCGCCCCAGCCCCCCTGCCCCAGCGCCTGGCCCTGCTGGCCAAGCTGGCGACGGGCGAGGCCGGCCCGACGGGACCGGTCGCCGATCGCGCCCGGCTCGAGGCCCTGAAGCTGGCCCGCGCCCCCGAAGCCCGGGAAGCGCTGGCCGCCAGCCCCGAGACCCTCGACCTGCTCAAGGGCCTGGTGCAGCAGCAACAGGCGGCCTAAGGCCCCTTTCCAAGCTTGTCTGTGACCTGACGCGTCCCCAGATCCGTGCTCCCAGAGTACGGAGCCCCCAATGGCCGTCTTCAGCGTCTTCTATCCCGCCCATGAGGGCGCGAAGTTCGATCACGACTACTACAAGGCCGTGCACATCCCGCTGGCGCAGAAGGCTTTCGGGCCCACGGGCCTCGTCGACACGCGGATCCTGCGCGGCGTGCCCGGGCCGGACGGCTCGCCGCCGCCGTTCGTGGCCATGGTGCATCTGACCTTCCGCGACGCCGCCGCGCTGCAGGCCTCGCTGGGCGGCCCCGAGGCCCCCGCCGTCCAGGCCGACGTCGCCAACTTCACCGATATCACCCCGGTTATCCAGATCAGCGTCGAGCCGTAAGGCGCCTGCAAGCTTGACCGGCGGGCGCGGGCGGCCAATCTGTCGCCCCGCTCGCGACCCGCCAGGAACTCGTCATGGCCTTCATCAGCATCGTCTACCCGGCCCGCGACGGCGCCCGCTTCGACCACGACTACTATGCGAAGACCCACATCCGCATGGTGCGCGAAGCCCTGGCGGAGACCGGCCTGCTGGACGCCCGGGTGTTTCGCGGCGTGTCGGCCCTGGACGGCGGTCCGGCCCCGTTCGTGGCGATGGCGCACCTGACCTTCCGCGACGAGGCGGCCATGCGCGCCTGCCTGGAAAGCCCCGTCGCGCCGAGCCTGCACGCCGACGTGGCCAACTTCACCGACATCGCGCCGGTGATCGAGATCTACGCAGCGGGTTAGGGAGATCATCCACCCCAGTTGCCTCCCTCGCCCTTGTGGCGAGGGCCCATGCCGGCGACCGCTCAGACCTTGGCCATGCGCGAAAGGTTTGAGCAGGCTGAACCATGGATCCTAGGCACAAGGCCTAGGAGGGCGAAGCTGTTGTTAGTCGAGGTTGTTGAGCGTGTAGCCCGACGGGGGGCTCGCGGCGCTGTTCGCGCCGCTCCTTCAGCAGCCGAAGGAGGATGCGCTCTGCGCGGCGGATTCGCTGCTCGTACGTCTTGGACATTCTGCTTCTCCTAAAAGAACGCGGCGTCATCACGACGCTGCATACTCCCAGGTGTGCCGACACTATTTCGACTTGGCTAGCGCCCCTCAAACACCCAACGCCCTCGCCAGCGCCTCGACCACCCGGTCGGGGTCCTCGTCGGCCATCCCCGGATAGAGCGGCAGAGTCAGGCAGCGGCCATACCAGGCGTCGGCGCCGGGCAGGTCGGCCAGGCCATACCGGTTCACATAGTAGGGCTGGCGGTGCACCGGGATGTAGTGGACCTGCGTGCCGACGCCTTGCGCCTTCAGGCTTTCGACCACCGCCGCGCGGGTGGTCATGGCGGCCTCGAAGTCGATCAGCACGGTCAGCAGATGCAGGGCGGGGTCGGACCAGCTCGGACTGGCGGCCAGGCGCACCAGCGGCGACAGCGGCGCCAGCAGCGCCTGGTAGCGCGCCGTCAGCGTCCGCCGGCGCGCGACGAAGCGGTCGAGCTTGGCCAGCTGCGAGATCCCCAGGGCGCACAGCACGTCGGGGATGCGGTAGTTGAAGCCGAGCTCCGGCATCTCGTAGACCCAGGGCTCGGCCCCGGCCGGACGCACCATGCCGTGGCCGCGCAAGGATCGGGCCTTGGCCGCCAGCGCGGCGTCGTTGGTGGTCAGCATGCCGCCCTCGCCGGTGGCGAGCGTCTTGACCGGATGGAACGAGAAGCTGGCGAAGCTGGAATAGGCGCAGTCGCCGACCGGATGGGCCTCGTTTCCGAAAGTCGCGACCGAGCCCAGGGCGTGCGGCGCGTCCTCGACCAGCACCGCGCCGGCGGCGCTGGCCATGGCCTTCAGCGCCGGCAGATCGCAGACGTCGCCGCGCAGATGCACCGGCAGCACGGCCCGTACCCGGCGGTCGCCCGCACGCGCCAGGGCGTCGGCCAGGGTGTCTGGGGTCATCAGGCCGCTGTCGGGATCAACGTCCGCGAACACCACCTCGGCCCCGGCGTAGCGTGCGCAGTTGGCGGTGGCCAGGAAAGTCACGGACGGGGCGATGCAGACGTCGCCTTCGCCGATCCCCAGCGCCATCATGGCCAGGTGCAGGGTCGCCGTGCCGTTGGAGACGGCGATGGCGTGCTGCGCCCCGACCTTGGCCTTGAAGGCCGTCTCGAAGGCCTCGACGGTCGGACCCGTGGTCAGGAAGTCGGCGCGCAGAGCTTCGGCGACAGCCGCGATGTCGTCGTCCTCGATCGTCTGCCGACCGTAGGGGAGGAAGCCGCTCATCGCGCGGCCTTCTCCTCCAGCATGGCCAGCAGGCCTTCGGGGCTCAGCCAGTCGTGGTTGTTGTCGCTGCTGTAGGAGAAGTCCTCGGCGACGGGCTTGGCGCCATCGGCCTCGGAATAGGGCTCACGGCCGAACTCGGCGAAGTTGGGCTCGATGGCGAAGCGGTCGTCGAATTCGACGGTCGAGCGGGCGTCGTCGGCGCTGATCATGATCTCGTGCAGCTTCTCGCCGGGGCGAATGCCGATGACCTTGACGCCCGCCGCCGGCGACATGGCCTTCACCAGGTCGGGCATGGCCATGGACGGGATCTTGGGCACGAAGATCTCGCCGCCGCGCATCAGGTTCAGCGACGACAGCACGAAGTCGACGCCCTCGTTCAGCGTGATCCAGAAGCGGGTCATGCGCGGATCGGTGATCGGCAGCTCGGTCGCGCCCTGGTCCAGCAGGCGGCGATAGAGCGGCACGACGCTGCCGCGCGAGCCCACGACGTTGCCGTAGCGCACGACGCAGAACCGCGTGCCGATGTCGCCCGACAGGTTGTTGGCCGCCACGAAGGTCTTGTCCGACGCCAGCTTGGTCGCACCGTAGAGGTTGGTCGGGTTGCAGGCCTTGTCGGTCGACAGGGCCACGACCTGCTTCACGTGGTTGTTGAGGCTGGCCCAGACCACGTTCTCGGCGCCCAGCACGTTGGTGTGGATGCACTCCGAAGGATTGTATTCGGCCGCCGGCACCTGCTTGAGCGCCGCGGCGTGGATGACGATGTCGACGCCGCGCAGGGCCAGGGTCAGCCGCTCGCGGTCACGGACGTCGCCCAGGAAGAAGCGCAGCTTGGCGAAGTCGGCCTCGTCGAACTGCTCGCGCAGCTCCAGCTGCATGTCGCTCTGCTTCAGCTCGTCGCGCGAATAGATGATGACCTTGCGCGGGCTCGACCGCTTGAGCACCGTCTCGATGAACCGGCGTCCGAACGAGCCGGTGCCGCCGGTGACCAGGATCACCTTGCCGTCAAGGTCGAGGGATTGCGGTGAAAAGCGTCCCAAGATCAGTCTCCTCGCACCCGCCGCGCGCGCGCATCTGACGCACGGGGAATCTAGGTTAACGCGTTTGTGCGGCGCCAGACGTAAAGAGGACGTCAACCACGACGGGTTATGCGGAAGGCCATGCGCCGCACCCTCGCCCTCCTCGCCGCCGTCCTGACGCTCGCCGGTCTTTGCGCCTCGCCCGCCCTGGCCAGCGGCGGCGAAGCCAAGAAGGAGGCGCCGCCGACCTATTTCGCCCTGCCGACCATCACCGCCACGGCCATTCGCCGCGACGGCCGCAAGGGCGTGATGACCCTGGAAACCGGCATCGAGGCCAAGGATCCCAAGGTCATGGAGCACGCCCAGGCCTCGACCCCGCGCCTGCGCGCGGCCTTCGCCCAGGTGCTGATGACCTACGCCTCGGGCCTGCGCCGGGGCGCCGTTCCCGACCTCGACTATGTCGGCGCCGAGATGCAGAAGGCGACCGATCGCGTGCTGGGCAAGAAGGGAGCCAAGGTGCTGCTCGGCTCGGCGATGGTGAACTAGCCCGCCGACTTCGTCTTGCGCCGCGCCCGGAAGAACCCGCGCAGCAGGTCGGCGCTTTCCTGCGCCATCACCCCGCCCGTCGTCTCCGGCCGCCAGTGACAGGTGGGCTGGGCGAAGAACTTCGGGCCGTGGACCACCGCCCCGCCCTTGGGATCATCCGCGCCCCAGACCACCCGGCCGATGCGCGCGTGGCTGATCGCACCAGCGCACATGGCGCAAGGCTCCAGCGTCACCACCAGGGTCAGGTCCGTCAGCCGGTAGTTTTCCAGCTTCGCCGCCGCCAGTCGCATGGCCGCGATCTCGGCGTGGGCCGTGGGATCATGCGCCGCGATCGGACCGTTGCCCGCGCGCGCGATCACCTCGCCGGTTCGGGGATCCAGGATCACCGCCCCCACCGGCGTCTCTCCGCGCTCAGCGGCCCCGCGGGCCTCGTCGAGGGCCAGGGCCATGGCGTCTTCGTCGGTCATCCGCGGCCCCTTTCCTCTAGCAGTCTCACCCTTGCGCCCAGACCGGCGCCCCGCGCCTTGGCGACCAGGCGGGCGTCGGCGGTTATCATGACCGCATCGCGCTGCTCGGCGAGGGCGAGATAGGCCGCGTCATAGGCGGTCACGCCATGGCGCGCCGAAAGCTCGAAGGCGCGCTCGGCCAGATCGGCCATCGGCTGGAACTCGGCGACGATCTCGCCGAGCGCCGAAACCGCGCGCCGGGCCATGGCCTCGTCAAAGCCGTCGGCCCGCACCCGCCGGCCCGCAATGCTGGCCATTTCAACCCACAACAGATCCGGTGCGATCAGCCGAACCTCGGACAAGGCCAGGGCCTGGGCGGCGCTGGACCCCGCTTCCAGAAAGAAGAGCTTCGCCGCCACCGAGGCGTCGAGCACGATCTCAGCGGCCATCGCGGTCCTCGCGGTCCTCGCGCACCAGGAAGACGCTATCGGCCGCGCCTTCGGGCGCCGTCTGGGCCAGCGCCGCGAACAGCGCCCGCCGTCGCTCCAGGGCCAGTTCGTTGAGCAGGGCCGCGATGACCACCGGGCGGGCCTGGCCGGTTTCCGCGATGCGACGGTCGATCATCTGCGTCGCGGCGGGCGACAGGGCGGCAGGCGCGGGCAGCCCAGGATCGTCGCGCAGAAAGGGAGCCGCCCCCTCGGCCAGGCCCCGTGCGCCGTCGCGGAGAAAGGTGACCCGCTGGCCGGCGAGATCCAGCGCACTGGTCTTCCAGCCGGCGTCCAGCCAGGCGGCGGCGTGGCTGTGACCGGCGCGCGTGTTCGACCACCACGCCTGATGGGCGCGCGCGGAGTGCGGCAGACCGAACCCCAGCAGGGCCTCTATCTCATCGAACTCCAACCGCAACGCCTCGACGTCGAAGCAGCCTTCGAGGTGACGTTTCAGCGCTTCGTACTTCATGCCGGACCTCATATACTCTTATATACTATTATATCAGTTTCTGCGCGACAAGGTCGCCTTGATCGCCCCGTCGTTCGGCGCCATGAGCTTTCTTCAACGCCCATCGTGAGATGCGCCCCTCCCATCGAAGGACCAAGGACATGACCGACAAGTACCAGCCCGCCCTGCACGACGCCGTCGAGCACGATCCGGACGCCGAGGGCGGCGAGCGCGTCGCCAAGGCCCTGGCCCGCGCGGGCGTGGCCTCGCGTCGCGAGGTCGAGCGGCTGATCGAGGCCGGAAAGGTCGTGCTGAACGGCCAGGTGCTGACCACCCCGGCCGTGCGGGTGTTCCCGGGCGACCTGCTGGTCGTCGACGGCAAGCTGGTCGAGGATCGCCAGCCGACCCGCCTGTTCCGCTATCACAAGCCAACCGGCCTGGTGACCACCCACAACGACCCTGGCGGCCGCCCCACCGTGTTCGGCGCCCTGCCCAACGGCCTGCCGCGGTTGATCTCGGTCGGCCGCCTCGACCTCAACTCCGAGGGCCTGCTGCTGCTGACCAACGACGGCGAACTGTCGCGCGCCCTGGAGATGCCGCAGAACGCCTGGACCCGCCGCTATCGCGCCCGCGCCTTCGGCCACGCCACCCAGGAGACGCTCGACAAGCTGAAGGACGGCACGACCATCGAGGGCGTCCGCTACGGCCCGATCGAGGCCCGCCTCGACAAGGCCCAGGACAAGGCCGGCGGCGGCCGCAACGTCTGGATCACGGTCACCCTGTCGGAAGGCAAGAACCGCGAGGTCCGCAAGGTGCTGGAGTCGGTGGGCCTGAAGGTCAACCGCCTGATCCGCCTGTCCTACGGCCCGTTCGCCCTGGGCACGCTGCAGGCCGGCCAGGTCGAGGAAGTCGGCCCGCGGGTGATCCGCGAACTGCTGGCCGGCGTCATCGCCGACGAGAACATGCCCACGGGCGACAAGCCGCTGTTCGTCGGCGTCGCCGATCCGCTCTATGCCCCCGGCGTAGCCAAGGACGGCGAGCGCCTGCGTGGTGGCGAGATCCAGCGCCGCGCCCCCACGGGCCGCGCCCCGCAGATCGCCACGCCCAAGGTCGAGGAGCCCAAGAAGGTCTACAAGGCCGGCTGGGCCAAGGCCAAGATCCGCACCGACGGCCACAAGGCCAAGACCCACAAGCCCAAGTCGATCGACACCAAGTTCGTCACCGAGGCCCCCGGGCGCGGCAAGGGCCCCGCCAAGCCGGGCGCGAAGGGCGCCGGGCCCAAGGGCGCGGCCGGCAAGTCGGGCGCCCGCCCCGCCGGCAAGAGCGCCCCGCAAGGCGCCACGCGCGGCAATGTCGCCCCGGCGCGTTCCGGCAAGCCGGCCGGCTTCAAGGGTCCGCGTCCGACCGGCGGCAAGCCCGCCCCGCGCGGTCCCAAGCGGTAGCGTCTAGCGTTTGTCCGCCAGCCGCTCGGCCAGGGTGCGGGTGCGGCGCACGACGGTGACCAGGGTTCCGACCGCGATCACCGCCAGACCGGCGGCCAGCACCTCGCCCCGGCCGCGCCACAGCGGCTCGAAGGCGGCGATCGCGCAGGTCGCCGTCAGGGCGGCCATGCGGTGCGGCTTGGCCATCGGGCCGGAGAAGTCGGCGGGGAAGCCAAGGCCTCGGCCCAGCTCGCGGACATAGGCCGTCAGCATGGCCAGCGCCGCGCAGATCCAGCCCAGGGCCGGACCGCCGGAAAAGCCCGCGCTCATGGCGCCATAACCGGCCCCGGCCAGGAACAGCACGTCGGCGACCCGGTCGGGCAGCTCGTTCCAGATCGGGCCGTAGGGACTGGAGCGTCCGTGCTCGACCGCCACCATGCCGTCGAGCAGGTTGCAGGCCAGCCGCAGCTGCACGCAGGTCGCTCCCAGCACCAGGCACAGTGAGCGCCAGCCGTCCTCGACCCCGCCGCTGGCCGCCAGCAGGGCGCCGCCAAGCACCGCAAAGGCGAGTCCCAGGCCCGAGATCACGTCGGCGCTGACGCCCTTGCCGGCGATGGCGGCGGCCAGGCGCGCGGCCCAGGCCGCGCCGCGCGTCTTCAACGGCCGGCGATTGCTCAGGTCGGGGGCGGCTCTCTCTGGAGCATCGGTCATGGCGCGGTCTTCCTCCGGTCGGCGACCAGGCGGGCGTTGTAGGCGATCGCGTAGAGCGTCGACATCGTCCAGGGAAAGGCGATCGTCGCCAGAAGTTCCGGCGTGCCGATCAGGCGATGGACGATAGCCAGGGTCGCCAGGATGGCGCTGGCGGTGATCGCCGGCGGCAGGACCAAGGCGACGAGCCCCGAAAACCGCCCGTCCAGACGCTCCAGCGTCTTCTTCAGCAGCGCCGTCAGCCCGGCCGACAGCAAGCCCTGAGCGATCGCCGGCCCCCACACCAGGCCATGGGCGTGGTTGGCCCACAGGGTCCAGCCGCCCATCAGCAGGAAGCCGAAGGCGGCGTGGACCAGGCTGGAGCGCAGCAGGCGCGACATCGACGCAAACTCCCCGGCTCGTAACCGTCGGCAACTAGGCTATACCGGGAGTAGTGCGAACGGGAGCGTCCATGGATTTCGTCGGCGACCTGACCGGGCACGCAAGCCGCTTCCTGGCGATGCAGCCGAGGCCCCTGCTGGCGGGCCTGGCCGGCGTGGTGGTCCTGCTGGGCGCAGCCAGCGCCATCGCCGCCGTGCTGCCGCGCCTGAAACCCGGCAAGTCGTACGAGGAGCTGCGCCTGCGCATCGTCTCCTGGTGGGGCATGGTGGCGCTGCTGGCCGGGGCGCTGCTGCTGGGCTGGCAGGCGACCACCGCCGTCTTCGCCCTCATCTCGTTCCTGGCCCTGCGTGAGTTCCTGTCGCTGGCGGTGCGCCGACGCGAGGACCGGCCGGCGATCCTCGCGGCCTATCTGTGCCTGCTGGCCGCCTACGGCTTCATCTTCGCCGACCGCTACATGTTCTACCTGGTGTTCATCCCCGTGTGGGTGTTCTTAGGGTTGCCCGCCCTGATGGCCCTGCTCGGCCAGACCAAGGGCTACCTGGCCAGCGCGGCGACCTTCCACTGGGGCCTGGTCACCTGCGTCTACAACCTCGGCTTCGTCGCCTTCCTGATGCGCGTGCCGGCGAGCGACCACCTGCCGGCCGGGGCCGCGGGCCTGGTGTTCTTCCTGTTGCTGGCCACCGAGTTCAACGACGTCGCCCAGTATGTCTGGGGCAAGCTGTTTGGTCGTCGCAAGATCCTGCCCACCGTCAGCCCCAACAAGACCTGGGAGGGGTTCCTCGGCGGCTGGATCACCACCGCCGCCCTGATCTGGTTCGTCGGCCCGGTGTTCACGCCGCTGTCTGGGCACGGCCTGGCCATCGTCGCCTTCGTGCTGCCCGCCGCGGGCTTCGCCGGCGACGTGACCATGAGCGCCATCAAGCGCGACATCGGCGTCAAGGACACCTCGCACGCCATCCCCGGCCACGGCGGGGTGCTGGACCGCGCCGACAGCCTG
This sequence comes from Caulobacter sp. FG7, assembly GCF_057808875.1. Lineage (NCBI taxonomy): Bacteria > Pseudomonadati > Pseudomonadota > Alphaproteobacteria > Caulobacterales > Caulobacteraceae > Caulobacter > Caulobacter sp. FG7. Next base: position 68,712 of record NZ_JBMDIW010000022.1, read on the forward strand.
ACTTTCACCGCGCCGCTCTACTTCCACCTGCTGGCGCTGTTCGCGCTGGACCGGTTCTGATCTAGTCACCCCGTGCGTCTGCTCCGCTTCCTCCTGCTGCTCCTCGTCGCCCGGCCGCTGGCGGTGCTGATGACCGGCGCCGACGTCTCCGGCCGCGAGCGCCTGCCGCTGAAGGGCCCGGCGATCATCGCCGCCAACCACGCCAGTCACGTCGACACCCTGCTGATGCTGTCGATCTTCCCGTCGCGGGCGGTGTCGAAGCTGCGGCCGGCGGCGGCGGCCGACTATTTCCTGCGCGACCCGGTGATCGGCTGGTTCTCGCGCCATGTGATCGGCATCGTGCCGGTGGCCCGCAGCAAGGCCGGCCGTCGCGCCGCCTCTGGCCAGACCGAGGACGTCCTGGCCCCGGCCCGCGCCGCCCTGGCGGCGGGCGAGATCGTACTGGTCTTTCCCGAAGGCACGCGCGGCGACGGCGCCACCGACGCCATGGGCCAGCTCAAGGGCGGCGTGGCGCGCCTGGCCGAGGCCTTTCCCGACGCGCCCGTGATCCCGGTGTGGATCCAGGGTGCGGGCCGGGTGCTGCCCAAGGGCGCCAGCGTGCCGGTGCCGCTGAACTGCGCCGTTCTGGTGGGCGAACCGGTGGCCTGGACCGGCCGCCGAGGCCCGTTCATGGACGCCCTGCGCGAGGCGATGCTGGCCCTGAAGGAACAGGCGCCGCCGCTGCGCTGGTCTGACGAGCCCTAGAAGCGCGAGGTCTAGGCTGGCGCCACCCCGGCCCAGCGCGACAGGCGCGGCGTGCGGGCCACCAGTTCGGCCAGGCCGACATAGATGCCCAGCATCACCGCGCAGATCGGCAGCACCTCCCAGCGGAAGGGATGCGGCGGCTCAGGCGCCAGGCTCATCGGCTGCAGGAACAGCACGATGACGATGTTGTTGGCCGCATGGGCGCCGACCGCGAACTCGATCCCGCCCAGCCGCAGGGTGGCCCAGGCGAGGCCGATGCCCAGCACCGCCCGCACCAGGAAGGCGTCGGGATTGGGGTCGAAGTGGATAGTCGAGAAGGCCGCGCCGTTGACCAGCAGGATCAGCCACACCCTCGACGTAAAGGCGCCGGTCAGCTTGATGAGCCAGCCGCGGAACACCAGTTCCTCGGCCGCGGCGGCCAGCAGCAGCAGGCCGACGGCGCCGGCCGCATGGACGAGACGGCCGTCGAGGGTGGAGGTCAGGGTCAGGATCGGCATGGGCGGCGCGTGCGGGTCGAGACGCGCGCTGGCCGCCAGCAGCGGCCCGACGGTCACGGCGAACAGGAAAAGGCCCAGCAGCGTCAGCCGCCAGCGATAGACCGGCGCGCTGGTCAGGTAGCTGCGCAGGCGGCGCTCGTGCAGCAGGGCCGCGACGCCGGTGAAGGCCACGGCCATGCCGCCGTTGGTGGCCGTCAGCAGGCACAGCACGAACAGCAGGGTGATCAGGTCGAGGGCGGCGGCGTTCGGGTTGGTCAGCGACTTGAACAGCGCCGCGGCCTGGTCGAAGCCGCCGTCCAGCAGGCCGGTGAACAGGGCCATGACGAAGACGCCGCCGATCACGGCGGCCAGGATCGCCGCCACGAAACCGACCGGCAGGCTCAGCAGGATGCGCCCGATGCGCCGGTCAGCCGGCGTCAGGTCGTCCAGAAACGCCGAACGTCTCACGTCCTCGAACACGGCCCCAATCCCACACAGCACCCGCCTCCTCGCTAATCGGCCGCGAGGCGAAGGAAAAGAGCTTTCGAGCAAAGTCGGCCCACGACTTGCCGTCACGCGGCAATGACGGCACACATCGGCGGTTGTCGATGGGGGTTTCATGAGCAAGACCGAGCACGAGGCGCAAGATCGCCACCTGCACCGCCTGGTGCTGTTTTCCGACGCGGTCTTCGCGATCGCCATCACCCTGCTGGCCATCGAGATCCACCCGCCCGAGCACTGGCATGGCGTGGCCGACCTGTTCGGCCAGATGGGCCACAAGCTGTGGGCCTATGCCGTCAGCTTCGCGGTCATCGGCGTCTACTGGATCAGCCACCGGCGGATCTTCGCCCGCCTGCGCGCCGCCAACGGCGTGCTCGACGTGCTGAACCTCATCGTGCTGGGCCTGATCGCCATGCTTCCCCTGGCCACCGAACTCCTGTGGGAGCACGCCTCGGGCGAGGCCACTCTCGTCTATGTCGGCCTGGTGGCGGCGATCGGCGTCGCCATGTCGGTCGTCTGGGGCTATGCGGCTTTCGCCGGCGAGCTGGCCGGCCGCGTCCATCGCGGCGAGGCCCTGTTCACCCTGGCCCGCACGGCCGTCGCTCCCGGCCTGATGTGCGGCCTGATCCTGTTCAGCCTGAACCACATCTGGGGCCTGATCCCGCTGGCCGCCGCCATCGCCGCCTTCGTGGCCGGGGGCCGCTTCATGCGCCGCCGCGCGGAGGCCGGCGCCGTGGAGACCCCCGAGGAGGCCGCGGCCTGATGCGCATCGTCTCGGGCCAGTATCGCGGCAAGGCCATCGCCACCCCGCCGGGCGACGCCACCCGCCCCACCTCCGACCGCGCTCGCCAGGCCGTGTTCAACATCCTCGAACACGCCGCCTGGGCGCCGGAGCTGCATGGCGCCCGGGTGATCGACGTGTTCGCGGGATCCGGCGCCCTGGGCCTCGAGGCGATCTCGCGCGGGGCGGTCAACTGCCTGTTCGTCGAGACCAACGAGGCCGCGCGCGGGGCGATCCGCCAGAACATCGACGCCTTCGGCCTGTTCGGCCAGACCCGCGTGCACCGCCGCGACGCCACCGACCTGGGTCCGCGCCCCGCCAGCGCCGGCGCGGCCTTCGACATCGCCTTCCTCGACCCGCCCTACGCCAAGGGCCTGGGCGAGAAGGCCCTGGCCGAACTGGTCGCCGGCGGCTGGCTGGCCCCGAACGCGATCGTGGTGTTCGAGCGCGGCGTCGGCGAGCCCGACCCGGTGCTAGACGCCTTCGAGACCCTGGACGCCCGCGACTACGGCGCGGCCCGGGTGCTGTTCCTGCGGCTGCTGTAGCCGCGCGCCCGTCATTCTCGCCCTTGTGGCAGGGACATCCACCGCTACCGGCAACGCGCCAAGGGGCGGATGGATTTGATGTCGGTTATGGGGTGAGAAGCCGCCCAAAGAAACCCTCTCTCTAAGAGAGAGGGTCGAGAAGCGCCGCCAAGGGTCGTGAACCGAATTTGATTTGGCCAACCAATCCGGACCGTCAAATCGCCGTCGCAAGCGAGTGTCTGTCTCTGTCAACACCCGCCACAAGGGCGGGAATGACGGGAGAAAAAGAGAGCTCTACGGCTGCTTGCCCGGCCAGACCAGGAAGCCGTATTCGTCGCGGCCGGCCGAGGTCCAGGTCGCATAGCCGTAACCGCCCTGGGGCTGCGGCGGATAGGCGCTGTACCCGCCGCTGTCGTAGCGGCTTTCGCGGCTGTATTCGTAGCCCTCTTCCTGGCGCGAATAGCCCTGGACGGCGCCGCCCGCGGCATAGCCGCCCTGGGCATAACCCCCTTGGGCATAGGCCGGCGGCGCGTAGGCCGGGCCGTCGTCATGACGACGGCTGTAGCGGTCGGGCGCGTAATCCGGCTGCTGCGGCGGAGGCGGCGGCAGATAGGCCTGGGGCGGCGGCGCGGCGTGGTCGTCGACCCGCAGCGGCGGACGGCCATAGCTCCAGCGATCGAAGTCGCTCCAGCCGCGCTCGCCGTCGTCGCACTCGACCCGCTCCCAGCGATAGGCGCCGCCGGGACCGGTGACGCGTCGGTTCACGCATTCGCCCGGCCGGGTGTCGGGCGGCAGGATCTCGGGATCGACCGGCAGGTTCGAACGATCGGGCGGACCGCCGGCCAGGCCGTAGCGATCGGCGGCGAGAACCGGCGAGGCCAGGGCGATCCCGGCGGCGAAAGCGAGAAGGACGAGTTGGCGCATGGGGGATACTCCAGGCCGCCAGTAGACCAGAGCCCGGCGAGCCGCGCGCGCTCTTTCGCCATGAAGGCGAGCTTAACCATTGTTCGACGTGGCTTTTCCCCGCCGCCGTCCTCGCCTAGAGTGACTTCAAACAATTGTTCGACACGGATGGGGCCATGGCGATCGAGGCGGTGATCTGGGATTTCGGCGGCGTGTTCACCACCTCGCCCTTCGAGGCCTTCCGCCGCTACGAGGCGCGCAACGACCTGCCGACCGACTTCATCCGCGGCGTCAACGCTGTCGATCCCGACACCAACGCCTGGGCTCGGTTCGAGCGGGCGCAGATCGATGCGGCGACCTTCGACGAACTGTTCCTGGAGGAGTCCACGCGCCTGGGTCACGCCGTGCCGGGTCGCGACGTGCTGCCCCTGCTGTCAGGCGAGATCCGCCCCCGGATGGTGGCCGCGCTGAAGGCCTGCAAGGCGCGTTTCAAGGTGGGCTGCATCACCAACAACGTACCGGGCGCGGGTCATGGCGCGGGCATGGCGTCCTCCGCTGAGAAAGCCGCGGCGGTGGCCGACATCATGGCCCAGTTCGACGCCCTGATCGAAAGCTCCAAGGCCGGGGTGCGCAAGCCCGACCCGCGTATCTACCAGATGATGTGCGACCTGCTGGGCGTGGCGCCGGGATCCTGCGTCTACCTCGACGACCTGGGGGTCAACTGCAAGCCGGCGGCGGCCTTAGGCATGGTCGCCATCAAGGTCTCCAGCGAGGATCAGGCGCTGGCGGAGCTTGCGGCCGCCACCGGATTGTCGTTCTGAAGGGGCCGGAAGCTTCAGGAGCCGCCCCATGACCGCCCCCGCCAAGATCGGCGCCGCCGCCGCCCTCGCCCAACTCGCCGGCTGGACCGCCGCCGAGGGCAAGGACGCCATCGAGAAGACCTTCCGTTTCGCCGACTTCAACGCCGCCTTCGGCTTCATGACTCGCGTGGCCATCGAGGCCGACAAGCGAGACCATCATCCCGAATGGTTCAACGTCTACAACCGCGTCGAGGTGACCCTGACCACCCACGACTGCGACGGCGTCAGCGAGCGCGACGTGCAGCTGGCGACGTTCATGGACGCGATCGCGGGCGGATAGCCTGAGGCCGCACTCTCCCCCTTCCCCTCCCCCCGCATCCAGTTCAAACTATCGTTTGAATTACAGGGAGGACGCCGAATGGCGCAGACCACGGGCCGGGTCGCCGGCAAGAAGGCCTTCATCACCGGCGCGGCCCAGGGCCTGGGCGCGGCGGCGGCGCGCAAGCTGGCCTCGGAAGGCGCCAAGGTCGCCCTGGCCGACATCAATGTCGACGGGGCCAGGGCCGTGGCGGCCGAGATCAACGCCGCCCACGGCGCCGGCACGGCCTTCGCCTACGCCCTCGACGTGACCCAGGAAGACCAGTGGATCGCGGCGCTGGAAGCGGCGGCCGCCGACATGGGAGGCCTCTCGGTTCTGGTCAACAACGCAGGCGTCGCCGGCGACAAGCCGCTGGAGCAGATGGAGTTCGACCTCTGGAAGAAGATCATGTCGATCAATGTCGACAGCGTCTTCCTGGGGGCCAAGCACGCCCTGACCCACATGCGCGCCCACCAGCCCGGCTCGATCGTCAACATCAGCTCGATCGCCGGCCTGATCGCCAACCACAACTCGCCGGCCTACAACGCCTCCAAGGCCGGGGTCTGGCTGCTGTCCAAGAACATCGCGCTCTACTGCGCCAAGCTCGGGCTCGACATCCGTTCGAACTCGATCCACCCGACCTTCATCGACACCCCCATACTCGATCCCCTGAGCCAGCGCCTGGGCAAGGACGAAGCCCACGCCAAGCTGGGCCGGCAGATCCCGCTGGGCCACATCGGCGAGCCCGACGACATCGCCAATGCGGTGCTCTACCTGGCCAGCGACGAGAGCAAGTTCATGACCGGCGCCGAGCTGAAGCTCGACGGCGGGATTTCGGCGATGTGATGAGGAGACCCTCTCCCTGTGGGAGAGGCGTCCGCGAAGCGGACGGAGAGGGGAGTCACTCGGACGTCCAGCGTCGCGAAAGCTGAAAACGTCCCCCCTCCGGCCCTCCGGGCCACCTCCCCCAGAGGGGGAGGATTTAGTCAGCAAGATGCTCCCCTTCTGGGGGAGCTGTACCGGAGCGACTGAGGGGGGCTTAGCGCGGCGCCCGTTTGGCCAGGATCCGCTGAAGCGTCCGGCGGTGCATGTTGAGGCGGCGGGCGGTCTCGGAGACGTTGTGGCCGCACATCTCGTAGACCCGCTGGATATGCTCCCAGCGCACGCGGTCGGCGCTCATCGGGTTTTCCGGCGGGGCCGGGGCGGCGTCCTTGGCGGCCAGCAGGGCGCGGGCCACGTCGTCGGCGTCGGCCGGCTTGGAGAGGTAGTCGACCACCCCGGCCTTCACCGCCGCCACCGCCGTGGCGATGTTGCCATAGCCGGTAAGCATGATGATCTTGGCGTCGGCGCGGGCGTCGCGCACAGCCTCGACGACCTTCAGGCCCGAGCCGTCCTCCAGCCGCATGTCGAGCACGGCATGGGCCGGCGCCTGGGACTTCAGCGAACCGATCGCCTCGGCCACCGAGGCGCACAGGGTCACCTCGAAGCCACGCTGTTCCAAAGCTCGACCAAGACGGGTGCGCAGGGGCGCATCGTCGTCGAGCAGAAGCAAGGACTTGTCCGGCAGGGCCGCGACCAGTTCTCCGATATCCGCCATCAACTCAGCGCCTCCCCGCGCCATTACTCAACCGGGTGTCGTATCGCCATCATGTCTAGAACTTGCAAAACTTCGCAAGTCTTTCGTACTAAACTCCGATGAAGCCGGGAGCTTCCATCGCCGGGCGTGGCCAACGGGCCGCGACCACCGCGCCGCCGCGACGGCCGTTCCTGAAATCCACGGCCGCGCCAGTCCGTTCCAGGAGGGTCTTGGCGATGAAGAAGCCAAGGCCCATGCCGATGTGGCCGGTGCGCGAGCCCTCCGCCCCAGGACGCGAGGTCACATAGGGCTCGCCCAGCTTGGCCAGCACCTCGGGCGAGAAGCCGGGACCGTCGTCGCGCACCTCGATCAGGATCGAGCGCGGATCGAACCGGGCCACGACGATCACCTCGGAGCGGGCGAAGTCGACGGCGTTCTCGACGATCGAGGTCAGGGCGTGGATCACCTCGGCCCGCCGCCAGACGTCGGGGGCCGATTCGCCGGAAGGCCCGTTGACCACGGCCTCGACCCGCACGCCGTGGATCATGTGCGGCTCGATGATCTCGTGCACCAGCTGGACCAGGCTCATGCGCTCGTGGACGGCGTCCTGGGCCTCGGGCATCTCGGTCAGGCGCTGCAGGATCTCGCGGCAGCGGGCGGCCTGGCCGATCAGCAGCTCGGCGTCCTCGCGGGTCTGCTCGTCGGGGGCGCCGCGCGCCATCTCGCGGGCGACGACCGAGATGGTGGCCAGGGGGGTGCCCAGTTCGTGCGCCGCCGCCGCCGCCAGGGCGCCCAGGGCCGACAGCCGCTGCTCGCGGGCCAGCACGGTCTCGGTGACGTTGAGGGCCAGCTCCATGCGGGCCGACTCCGTCGCCGCCTGCCAGGCATAGAGGCCGGTGACGACGATGCCCAGGATCCTCGCCGCGACGATGCCGGCCAGCAGCGAGGCCTCGGGCCTGGGCGGCGGCACGCCGACGACGACCGGCAAGGGCATGTAGAGGAAGGCCAGCACGACGGTGGCGATCACCGCCAGCACCCCCAGGCCCAGGGCGTAGCGCGCCGGCAGGGTGGCGGCCGCCAGGGTCACCGGCGCGATCAGCAGCAGCGAAAACGGATTGTAGACCCCGCCGGTCAGGTACAGCATCCCCGACAGCTGCAGGATGTCGAAGGCGATCTGGGCGGTAGCCTCGACGTCGCGCGCCAGGCGCTGGCCGGTCGAGGCCAGGCCGATCAGCACGTTCAGCCAGGCCGACAGGGCGATCAGCGAGAAGCACAGGGCGTAGGGAATCTGCCGGTCGAGCACCAGGCCGCAGAACAGCACCGTCACCGACTGGCCGGCCACCGTCAGCCAGCGTTGGGCGATCAATGTTCGAACACGAAGCCGTCCCTGGCGCAGCCCAGGGCCCGCCCAGGACCAGTCGTCGCTGTCTTGCGCACCTGCGCCGTCGGGCCTATCGAGCCCGTCGGGTAATGGTTTCTTCGGCGCGTCCTTGAACGAAGCGTCGGCCATGACGCCACATTAAGGCCAGAAATTTCGATCTGGCGAGCCCCAAAGGATGCAAACCCATGAACCGCAACCGCCTGATGGTCCTGGCCGTGTGCATCGTGGGCGTCCTGGTCGCCGGCGCGCTGATCGTCCAGAGCGGTGTTTTCCGCTCCGCCCCCAAGCCGGCCGCGGTGGGCGGGCCGTTCCAGCTGGTCGATTATGACGGCAAGCCGACGGACGAGAGCGTGCTGAAGGGCAAATGGAGCGCGATGTTCTTCGGCTTCACCTACTGCCCCGACGTCTGCCCCGGCACCCTGCAGGCCCTGGCTGCCGCCAGCGACCAGCTGGGCCCCAAGGCCAAGGACCTGCAGATCGTCATGATCTCGGTCGACCCGGCCCGCGACACCCCGGCCCAGATGAAGACCTACCTGACCGCCGGCCACCTGCCCAAGAACATCGTCGGCCTGACCGGGACGCAGGAACAGGTGGATGCGACGGTGAAGACCTATCGCGCCTACGCCAAGAAGGTCGGCGAAGGGCCCGACTACACGGTCGACCACTCCACGATGATCTACGTCATCGACCCCAGGGGCCGCTTCCACAGCGTCATCGGCTACGGCTCGCCGCCGGACGAGATCGCCCGCCAGCTGAAGACGGCGATGAAGGGCAAGTAGGGAACCTCTCCCTTTGGGGGAGGAGATCGCGCAGCGATCGGAGGGGGGCGTGTGACACGCCTCCAACCCCTCGGAAGCTGAGAACGCCCCCCCCACCGGCCTTCGGCCGCCTCCCCCAAAGGGGGAGGTTCGCCCATTTTTTTTGCATCGCGGCGCCGTTAGGTCACCTCAGGGCTGTACCTTCTTCACGGTCGGCGTGTTATGCTGCAGCGCACAATCGCTGGAGACGGCATGCTGTACGCCCTGCACGAAGCGAGCTTCTACGCCTCGACCCCCATGCGCCTGGCCGCCCGCGCGGCCCGCGACTTCTGGGGCTCGCCGCTGAACCCGGCCGCCAACACCGAGCTTGGCCGGCGGCTCTATGCGGGCGCCGACCTGTTCTCCAACGTCACCCGTCGCTACGGCAAGCCCGACTGGCGCATCGACACGGTCAAGATCAACGACGTCGACGTGCGCGTGCGCCCGACCGTGGTCTGGCAGAGCCCTTGGGCGCGCCTGATCCAGTTCGACCGCGACATGGCCGACATGCGCCGGGCCGGCAAGTTCGAGCTGGACCCCGCCGTGTTGATCGTCGCCCCCCTGTCGGGCCACTACGCGACCCTGCTGCGCGGCACGGTCGAGGCCTTCCTGCCCGACCACGCGGTATTCATCGTCGACTGGCAGAACGCCCGTGAAGTTTCGGTCCTGCAGGGCCGCTTCGACTTCCACGACTATATCGACCACATCCGCGACATGCTGCGGGTGCTGGGGCCGCGCCCCAACGTGCTGGCCGTCTGCCAGCCCGGGCCGCCGGTGCTGGCCGCCGCCGCCCTGATGGCCGAGGACGGCGACCCGTCGCGCCCGGCCAGCATGACCTTCATGGGCTCGCCGATCGACGCGCGCCTGTCGCCGACCGTGACCAACAACCTGGCGGAGGAAAAGCCCTTCACCTGGTTCCAGTCGAACATGATCTACACCGTGCCCGCGCCCTATCCGGGCATGGGCCGGCGCGTCTATCCGGGCTTCGTGCAGCTGGCCAGCTTCATGAGTATGAACGCCGACAAGCACCAGGAAGCCCACCAGCGCTATTTCCACAGCCTCGTCGACGGCGACGGCGACGGCGCCGACAAGCACCTGGAGTTCTATGACGAGTATCTGTCGGTGCTGGACCTGACCGAGGAATTCTACCTCCAGACCATCGACATCGTCTTCCAGCGCCACCTGCTGCCCAAGGGCGAGCTGATGCACCGGGGCCGCAAGGTGGATCCCGCGGCTATCACCGACATCGGCCTGATGACGGTCGAGGGCGAGAAGGACGATATCTCCGGCATCGGCCAGACCCAGGCCGCCCACGACCTGTGCTCGAGCCTTCCGGCCGAGCTGAAGGAGGACTACGTCCAGCCGGGCGTAGGCCACTACGGGGTGTTCAACGGCCGCCGGTTCCGCGAGGAGATCTATCCCAAGGTCCGCGACTTCATCCTGCGCACCGATCCCAACTTCGCCGGCAAGAAGGGCTGAGAAGCAGACTCTTGCGTAAAGGGCCGGCGGGCGCGATCTAGGGGGACGATGAACCTCTTTCGCCCGCAGCCCAAGGCCGCTCCCCAACGCTTCGCCGACGGCGACCGGCTGGAGATCGAACGCTGCGCCGTGCGGCTGAAGGTGGACGGCCGCGCGCGGCGGGTGTCGCTGCGGGTCGACCGGGCCAAGTCCGAGATCGTCGCCATCGCCCCCAACCCGCGCCGCCTGACCGAGGCCGTGGCCTTCGCTCACGAGAAGGCCGGCTGGATGAGCCTGCAGTTGGCGGCCCTGCCCGGCCGCCAGGTGATCGAGCCCGGCGGGGTGCTGAAGATCTGGGGCAAGGCCTATCGGCTGGAGGTCGGTCCAGGCCGGGCGCGGATGACCGAAGACGCCCTGATCGCGCCCGACGACGCCAACTGGTCGTTGAAGATCCTGCGGCTGGTCAAGCACCGGGCGCTGGAGATCCTGACCGAGCGCACCGCCCATCACGCCGGACGGCTGGGACGACCGATGCCGTCGGTGGCGGTGGCCGACCCCAAGGCCCGCTGGGGCTCTTGCCGGCCCGCGCGCCCCGGCACGCCGGCGGCGATCCGCTACAGCTGGCGGCTGGTGCTGGCGCCGGCGGCGGTGGCCGACTACGTCGTCGCCCACGAATGCGCCCACCTGGTGGAGGCCAATCACGGCCCGCGCTTCTGGGCGCTGTGCGAGACCCTGATCGGCGATCCCGCACCGCATCGCGCCTGGCTGCGGTCGCATGCGGCGCAGCTGCACGCGATCTCGGCCTGAGGGCTGCGAGAACCCCGCCCTTCGACAAGCTCAGGGTGAGGTTCTCGACTATCGCGGCCTGTCAGTAGCCCTCTTCCTGAGCCTGTCGAAGGACGAGGGCAGGCCGGAGCCTGCTTACAGCTGGCCCAGCATGTAGTCGGCCGACGAGACCTTGAATTCGCCGGCTTCCTCGACGTTCAGCGTCTCGACCACGCCGTCCTTGGCGATCAGCGAGTAGCGCTGCGAGCGCGAGCCCATGCCGAACTTGCTGCCGTCGAAGTCCAGGCCGATGGCGCGGGTGAAGTCGCCGTTGCCGTCGGCCAGCAGCAGCACTTCGCCCGAAATGCCCTGGTCGGCGCCCCAGGCCTTCATCACGAAGACGTCGTTGACCGAGATGCAGGCGATCGTGTCGACGCCCTTGGCCTTCAGTTCGGCGGCCTTTTCCTTGAAGCCCGGCAGGTGCTTGGCCGAGCAGGTCGGGGTGAACGCGCCGGGGACGGCGAAGAGGGCGACGGTCTTGCCCTTGAAGAGTTCGTCGGAGGTGACCGGAGCGGGGCCTTCGGCCGTGCTGGTCATGAAAGTGGCCGCCGGAAGCGTGTCGCCAACCTTGATCGCCATGGTGTGATCCTGTGCTGAAAGGGCCGTCCGGAGATAAAGCGTCCGGATCGGTTCGCCAATAACGTGGTTTGACTTGAAACCGACGCGTTGTGTGCCGATCCTCAACAGATGGACGCTCCCGAGACCGCCCCCCTCGACGGCGAGGGCCAATTCCTGACCGGCCGGCTCCTGGTGGCCATGCCCGGCATCGAGGATCCGCGCTTCGAGCGCGCCGTGGTCTATCTGTGCTCGCACGACGACGAGCAGGCCATGGGCCTGGCGGTCAACCGCCCGGTCGAGGGCCTGACGGTGTACGAACTGCTCGACAAGCTGGGCGTCGACCCGGAGGTGCGCGCGCCCAGCGATCTGGTGATGCTGGGCGGCCCGGTCGAGCGCGAGCGCGGCTTCGTGCTGCACACCGACGACTACGTCTCGCCGGATTCCACCGCCCCGGTGGCCGACGGCCTGGCCCTGACCGTCACCCGCGACGCCCTGGACGCCCTGGGCAGCCGCATCCATAGGCCCCGCCGCGCCATCCTGGCCCTCGGCTACTCCGGCTGGGGACCCGGCCAGCTGGAGCAGGAGCTGCGTGACAACGTCTGGCTCATCTGCGACGCCGACGAGACCCTGCTGTTCGGCGACGACCACGAGAGCAAGTGGACCCGCGCCCTGGCCAAGATCGGCATCACCGCCGATCACCTGTCGGCCCAGGCGGGACGGGCCTGAGCTTAGTCCTCCCCCTGTGGGGAGGCGATCGCGCAGCGATCGGTGGGGGGGGGGGGGGGGGAATAGCGGTCCCTACGCAGTGGAAGCTGAAACCGCCCCCCTCCGGCGCTTCGCGCCACCTCCCCCAGAGGGGGAGGATCAAAGCAAAACGGGCGGCCCCTTTCGGAGCCGCCCGCTGCATTTTCAGGTCGCCCTGAAAGCCGTCATCAGGTGTTGACGGCTTCCTCCGGGGTCACTTCGGCCTTCTTCGACAGGTCTTCACCCGTCGTCTGGTCGACGACCTTCATCGACAGCTTGGTCTTGCCGCGGTCGTCGAAGCCCAGGAGCTTCACCTTGACCATCTGGCCTTCCTTCAGAACGTCCGACGGCTTGGCGACGCGTTCGTTGCTGATCTGGCTGACGTGGACGAGGCCGTCCTTGGCGCCGAAGAAGTTCACGAAGGCGCCGAAATCGACGACCTTGACGACCTTGCCGTCGTAGATCGCGCCGACTTCAGCTTCCTGCGTGATCGACTTGATCCAGTCGATCGCGGCCTTGATCTTGGCGCCGTCCGAGGCCGAGACCTTCACGGTGCCTTCGTCGTTGATGTCGACCTTGGCGCCGGTGGTGGCGACGATCTCGCGGATCACCTTGCCGCCGGTGCCGATCACTTCACGGATCTTGTCGGTCGGGATGGTGATGGTTTCGATCTTCGGAGCGAACTCGCCGACGTCTTCACGCGGCGCTTCCATGGCCTTGTTCATCTCGCCGAGGATGTGCGCGCGGCCATCCTTAGCTTGAGCCAGGGCCTGCTCCATGATCGCGGGCGTGATGCCGGCGATCTTGATGTCCATCTGCAGCGAGGTCAGGCCTTCGCTGGTGCCGGCCACCTTGAAGTCCATGTCGCCCAGGTGATCTTCGTCGCCCAGGATGTCGGACAGAACGGCGAAGCCGTCCTTTTCGAGGATCAGGCCCATGGCGATGCCCGACACCGGACGCACCAGCGGAACGCCGGCGTCCATCATGGCCAGCGACGAACCGCAGACCGTGGCCATCGAGGACGAGCCGTTCGACTCGGTGATCTCGGAGACCAGACGGATGGTGTAGGGGAAGTCTTCCTTGGCCGGCAGCATCGGGCGCAGGGCGCGCCAGGCCAGCTTGCCGTGGCCGATTTCGCGGCGGCCCGGCGAGCCCATGCGGCCCGTCTCACCGACCGAGTAGGGCGGGAAGTTGTAGTGCAGCAGGAAGGATTCCTTGTAGGTGCCTTCCAGGGCGTCGATGAACTGCTCGTCGTCGCCGGTGCCCAGGGTGGCGACCACGATCGCCTGGGTCTCGCCGCGGGTGAACAGGGCCGAACCGTGGGTGCGCGGCAGGATGCCGACTTCGCCCAGGATCGGACGGACCTTGTCGACGGTGCGGCCGTCGATGCGGATGCCGGTGTCGAGGATCGAACGACGAACGATGTCGGCTTCCAGTTCCTTGAACACCGAGACCAGCTTCAGCGGGTCGATGCCGTCCGGCTTGGCTTCGCTCTTGGCGAAGGTCTCGATGGCCTTGGCCTTGGCGGCGCCCAGGGCGGCGACGCGCTCGCCCTTGGCCTGGATCTTGTAGGCGTCAGCCAAGTCCTGGCCGACGGCGTTCTTCACTTCGGCCTTCAGGGCGTCGGTGTCTTCCGGTTGGAAGTCGAACGGCTCCTTGGCGGCGTGTTCGGCCAGGTCGATGATGCCGTCGATCACGGCCTGCATCTGCTGGTGCGCGAAGTTGACGCCGCCCAGGACGATCTCTTCCGAGAGTTCCTTGATTTCGCTTTCGACCATCATCACGGCGTCGGCGGTGCCGGCCACGACCAGATCCATCGCGCTTTCCTTCAGCTCGTCGAGCGTCGGGTTCAGCACGTACTCGCCGTTCACCCAGCCGACGCGAGCCGCGCCGATCGGGCCCATGAACGGGGCGCCTGACAGGGTCAGGGCGGCCGAGGCGGCGACCATGCCGATGATGTCGGGATCGTTCTCGAGGTCGTGCTGCAGCACGGTCACGACGACCTGGACTTCGTTCTTGAAGCCCTTGACGAACAGCGGGCGGATCGGACGGTCGATCAGGCGGGAGACCAGGGTCTCCTTTTCCGACGGACGGCCTTCACGCTTGAAGTAGCCGCCCGGGATCTTGCCGGCCGCGAAGGTCTTTTCCTGGTAGTTGACCGTCAGCGGGAAGAAATCTTGGCCGGGCTTCGCCTTCTTGGCGAACACGGCGGTGGCCAGGACGACGGTTTCGCCCATGGTGGCCAGGACAGCGCCGTCGGCTTGACGGGCGATGCGACCGGTTTCGAGGACGAGCGTCTTGCCGCCCCACTCGATCGTCTTGCGCTTGATATCGAACATTTATCTTCTTTCGGTTCCCGCGGGCGGATTCCCGTCGGGCGTGGACAGGGGCGGACGGCCAATGGAGCCGGCCCGATGATCCTCATCCTAATGCGACAGGCGGGGGTTTGAGGACGTGAACCCTCGCACGTACTGGGCGCCGCCCCGTGAGGAGCGAAACCCTCGGATCCTCCACCTCGGCCTGTCTCGAGATGGCTGACCCCAAATAGCGTTCCGCCGCCTTACCGGGGTAAGGCGGCGGAAATGCGCCTTAGCGGCGCAGACCCAGCTTCTCGATGAGAGCCGCGTAACGGCCTTCGTCGGACTTCTTCAGGTGGTCGAGGAGACGGCGACGCTGGGAAACCAGCTTCAGCAGGCCACGACGGCTGTGGTTGTCCTTCTTGTGGGTCTTGAAGTGCTCGGTCAGGTTCGAGATGCGCTCCGAGAGGATCGCGACCTGGACTTCAGCGCTGCCGGTGTCACCCTCGGTGCGGGCGTGTTCGGCGATGAGAGCGCTCTTGCGCTCGGCAGTGATCGACATCGGGCTGTCTCCGCTCAGGTGAGTTGGAAGACCCGCACCGGATTGAGCTTTCCGGCGCGCATCTCGCACAAGGCCACCAGGCGTTCTCCGGACATGGCGGAAACGGTGCGATCGCCGGGCGTAAGCTCGGCTTTCAGCGTCTCCACCTGCCTGGGTAGCAGAACGATGGCGCGTCCTTGCGCAAGCCGGAAGGCGTCTTCGTCGGTCACGGCCAACGCCGGGATGTCGTCCAGCGCGGTCTCGACCGGAAGCAATGCCTCCGACAGTCGGGCCTCATAGCCCAAATTCTCTAGAGTTTCCAGACTTATCGCCGAGCCCTCGGTGAACTGGCCGACCCGCGTGCGGCGAAGCTGGCTGACATGTCCACAGGCTCCGAGCGCGGTCGCCAGGTCGCGGACCACGGCGCGCACGTAGGTGCCCTTGGCGCATTCCATCTCCAGCTCGACGTGATCGGCGTCGGGGACCGACAGCACGCGCAGGGCGTGGATCGTCACCTTGCGGGTCTGGAGCTCGAACTCCACCCCGTCGCGGGCCAGATCGTAGGCCCGTTCGCCGTCGACCTTGATGGCCGAATAGTTCGGCGGAACCTGGTCGACCTCGCCGATGAAGGCGGGAAGAGCCGCCTCGACAGCCTCGAGCGCCGGACGCACGTCGGACGACGCCGTCGTCTCGCCCTCGCGGTCCAGCGTGGTGGTGTTGCGACCCCACTCGATGGTGAAGCGATAGGCCTTGTCGGCGTCCATCAGGAACGGGACGGTCTTGGTCGCCTCGCCCAGCGCCAGCGGCAGGATGCCGGTGGCCAGCGGGTCCAGCGTGCCGGCGTGGCCGGCCTTCTGGGCGTTGAACGCCCGGCGCACGCGGGAGACCGCGCTCGTCGAAGTCAGGTCGTAGGGCTTGTCCAGGCACACCCAGCCCGAGACGGCGTCGCCCTTCTTGCGGCGCGCCATGGCTCAGTTGTCCTCGTCTTCGTCGCCGGCCACGTCGGACAGGCGGCGCTCGGTGTCCTGGCGCACGCGCGGGTCGAGGAACAGCTTGTCCATATAGGCGGCCGTGCCGAAGCTCTCGTCGTGGAGGAACTTCAGGTCCGGCGTGAACTTCATGTCGATCGACCGGCCCAGACGCCCGCGCAGGAACTTGGCCACGCGGTTCAGGCCCTTGATGATCTCGTCGACGTTCTGGCCGGCGGCCTGCCCGGCCAGGCCCGCGCCCAGCGGCTCGACGAAGCAGACGGCGTGCCGCAGGTCGGGGCTCATGCGCACTTCGGAGACGGTGATGGTGACGCCCGTCAGGGCCTCGTCCTGCAACTCCTCTTCCCGGAGGATGTCGACCAGGGCGTGGCGGATCAGTTCGCCGGCGCGGAGCTGGCGCTGCGACGGACCCACGGGCCCGCTCTTGGATTTTTCGGAATGGCGCTTCATGGCGCGGATAGCCTTTGCAGCCCGGCCGGCGGATCGAACGCCGGTAGCGCGGGGGAAAATCGAAGGCGCGGTGTCTAGGCGTGCGAGGTGGAAAAGTCCAGCCAAACGATCCTCCCCCTGAAGGGGGAGGTGTCGGCGAAGCCGACGGAGGGGGACGTGATTTCGAAGGCGGGAGCGTGCTGAACGTCGCCCGCCCCTTGCCCCTCCGGCCCTTCGCCCCCCCCTTCGGGTAGAGGATCTGGCTTCACGCCCCGGTCCGCTCCTTGAAGAACTCCACCACCCGCCGCGCCGCCGCCATCCCCGCCCCGTCCGGGCGGTCGCGATCGAGATGCAGGGTCAGCACCGAATGCGGCGGGATCACGCGGTAGTCGTTGGCGTCGGCGTCATCGAGCTCGATCAGCTCGGCCCGCTCGCCGAACTGCGCCTTCAGGGTCGCGAAGCGGGCGTCGCGCACATGGCGGTCGGACTTGTAGCGCAGGGCGATCAGCGACAGGTCCTCGGCCTCGAAGCGCGCCTTCGCGCAGGCGATCTCGGCCGGCGAGGCGTCGAGCCCGCCCTTGTCGAACACCGGCAGCGACGGCTCGGCCAGCACCGGCGCCACCACCGACGGCTCGGTCATCATCGCCAGGGCGAAACCGCCGGTGAAGCACATGCCCACCGCGCCGACGCCCTTGCCGCCGCATTCGGCGTGGGCCTGGCGAGCCAGGGCCTTCAACCAGTCGACCACGGGACTGGACCGTCCGCCGCGCCAGATCGCGAACTCGCGCCGCACGCAAGCCAGGCGGAGGGTGGTGGCGTCGATGTATCGCTTGGTCACGTCCTTGCCCGGCTCGCCGAACAGGCTGGGGCAGAAGACGGTCATGCCGGCGGCGGCGACGTCGCGGGCGAAATCCAGCACCGCCGGATGCAGGCCAGGGATCTCGTGGATGACGATGACCGCCGGGCCCGTCCCCAGGCGCCAGACCGGCCGGGTCCAGCGGCCGTCGTTGAACTCGAAGCGGGAAAACCCTTCGAACACGTCGCCCATCGCCCTGCCCCCGCCCGTCCGCGTCAGCTCGCCTTCGGCCCGATCAGAAACTGCTCGACCTTGCCGTCCGGCGTCAGCCGCATCGACACCGACAGGGTCCGCGCGCCGAAGGTCGCGTCGAAACCATGCCAGGTCATGCCGCCGCGCACTTGGACGCCCTGGCCATCGAGCATGCGCAAAGGTCCAAGCGGGGAAAGGCTTCGCTCGAAGTCGGAAAGGCGCGCGGCCGTGAACCAGGCCTTGCCGTTGGCCGTCAGCAGGGCCGGGTCGATCGCGCCCGCCTGCAGCTGGGCGACCAGGGCCCGCGCCGTCGCCGCCGGTCCCGTCGAGGGCCGCAGAAGAAAGGCGATCCGTTGCGAGATGGCCGTCTGCGGCTCGCCGAAATCGGCGTTGGCGACCACGGTCACGGCCCGCTTCTCGCTCGGCCAGACGGTGTTGCTGGTCAGGACGCCCGACAGCATGCCGCCGTGGCTGATGCTGGTGACCCCGTCGCGCACCTTGACCGAGACGCCCAGGCCATAGCCGGCGGGAGCCCCGCTCGACAGGTCTACGGAGGTGGTCATCGCTTCCCACGATGAGGGCTTCAGCAACTCTCGGCGGATCATCGCCCGGTTCCAGCGCGCCAGATCCGACGGCGACATGGCCAGTTCGGCCGCGCCGAACAGCCAGCCAGGACCTTCCTTGTCGGCCGGGACCACGGGCCCCAGGCCATAGCGGGTGTAGTGGCCGGCGTCGGGCGGCGACAGCGCCCTGCTGTCGTCCTCGGTGACGCCGCTCATGCCCAAGGGATCGAAGATCCGCCGCTTGAGGAACGCAAACAGCGGCTCACCCGAAACCTTCTCGACCACCAAGCCGGCGACGACGAAGCCGGTGTTGGAATAGCGCCACTGCTCCCCGGGCGGATAGTCCAGCGGGACCCGCGCCCAGCCGTCGAGGATCTTCTGCTGCGTGGTCGGCGCGCGCATGGCCTCGAACACGAAATCCTGCGGCCAGTAATCGCGATAGCCGGCTGTGTGCGACAGCACCTGGCGCAGGGTGATCTTGTCGCCGTCGGTCAGGCCAGGCACGTACCTGCCGACCGGATCGTCCAGCGAGACCTTTCCGTCCTCGACCAGCAGCAGCACGGCCGCGGCGGTGAACTGCTTGCTGACCGACGCGATGCCGTAGCGGGTGGACGTGGTGGCCGGAACGGCCGGCGACAGCCGCGCCAGGCCATAGGCCTTGGCGTAGGCGGGCTCGCCGTCCTCGACGATGGCCACCGAGGCCGAGGGCGCGCCGGTGGCGGCCAGCACCTCGGCGGCGATGGCGTCGACCTGGCGCGCCTCATCGGCGGAGAGCGGCGCGGCGAGCGCGGCGGACGCCCCGGCCAGGGTCAGCGCCAATAGGCCGGAGACAAGCACGCCGCCCGCCAGAACCGTCCGTCGCCGCATGCGATGCCCCCAATTGCAAGGCCCGCAGACTGAGGGCGAGCCGGGCGCGAAGGCAAGGCGCCTTACAAGGTCACGCCCGCGTGGGCCGGCATCTGGATCAGGTTGAAGAAGGTCAGCACCGGCTCGCCATGCTGGTTGGTCACCCGGGTGAAGGTGCGGATCGTCCCGCGGTCGGGCTTGGAGCGCGAGCGCGTGACCTCGACCACCTCGCGATGGACGCTCAGGGCGTCGCCGGGGCGCACGGGCTTGAGCCAGCAGAGCTCGTCGATGCGGACGCCCAGCATCGGCGTGGCGCCGAACGGGGCGGTGTCGACATATTCGCGCATCACCCGCGAGGCCACGTGCCAGCCGCTGGCGATGATGCCGCCGAACCGGCCGGTCGCGGCGGCCTCGACATCCACATGCATCGGTTGGGGATCGTAGGCGCGGGCGAAATCGAGGATCTCGGCCTGCGACAACACGAACGGCTGGCCGGTCCAGGTCTCGCCGACCGTCAGGTCGTCCAGGTAGCGGTCGGTCATGAGCTGATCCCGAGAACGACGAAAGCCCCCAGCTTTGGGCTGAGGGCTTTACGTAGAAGATTTTGGGTGCGGGGACAGGATTTGAACCTGTGACCTTCAGGTTATGAGCCTGACGA